>CAYTGW010000150.1:0-2545 GCA_964437395.1 uncultured Desulfocicer sp.
TCCTACAAGCGTCTCGTTCCGGGCTTTGAAGCGCCGGTGAATCTGGCTTATTCCAGCCGTAACCGCAGCGCCGCCATCCGCATTCCCATGTACAGCTCTTCGCCCAAGGCCAAACGGATAGAATTCCGCACGCCGGATCCGTCCTGCAACGGGTATCTGGCTTTCTCCGCCGTTTTGATGGCCGCCATTGACGGCATCGAGAAAAAAATGGATCCGGGTCAACCGCTGGATAAGAATATTTATGATCTGCCGCCCGAGGAACTGGCCCTGGTGCCGTCGGCTCCGGGTTCGCTGGATGAAGCCTTGGCCGCCCTGAAAGCCGACTCTGAATTCCTGTTAAAGGGCGACGTATTCACAAAGGACGTGATTGATACTTGGATTGAATATAAAATCAAGCATGAATCCAATGCAGTCAAACTGCGTCCCCATCCCCACGAATTTATGCTTTATTTCGATATTTAGTCATTGCCCAAAAGCCAAGCAAAAGGCCCGTTGCGGTTTGCGACGGGCCTTTTTTATACGGACGACTGGGCAACATATTATTTAAGGGCGTATCGATATATCCGGGATAGAGAACTGTGATATCAATGTTTTTACCATATAGTTCGGCCCGCAGTGCTTCGAGATAGATTGCTATGCCTGCTTTTGAGGCACTATAAGATGCACTGCGCGGCATGCCTCTGAAAGCCGCCACCGATGATACCCCGACGATATGTCCGGTTCCCTGTTTCAGAAAAAGTGTGGCGGCAGCATCCACGGTTGCGGCAGCACCAAGTAGATTGGTGGCAATGGTGGTTTTTGTTTTTTGAAACTGGCCATCACCGACTTTTTCCCCTAGGCCGACTCCGGCATTGACAAAAATAATATCTATGCCGCCCAGATCATCTTAAAGCTCTTATCAAGACAAATCATGCAACAGAAATCCTTTGCTTGACAACAAATTTGAGCGAGCGTATTTCTATCAGACCTTTGGTATTTAAAATCTGAAAATATAGGGAGTATCCATGCCAATCTATGATGCAGTGGTCATCGGTGCGGGAAACGGCGGATTGACGGCGGCGCTGACACTTGCTAAAGCCGGACGCAGGATACTTCTTCTTGAAAGGCATAATATCCCCGGAGGTTGCGCCACAAGCTTTGTAAGAGGACAGTTCGAGTTCGAAGTGGCTCTTCATCAGCTTAGCGGTTTAGGATCAAAGGAACGTCCCGGCCCATTACGATCGATATTAAGCGAAATGGGCGTGATGGACAAACTCGAGTTTGTGGAAATGGAGAATCTCTATCGGGTCACCTTTCCCGGCGTTTTTGACATCACACTCAAAGCCGAACGAGGAAAAGTCGAAAGCGAACTCCGAAGGCAATTTCCTAAAGAAGGCGATTCCATCCATCGATTTTTTGATCTGGTTTACGCTTTCAGCATCCAGCTTGTTCAGGGAATTTTTTTTCGCGATCCCAATATTTCAAAGGAAAAATATCCACTCTTTTTTAAATATGCCTTCCGAAATACCCAAGAAGTTTTGGATGAATACTTTTTGGATCAACATTTAAAAACGATTCTCAGTGTGTATTGGGGCTATATGGGTGTTCCACCCAACCGGCTACCATTTGGGGACTTGGCGATTATGTTGTGGGCCTATATTGAATTCAAGCCTTACCATCTCAAAGGCGGCTCCCAGGCCCTTTCCAATGCACTTTTCGATACGTTCCTTCAGGCAGGCGGCGAAGCCCGATTCAACTGCGCTGCAAACAAAATCCTGGTCGAGAATGGTGCGGTAAAAGGGGTTATTACAGAACAAGGCGATCGGATAGATACAAGTTGTGTGGTATCCAATGCGAGTACAATTCAGACCTACATTGATCTCATCGACCCGAAAGAAATACCTGAAAGCCTGTTGGATTCTTTCAGAAGTAAAACAATCGGGCCATCCGCCTTCACGTTGTATTTAGGCCTGGATTGCGAGCCGGATGAACTCGGAATTCACGAGACCACCAACTTTATACTGACAACCACGAATATGAACAGGGCGTATGATGTCTGGAAAACACTTGAGCCCCAGGAGTGGGCCTTGTTCACTTGCTATGATGTTTCGGATCCGGACTTTTCACCTCCTGGCAAGTGTCAGGCGGCCCTCGTTGCCCTGCAATATGCCGAGCCCTGGTACCTGGTTCCGCCCCACCAGTATGCCAAAGCAAAATACCACTATGCCGAAAATATGTTAAAACTGGCTGAACTGCTTTTTCCAGGCTTACGCGACCGGATTGAGGAGGCCGAAGCCGCCACTCCACTTACACATATCCGGTATCTTGGTCATCCGGGTGGGGCGATTTATGGGTTTAACCAATATGCCAAGGACTCTGCCTATTTTCGTTCAGATAAATCCGCCATTGCGGGGCTCTATCATGCAGGCGCCTGGGTGGGAGGAGGCGGTTTCCAACCAACGCTGACTTCGGGTTTATCAGCGGCTCGTTCTATTCTGAAGTCGAATAAGAAAATGTAAGGACGGAACAAACATGGCTTTACAGGATGTGCTGAAGGATATCGAAG
>CAYTGW010000150.1:2555-10759 GCA_964437395.1 uncultured Desulfocicer sp.
ATATCGAAGGATACCAGGAAATTGCAGCGGAAATCGAAATTCTAAGAAAGTATGGCTCCGATTATACTTTTTTGAGGGGAATGGTGGCGCAAATTATTTCCCGGTTACACCCAAAGAAAATTGTTTTGAGGTTGTCTGATGTTATTCAGGAGACTCTATCCACCCGTACTTTTCGCTTTATCGCAAAAAATGGTTTTCTTCCTCCTTTTCAGGCTGGACAATACCTGACCATCTCCGTTGATGTAGACGGAATCCGAACAAGCCGACCCTACAGCATATCTTCCGCGCCCACCCAGACAGGGTACTATGATATCACCATTCGTCGGGTAAAAGATGGATTAATTTCCGGCTATTTCTTCGATAATCTTAAACCGGGCGATGAACTGGAGAGCTCTTCGCCCAACGGAAATTTTCATTATAATCCTCTTTTTCATGGTGATGATCTTGTTTTCTTGGCTGGCGGAAGCGGAATCACACCATTTATGAGCATGATTCGGGAGACGGCGGATACCTGTCAGTCGTCCAGACATATCCAACTTATTTATGGGTGTCGAAGTCATGCAGATGTTATTTTTCAAGACGAACTTTCGGAAATCACAAAAAAACACCCTAATATTTCGTATACCATAGTGATTTCGGATCATTTAGAAGAATATGAAGGTCGAACCGGTTTTATCACTGCGGAACTCCTCCAGGAAGTTATTGGAATTTTTTCTTCAAAAACATTCTACCTTTGCGGTCCGGAAGCCATGTACTCCTTTTGTCTCAAGGAGCTTGAAAAACGTGGTGTCAGAAGATCAAAAATTCGTACGGAAGTTTATGGTCCCCCTATTGATGTAACCGTTGAAAAAGGCTGGCCAAAGGAAGTTGGATCAAATGATATTTTCAGCGTGCGTATAAAAGGCGGAAAAACTTTGTCGGCCAAGGCTTCCGAGCCTCTGATGGTTGCGCTTGAAAAAAATGGAATCGTCCTACCCTCCTTGTGCCGATCAGGAGAGTGTAGCCTTTGCCGCTCTAAAATGATTTCAGGTAAAATTTTTCATCCAGAGGGAGTAAAATTGAGAAAGTCGGATTTCATGTTTGGATACATTCATCCTTGTATGGCCTATCCGTTATCCGATATAGAGCTTATATTATCCTCTTGAAGTAGTTTTAATTTCACTACCAAACCTTACATATTAGTCCTTTGAGGTAATTCCCTTCCGGAAAGTTCAGCGCGGTGGGGTGGTCGGAGGCTTGATGTAACCATTCCAATATCTGTACGTCGCGCCCGGCATCCAGGGCTGCGAAAGCAACTGCTTTTTGAAACAAGTCAGAATTAATATGCTGAGAGCAGGAGAAAGTGATCAGAACACCTCCGGGTGAGAGCAATTTACAGGCAAGTAAATTTATATCCTTATATCCTCGGCAGGCTCGTTCTACTTCCCTACGGGACGAAGCGAATTTAGGCGGATCCAGCACAATAATATCAAACCGGCGACCTGAATCCCGGTAATACCTCAGCGCAGAAAAAACATCATCCCTCACAAATTCGGTTTTGGATAAATCAAGCTGGTTAACGGCAATATTCCGACGAGTCAATTCAAGCCCTGTAGCCGAGCTGTCTATGCACGTCACGTGGTCGGCCCCTGCTTTTAATGCGGAAACCGCAAAACCACCTGTATAGGTAAAACAATCCAAAACTTGAGCCCCTGCCATGTATTCCCGCACACGTATTCGGTTTTCCTTTTGATCCAGATAAAAACCGGTTTTATGCCCGTTTATGATATCAACAAAAAATTGGTTTCCACACACACTTACCTCAACAAGATCCGGGGGAGCCTTGCCCCACAGAACGCCTCTTTGAATAGGCAACCCTTCCTTTTCACGAGATTTGGTATCAGATCGCTCATAGATTCCCGTACAGGGTATCAATTCTTTTAACAAAGAGATAAACGTATCTTTCCAATACTCCGCACCTGCTGATAAAAATTGACTAACTATAAAGTCCCCATACCGATCCACAATCAGGCCCGGCAATCCATCGGATTCGGCATAAATCATTCTGCCGCACGTATCTCCGTATTTGGTTTGCTGTTCGCTCCTGTACCGAATGGCACGCACGATTCGTTCCCGTAAGAAAGCCTCGGAAACTTCCTCTTCAGAAGTGAACGTCCAGACCCGCAGAGCAATTTGAGAATGGGGTGAATACGCTCCGAACCCATATCTATTGCCATCGGAAGCCTTGATTGCCACCGTCTCTCCGTTTTGCAATTGACCATCGATCTTTGCAATCGCACCGGAAAAAATCCACGGGTGTCGCCGGATAAGTGAATCCTCACGTCCCTTTTTAAGTGTAATCGTTGCCAACTTAATGCCTTTCCAGTAATTCTGTTATTTGGAGATTGTATCATACATTCCCATTATGCATTTTTTAAAATAAATTCATTTTCAAACAGTCATGTCAACATGAAAAAACTTTTTTATATCTTTAACATTTGTTGCCAAATCCATCTTAAAAATTGTAATATCCACATTCATCAAAAAATATAAATTATAGCTGCATGTTATTGTGGAGGAATTCATGAAACGATTTGCTGATTATAAAATTTATTTTTTTTGTATCTTATTAATATTATTAAATTATAAAATAATCAGATCCAACCAGATACCACAACGAGAAAAACTTTTTAAAAAGGTGGATGAAATAATTTTATCTTCCAAAAAGGAAAAAGTGGAATTTTATTCTCCTGAAAGATTTGCGAATGGAATGGAATATTATAATGATGCGAAAAACAACTATACGAACAGTGAAAATATATCTGAAATCGAACTATTATTGGGTAACGCTATTACTGAATTTAACAAAGCCATTGAGCATGCAAAAATAGCTTCTGTTTTTTTTTCCGTCACCATGGCTGCCAGAGAAGATAGTCTACGTGTGGACGGGCCAACGCACGATATTGAAAAATGGAATGAAGCTGAAGAACTTTTCCAAGAAGCAGCAGAATTATTTGAAGATGAAGATAATAAATATGCGAAAGAAAAATCAATAGAATCAGAAAAGCTATACCGTGAGATCGAACTATTTGCCATTCAAAGCAAATATCTTAAGGAGACCTGGTTGCTCCTGCAAAAAGCCGAAAATATGAACGTTGAAAAATATGCTCCGATAACGCTTAAAAAAAGTCGAATTTTTGCCGAAAAATCCGCCTCAATGCTCCAGGCCAATCGATACGACCAGGCGGAAGCAGCGCAAATTGCCGAACAGGCTGAATATGAAGTTAACCATTCAATATATTTATCAAAAAATATAAAAAACATCATTAATGACGATCAAACAATTGAAACTGTTTTTTTGGCTTTGGAAAATTCTTTACAGAAAGTAGCCTCAACTGTAAATATGAATTTGCATTTTGATGAAGGTCTGGAATTGCCTACCAACAATGTTGTTCAATCAATTGAAACATTACAACAAAACAATCTATTTTTATCACAAAAATTAGAAGAAGAAAAAAAACAATATTTTCAAAGCTTAACCCAAAAAGATACGGAAATCTACAATTCCCAAAATCAAATTTTAAAATTAAATGAACAACTCAATCAGTTATCATCCACCAAAAACAAATTGCAATCCAAGGTGAATCAGGAACAAATGCGGCAAAAAAAACTTACCCGAATCGGTTTATTATTCAACCCATCGGAAGCCAAAATTCTTCTTGAGGGAGACACCATCATCATAAGGCTTATTGGCCTTTCCTTTCCGGTTGGAAAAGCGATTATCGAACCCCAGTATTACAATATGCTTTCAAGAACGATAGATGCTGTTAATGAATTTTCCAATTGTAGTGTAACTGTGGAAGGTCATACGGATAGTCGTGGAGGCGATGAAACCAATCAAAAATTATCTGATGAGCGAGCCAAGGCGGTTAAAGAATATATTGTTTCCAATTCAGCCATATCTGATGAACGCATTCAATATATTGGATATGGTAAAACGCAACCCATCGCCACTAATGAAACCATTGAAGGCCAATCAATGAACCGGCGTATCGATTTAATTATTAAACCAAATAATAAAAACCGCCTTGAATAATTTTTTTGATGGTTAAATGTATATGACTGATTGTTAATAAAAGCCGCCTTTTCAACAGATTCATGAACCATTGTTGATAAATCGCCTATGATGAACATTTTCTATAGGTATTATTCAATATATAATTTACATAAATTTAAATTAGTTAAATGACTTTTCACTATATCGACAAGTGTTAATAATATTAGTTTTATATAAAATAAATATAAATACATTTGGATATTAATGTATTTTTAAATATATATTTTAATATTGATCTTTTGTATGTATGTTACTATTCATAACGATTATTCACACCTCAATCGAGCCTTATTCTTTTTCACTATTTTAAGGTTGGGAATTTTTTATGAAATTTACAATCAGAAAAAGCGATATTGTTGATGTTCTTTCAAAAATTCAAGGAATAACAAGCCGTAAAAGCAATCTTGCCATGACTGAAAATGTGCTGATAAAATCCATAAATTCAAAGATATCGGTTGCCGCAACAGATCTTGAAACCGGCTTTATCGGATTTTATCCTGGTGATATTGAAGTAGATGGAATTATTGCAATTAATAGTAAAAAGCTTTTTGAAATTGTAAAAAATTTTCCAAAAGATGAGATCATTATCAACGAAGTGGAAAACCGTTGGCTAAAAATCGGTAATGAAAAGGTTGAGTATAACATTGTTGGATCCAATCCAGATGATTTTCCGGAAATTCCACTTGTTGATGATATTCATTTTTTTGAAATCAATTCGTTTGATTTTAAAAAAATGATTGAAAAAACAGTGATGGTCAGTGCGGCTTCGGATGAAAAAAGGGCTCATATACTCGGTATTCATTTTCAATGCATCACCCGAGAAAATGAAAGCATTGTCAGGATGGTCTCCACGGATGGTAAACGACTGTCAAAAGTGGATTATATTTTTTCCGGAATATTAACCCCGGAAGAAATTGCCGACAGTATTATTATTCCTAAAAAAGGACTCAATGAAGTCGGCAAATTTTTAGATTTGGAAGGAGTTGTTCTTATTGGCATCAAGGACAATCATTTTATTGTTAAAAAACAAAACGAAACTTTAATTATTAGTCTTTTAGAAGGAGAATTTCCAAAATACGATGGTTTATTGGAAATTGGAGAAAAAAACAAGGTCGAGTTGGTCAAACAGGATTTCAGAATGATGCTTAAACGAATGTCTATTCTGACCTCGGATGATTACAAAGGAGTCTACTTTAAATTTGCCGACAATAATTTTACCATCAGCACTGCAAATCCGGAGCTTGGTGAATCCAAAGAAGATATGCCGATAAGTTACCAGCTTGAAGAAGTAGAAATTGCTTTTAACCCTTATTTTTTCCTTGATGCGCTTAACTATATAGACAGTGATACGGCATATGTATTTTTTAAAAATAAAGATAATCCATGTCTGGTTGTGGGTAAGGATGATAAAACCTTTTTGAGCATTATTATGCCGATGAAAATATGATGAACGACAGCAATTATAATGAAAATAGTATTGATGTACTGGAAGGATTGGAACCGGTTCGCCTAAGACCTTCCATGTATATTGGTAATGTTGATATAGAAGGGCTTCATCACTTGGTTTATGAAGTGATTGACAATAGCATTGATGAAGCCATGGCTGGATTTTGCAATACGATCCGGGTAAACATCCATACCGACAATAGCGTCAGCGTCGAGGACAACGGCAGAGGAATTCCCGTTGGTATTCACGAAAAGGAGCATGTACCGGCACTTGAAGTGGTAATGACAAAACTCCATGCTGGTGGAAAATTTGATAATAATTCCTATAAAGTATCGGGTGGGTTGCATGGCGTTGGTATTTCAGTGGTAAACGCCCTTTCTGAATTTTTGGAAGTCGAAGTCTATTCCAAAGGAAAAATTTATTATCAGACTTATGGAAAAGGAAATAAAACCAGCGAACTCGAGGTAATTGGGGAAACGGAAAAAAGAGGAACAAAAGTTCATTTTCGTCCAGACATGGGGATAATGAATCAAAATGATTATAGTTTTGATATTTTAAGCAGAAGGTGTCGTGAACTGGCCTTTTTAAATAAAGGGGTCAGAATTATTATTGAAGATGAGCGAACAGATGAAAAAAAAGATTTTTGCTATGAAGGCGGTCTGATATCTTATGTAGAATTTATTAATCGGTCCCACGCCAGCCTGCATGATCCAATCTTTATTACCGGAGAAAAAAACGACGTTCAGATTGAAGTGGCAATTCAATATAACGATACCTATACCGAGCGGTTATTCTCTTTTGCAAATAATATTAATACGGTTGAAGGAGGAGTCCATTTAATCGGTTTTAAAGCAGCTCTGACCCGTTCCATCAACCAGTATGCCAATAGCGGTAACGCTCCGAAAAATTTAAAGGTTAAAATCGGCGGGGATGATATTCGGGAAGGCCTGACAGCCGTCATTAGTTTAAAAATTAAAAATCCTCAATTTGAAGGCCAGACCAAGACAAAACTCGGCAATAGTGAAGTCAAGGGGCTTGTCGAGTCACTTGTGAATGAATATTTAAGCCGTTATCTTGAGGAAAATCCCGCTGTGGCGAAAAAAATCGTCGCCAAGGCAGCTGAGGCGGCAAGAGCAAGAGATGCAGCCAAAAGAGCAAGGGATTTGGCCAGAAGCCAAGGTTCATTGATGGACGCAAGTCTTCCGGGAAAATTGGCTGAATGTCAATACTCTGATCCGGCTGAACGGGAACTGTTTTTAGTAGAGGGGGATTCAGCCGGCGGGTCCGCCAAGCAAGGAAGGGATAGAAGATTTCAGGCCATTCTACCTTTAAAAGGTAAAATTTTAAATGTTGAAAAAGCCCGATTTGATAAGATCCTTCGCAGCGATGAAATCAAAAATATCATCACGGTATTGGGTATGGGTATTGGTACGGAAGAATATGATATTAATAAAATAAGATACCATAAAGTCATTATCATGACCGATGCGGATGTGGATGGATCTCATATCAGAACCTTATTACTGACCTTTTTTTATCGGCAAATGCCGGAAATGATTGAAAAAGGTTTTTTGTATATCGCCCAACCACCGCTATACCGCGTCGGCAAAGGAAAGAGCGGCATTTATCTTAAGGACGAAACCGAACATTATGAATATATATTCAAAAGAATATGTGAAAAGAAAAAAGTTTCCATTGGAAACGACCAAAAAGAACTCACTGATTTTGAATTATATTTATTTTTAGCTGATTTATCCGAATATATCTCAATGATCGAAGTTCAAAAAAGAAGAGGTTTGGATGAATCCTTGATTGAACTTTTAATTTCAGAAGGCGTAAGCGATAAGACCTTTCTCCAAGACAATGAACGCATGTTGAAACTCAAAGAAAAGTTAATGGAAGCGGATTATCAAGTTGATGATCTACACTGGAATGAAGATCGTGGTGTTTTTGAGCTTGATGTTTTACCGCCATCACGGCAGAAACTTGTTGAGGACATGGTTGATCTTAGTATGAAAAGTCAATCCGGCCCGATTAAAATAGGAAGGGGGCTGATTCACTCCACCTCATTTCAAAACTCTTTGATATTAAGTGAAAAAATTGCCAAATATAATCAACCTCCTTTTTCGATTTTAGATCGCGAAACAACAAAGGAAATTGAAGTTATCAATGACAAACGTATTTTCTTAAATATGATGGTCGAAGAAGGGAAAAAGGGCATTAATATACAACGTTATAAAGGTTTGGGAGAGATGAATCCGGATCAATTATGGGAAACAACCATGGATCCCTCCAAGCGTCATTTGCTTCAGGTGAAAATTGAAGATGCGGCAGAAACCGATGCTGTATTTACTCTGCTCATGGGTGATGAAGTGGAACCAAGGCGCAATTTTATTCATACTAACGCATTAGAGGTGAGTACACTCGATATTTAATAAAAATAAATACAGATAACGCCTCGAATAATAAAAATAACGAGGCGTTTTTTTTTGAAAAAAAATGACATACAGATTATCAATCAATGGATATGGGAGAATCGGACGCTGTATTTTACGCGCTTTATATGAGTCAACTCATAAGGAATATTTCAAGATTGTCGCCATTAATGAGCTTACGGATATTGAAACGATCGCTCATTTAACGAAACACGATACGACTCAT
>CAYTGW010000151.1:0-7764 GCA_964437395.1 uncultured Desulfocicer sp.
GGGTATCGCTGGTTTTGATTGGCTTGTTAGTATTAATATGAATGCAACTTAGTATTAATACAATTCAAACCAGAACCGGAGAACAGGATTGGTTCAGGAATGGATGAGTGTATTATGATTTCTCCTCTTTAACTGGTTTCTTTTCTGCGGCTGGCTTTTCTTCAGACTTGCTTTTTTTTAAAGCCTCTTCACACAGGATGATGTATTCCAAAGCCTGCTTGTGCATTCCAACATCCGGGTAGTCGGAAATCAGAGACTGGAATCGATACAAAGCTGCCTTGTAATGACCTGTTTTATAATAAAAAAGTGCCACATACAACTCATTTCCCGCCAGACTTTTCATGCATTGATCTCTTTCTTCAATCGCCTGGGGAATAAACTCACTGTCCGGGTAATATTTGATGAAACGGTTGTATGTATCCAGTGCCTTCTGGGCCGGAGTCTGATCCCGGTCAACCGTATCGACCTGTATGAAATAGCATTTTGCAATCTGGTACACGGCATAAGGGGTTTTTTCGTTTCGCGGGTGAAGATTTTCAAACTCTTCATATGCAAAAACAGCGTCTTCATACTCTTCCATCTGATAATAGGCATCGGCTATTTTCAGTTCTGCAAGAGACGCATATTTGCTGAAAGGATACCAGTCTTTTAAATCCTCAAAAGCCTCGATTGCGTTCTTATAGTTGCCTTTTTCATATTCTTCGAGACCTTCAACACGAAGCTCTTCAGCCGATTTTTCCTCCTTGGTTTCAAACCAGGAACAGCTTGTCAAAAAGACAAAAAAGATCATGCACAAATAAAAATAAGTTCTCATCTTGATAAATTTTCCAGATAATGTTCTGCAGAGGCAACGGCAATCGCTGCATCCCCGACTGCGGTGACAACCTGACGAAGCGGTGTGTTTCGAACATCGCCAGCCACAAAAACACCTGGAGCAGATGTCTTCATGTTCACATCAGCGATGATAAACCCGTTTTCATCCACCTTGATGGCATCACCAACAAACTGGGTATTGGGACGGGTCCCGACCCAGATAAAGCATCCAGCCACCGCCAGATCTTTTCTTTCATTGGTTTTCACATTTTTGATACTCACTTTTTCCACATTGGTAAGCCCGCTGATTTCGGTTACCACCGAGTCCCAGAGAATCTCGATCTTTTCATTGGAAAAGGCTCTTTCCTGAAGAATTTTTTCAGCCCGGAATTCGTTTCTGCGATGAATAAGATATACCTTGCTTGCAAATTTGGTTAAAAAAATGCTCTCCTGCACTGCCGTATCACCACCCCCGACTGCGGCTACGACCTTACCCCTGAAAAAAGGCCCATCACAGGTTCCGCAGAATGACACTCCTCTGCCGGAAAATTTGCTCTCCCCAGGCACGCCCAGAGGGTTTGGAGAAGCACCGGTAGCAATGATCAAGGCATGAGCTGTCAGCGCTTTCCCATCTGTAAGTGTAATTTTTTTAATTGGTTGAGATAGATCCAATGCAGAAACCTCTGCGGATTCAATCGCAAGATCAAACCGTTTTACCTGATCGGTCATCCGCTGGACAAGCTCAATACCCGAAATTCCTTCCGGAAATCCCGGATAATTCTCAATCCAGTCGGTTACCAGAATCTGCCCGCCGGGTGTAACCTTCTCAAGCATAATCACTTTCATACGGGCTCTAGCAGCATAAAGCCCCGCAGTCAGTCCTGCAGGGCCACCACCGATGATTACCAGATCATAATCAGCTTTTTTCATCAGATCTATAACATCTTCTTAATGGTTTCTTCCAGTTTTGCCTTTGCAACCATGCCGACGATCTGTTCAAAAACCTTGCCATCCTTGAAAAAAATCAGTGTCGGTATGGAACGGATTTCAAATTTACCTGGGGTTATTGGATTGTCATCCACATTGCATTTCACGATCTTTATTTTATTTTGATATGAACCGGCAAGCTCCTCCAGCAATGGAGCGATGGCCCGGCATGGTCCGCACCAGGGAGCCCAGAAATCCACTACTGTCGGCATATCCGACTTCAAGACTTCTGCATCAAAACTGCTATCATTGATTTCAATAATTCCTGCTGCCATTATTCATGTTCCTTTTAAAAGTCAATCCTGTTTTTGGATGAACATAGTAATAAAATGTAAGAATGTCAACCTTTCAGATGTGTGTAAAGCCACGGATAATCAAGGATCGATTCAATCCCCGTTTACATCATCTCTTCCAGTATTTCCGCAGAATTTTTAACAAATTTCGGACATATGGTCTTGAAAAGATCCTTCTCCCTGGCCTCATGCATGCCGGACTCCGTACTGATATCACAGCCCAGAAGCTCTTTGCATTCAATTGTACCCGTGATCCTGATAAACTTTTCCGTATACCTGCAGACCGCGTTGTAAACATCTTTCCGGCCTTCCAGCTGGTCACAATTTTCACCACTGTATTTCAATCCCAGCACCATATAGGCACCGGTTACCGCTCCGCATGTTTTTCCCATACGCATACCGGCGGCAAATCCAGCAGCCAATTTCATGGCAATGGCCTGATTCAGATCAAACTGTTCACAATATTGTGTCAGAATGGCCTGAGTGCATGCATATCCCTGAAGAAATTTTTCAACTGCATCAGATGCCCTGTTCATCACCAGGTCCCTCCATATAAAAAGATTCTTCCTTCAGCACTTCATCAATGATTTGGCTCAGTATCTTGTCTGACCGACTCTTCTTTCCAGATTGATCCGGCAGACGTTTCATTACCGAGGCGATCTGTTTTCCATAACCGACCGCTTTTTTCAAATCATCCGATAAAGACACGGTATCGATTTTTTGAGACATTTCATATTCAATTGCAGAAGGCAAGTCCCTTATGTTTTTAACAATTTTCCCACGAACAAGACTCGTCAGCATGGAATTATCATACCCGCCAAAAGGAGCCCGGATATCATCCTTGAAAAGCACCAAAGGCTTGCCTGCTGCATATACCAGGGCAGCCTCAACAATCATTCCCTCATCCGGAACACGGCCGTTCAGATTACAGACAACCCCGCTGCATCTTTCAATCAATTCATATACATCCAGGGAAAAGATGGCATAATCAATCCGTGTGCGTATTCCGGAAGCGATGGATGGAACCGGCATTTTTCCGAAACGGACAGCATACCGTTCCAGCCCGTCACGATGCGGCAGGAAGGTCTGAAAACCCGCATCTTCCAGGACTCCGGCAATTGCACTCATACCGCCAATCTCTTCCGCGCAAAATAAAGGGCCGGAGCAGTAAATTCGTTTTTTTTCCATAAGGGGTCCCCCTTTAAAGAGCTTGTCAGGAACAACAGGCATCTTGTGTAAACAGCCTTCGCAAAAATGGAATCGCGGAAAGCCATCCATACAAAATGGCCTGGGCGCAGCCCACTCCGGAGCGCACGGCAATGGCCTGCGTTGGACAGTTCAGCGCGCAGGCTCCGCATTCCATGCAGCCGTCCCGGTCCACGAGCAAAGCCGTTCCGTTATCCTGAATAAAGACCCCGTGAGGGCAGACCGTGGAGCAGGCCCCGCAACCCACACACTTCTCCCGGTGGTATTCCAGGGTAACGATGTTTTCCAGATGACGGAATTCCTTCATGACAAGCCTCGCAAGACTGTATCTCCCCACCAGGCCCAGGTCAGCCAAAGTATTGCCGCAAGCACGAGCAATGCTCCCTGCAAGGGCATATACCGGCGCATTTCTCTGTCCACGCCGGACAGGGAGGTAAAAGGTGTTGATCCGGTGTAGTGCATGGCAAACCAGGAGGAAAAAACCGTACAGGTCATGAGTGCGGCCGCTCCCTCAGGCCAGGCTCTTCCGAGAAATGCAGCCAGAGGCAGTCCGGTTAGCGAACCCGCGAGCAGTCCCTTGGCAGCAAATGCCTTCACGGGAATCTGCCGGAGAAAGGCGGGGACCAGGAACACACCGGTCAAAAAACCCGCCACCACGACCCCGAAAGCAGCGAATCCCGCCCCCAGGACGCCTGAAAGACTGAAGCCGCCGGGACCAAGAAGCGCAATGAACAGGCAGGCCGCCAGGGTCCAGGCCATAAATTTCCTTGCTCCGTGTACCTCCACCAAAGCAACCTTCAACCGTTCATTCAGCGGAAACCTGACCTTGCGCATCTCCGGCCCGGCTTGCATGTCCGCGTCCAGAAACGTGGGCAGATCCTCGACCCTCACCGGTCCGAATATCCCTGAAAATCCGCACAGTTTGGGCAGTCTGCGCACCGCCACCCCGGGTGCAGCGAGCTGCGGAAGAATTAAATTCCGGTGAGTCACGACCTTATCCAGCCTTGCGGCCCTGACTCTTCCGGCTACCTCCTCAGCAGAAAAACTGTGTTTGCCGGCTGCGCACCAAACATTGATCCCGTAGGTTTCCACCACCAGAAGCCAAAAAGCACGTCCGGTCAGTTCACGGCGCAGCTTATCAAAGGTCAGCTTAAAGTTGCATGTAACCAGAACCGGGCTTTGGGCATCCGGCTTGCCCAGGGCATACAATCCGGGAGCGACCCTGTAATGATCCCTGCCAATACCCAGACGAACGAGAGCGGCGCCGATCCGGTCCATCAGGAACCATTGCGAAGACACCTGAGGCACAATTCCGGCCGATGTGGACATCCATCCGGTCACAAAAGGCAATGCGCGCAATCCAGGCCGTTCTCCTGCCGCCTCCGGCGGCAGTTCGTTTTTCGGGCCTCAGCAGGGCGCATCATCCGCCTGGGTCATGGTTTTCGGCAACTCAACAAATGGGCTGAGCAATGGTTGTTTTTCCATACCGGTTTTCATTATAATTCCTTTACACCAGGATTTTCCTATACAAGACCTCTGTATCTGAAAATCACGATTTTACATATTTATCGAGGATTGACTGAAGTTTCCCTGATTTTTTCATTTTTTCCAGGGCAATGGCAAACTTTCCCCGCATGGCTTCATCTGTTTTCAGGCTGAATGCAATATACAATGTTGCACGTGTCTCCTTAATATCATAAACCGGTTCCAAAAGAGCAAATTCCTCAAGACTGAAACCCCACACTTTTTTCATCTGATACTCAAACGAGATTGAATCTCCCACATATAAATCAATTCGTCCATGCAGCAGCTTCTTGATGTTCAATTCATCATATGTAACCAGATCGATCTTTGTAAAACCACGGGATGCAAAAAAGTGATGCCGTGCATCATCACGCCACAAGCCCAGTTTATACTTTCTGATATCTTCCAGGCTGTTTATTTTGATATCCTTGCGGGACTTCAACTTATAAACCGTATATCCGGTATCAAACAAAGGGCAGGTCCAGTGAAAAAGCTTTTCACGCTGCTCATTTCGAGAGATTGTAAAGATCATGGTATTTTCTTCATTTAAAGCCCTGTTGTATGCTCTTGCCCATGGATACATCCTGATTCTAGTTCCTTCATACCCGGTTTCTTTTAACAGCTCATACAATACCTCGGCAGACACTCCCTTGACTTCATTGTTTTCCGTATATTGAAGCGGGGCTTCTTCCGTCGAAACGATCTGAAGCGGGACTTCCGCATGTGCTGCCATGCTCAGAATCAGCACGAAAACAATTGCCGGGAATTTTTTCATCTTTCTTTTTCCTTTTTCACATTACAGGATAGTCGGTATAGCCTTTGGGTCCGGGCGTATAGAACGTAGCCATATCCACTTCGTTCACCGCCGTACCGGTCTTCCATCGGTACACCAGATCGGGATTGGCAATAAACGGCCGCCCTACGGCAACGAGATCGCATCTGCCCGCGGATAGATCGCTTTCAGCACGCCCGGCATCGTAACCGCCGGAGAGAATCAACGTCCGCTGGAACAGCTTTCGAAATGCCGCCTTTATGTCATCGGGAACCGGCGGCGCACCCATTGGCGAGTGATCCACGAGATGAACATAAACCAGCCCGCAGTCGTTGAGCTTTTGTGCCAGGTAGGTGTAATCCGCTTCCATGGAATCATACACCGGCATATCGTTGAACACCCCGAATGGTGAAAGGCGGATGCCCACCTTTTCCTTTCCAATAGCACCCATCACTGCCTCGGCCACTTCCAGCACGAACCGCGCCCGGTTTTCGATCGACCCGCCATAGTTATCCGTTCGCTGATTGGAATTCGGCCGGATGAACTGTTCCAACAAATACCCATTTGCGGAATGCAGCTCAACACCGTCAAAACCCGCTGTCACGGCATTCTTCGCACCCTGAACAAACTCCGCTATGGTGCTCTTGATTTCCTCCCCGGTCATGGCCTGCGGCACAGGAAGGGGTTTCATGCCCTCGGCGTCTGTGTACATCTCTCCGGCGGCCGCAACAGCCGAAGGAGCCATCACATGGGCCCCTGCGGGCAGATTCAGCGGATGAGCAATCCGTCCGCAATGCATAATCTGGATGAACATCTTCGCTCCCTTGGCATGCACCGCATCGGTAACCGCTTTCCATCCCTTGACCTGTTCCTGGGAAAATATGCCCGGAATACGCGGATACCCCAGCCCATTTGGTGAAGGCGAAGTGCCCTCGGTGATGATGAGTCCTGCCGTGCCTCGCTGCGCATAATACTCCATCATGAGCGCATTGGGAATATTGCCGACAGCCCGGTTGCGCGTCATCGGCGACATGACCAGATGATTCTGAAGTGTCTGATTGCCAAGAATGGTTTTTGAATACAAAATTGACATAGCTTCGTCCTCCTTAATGTTATTGATTATACTGAAACATCAAATGGTACCGGCATTGCGCACGTACCGGACACCCGGTTCAGCTATCAGGTTCTTGATTTGATAGAGGCTCTTATCCGTCTGAATGCTTTTGCCTGAAATGAATCTATGGTTGTTTCCGGTTGATAACGAATTCCACTTGCGTTCTTGCCTTATAGATCACCTCTCCAAATCCGGAAGAGCCCTCTCCCGAATCAGACTCACTTACACCCATCCTGGATATCGGAGATGCTCCGCTTGCATAAGACTTTCTCTGCACTTGATACACAGCAGGAATATCTTCATGGATCGATTGATCCATGATCCGCAGGGGAGACAAAGATACACCGAGTGATTTTTCATACAACTGTTTTTTCGAGTTCACCTCGTCAAGAGCTTTCTCCAGTGCTTTTGTCATGGATTCCTGTTTCTTTGAATGCTTGAAATCCGTCTTCAGAAAATAGACTTCATTAATCGTATCAACGACATCTGCAATAACCAGCAACTGGTCTTCATTTTCTATGGAAACATTGATCTCATTACTGATCTCATAACTGGAAGGTTTGTCGCCAAGCCAGCTATAAGAAGGAGTAGATGAATATTTTGCAATTTCGATTTTTCCCTTCTCAATACCCCCGGAAATCATTTTGTTCTTTACATCATTTCTGATCTTGCTGTTTTTATTCAAGGCCGCTCGAAATTTATCATCTTTTGTTTTCACCACAAGAGAAACAATCGCCTTGTCAGCCTTTACTCGCTCTTCTCCGGAACCGGTAACGACCACTACCGAACGTTCATCCAATAAATAGCTTTGTAGTTCCTGAGGCGACCCCTTCAGCTCAGGGGCTGAAAAAACGGTTGCCGGCAACAGTAATAAAACCATTATCATACAGATCTTTCTCATTATCTCTCCTCTCTTGTCTCTATTTCAGGATGATCCCATTTTAGCCGATCATTTAGCAATTTATTGTTTTTCCGCTATGACCAGCATTTCAAAATCTTCAGAGGGTCATTCAGAGTCAGAGTCAGAGTCTCAGAGGGTCAAGTCTGCTCTTGAC
>CAYTGW010000151.1:7774-10651 GCA_964437395.1 uncultured Desulfocicer sp.
ATCATACAGATCTTTCTCATTTGTTTCATGTTGTGTCCTTCATCCAAAGGGATCACCCATTAAAGGGCATGTCAGCTATGAATAAGTAGGGCATTCCTACGAATCCGTTTCGTCAATCCGCAATAACATATGTCCTTCAAATACAGTCAATATTTCAATATCGTTTTCCGTAAGCCTGTACACTATTCGATATTTCTTGAATATCAACTCTCTTATATTGACCCTGGCAATTTCCGGCACGGTTCGCCCTAAATTTGGTTGATCGAACAACAGGGAAGTATGTTCAATAAGTTGATTGATAAATCTTGACGCTCTTTCCGGACTATCTGTAGAAATATAATCTTCAATATTGATTAACCGTTCACGAGATACCTAAGTCCAAATAATTTTCAACCGAAATAATCTCTTGTTCCTTTGATCCGCTAATTTTACGTTCATTTCTTCGGTAGAGAAAGTTCTTCCGGAATCGGCATCCGATATCCCTCTTTCAACGGAATCAAGAAAAGACTTTCGATATACCAAGTCATCATAGTCAGTTGGCGATAATAGAACTCCAGCAGGCTTGCCATTTTGCGTAATAATCAAGGGGCGCCCGGTATTCTGGATATTCTTGAACCATTTTGAGATGCTTGTTTTGAATGCTGCAATTGGGACGATGTCATTTGAAATTGAAATTGTTTTCATAATAAGGCTCCTAATGTTGACTTATTTTATGGTCAATATATAGGACAATATTATTTTAAATTCAAGGATATTTCTTTATAACGGTTTCTGTTGTAACGCTGGGTGTAGACATCTTCACAATTTCTGTACTTAAAATTAGTTTTGTGTTACCAAAATCACTTGATTTATTCGTGAAAGGATAAAGCGGAAAATAAATGCATATTTCGAAATATTACTAAAATGGCGGCGTTTAAAATTTATGAAAAAGAAAAATACAAATCGAAAGTCTCCTCGACCCAAACCTAAATTATCCATGGAAAATTTTCCATTCTCGTATTTGGTAAGAGAATCTAAAAATCTCAAAAAGATTCGCCAGGATTATCAGTCATATCCGTCTAAAGAAAGATGGCAGGATGCTGATTATCAATATCACGCATCTGCTGCTGTATCTTTATTTAGCATGGCAATTGATGAATCATTTAATGAAGAACCATCTTTTCCAGGTGAACTTTTTGCACTGGCTATCGATCCCAATTATGCCCCAGCGATATTGACGATCGGATCTTATGAATACATATACGGTCGGCCTGAAGAAGCCATGAAATATTTTCTATCCCTTATCGCTTTTCCTGAAGACACAGAAGATATCATAACAATGATTGACAAAGCAGGAGATTTTCTTCTCGACAATAAAGACTATAAAAAGGCAGAAATCCTATATTCAAGAGCATGTGATGAACATCCCAATATTGCCGTTTACCGAAATGGATTAAGTTATTGCCTCTCGAAATTGGGCCACATTGAAGAAGCCCTTGATGAAGTAAGAAAAAGTATTGAATTGGAACCTGATAATCATATTTATTTAACTGATCTCGGCTGGACTCTTGTTGAAGCTGAAAAATATGAAGAAGCAAAAAAATTTTGGAACGAGCGGTCGCCATATCACCAGCGGATTATGAACTTGCAAGTGTTAACCTTGAAGAATTGCACCGCCGTATGAGAACCCTTCAAAAATCACAAGCGTAGCAAAGTTATTTATTACAATGAAAAAGAAAAACTCCATTAAAACAAAACACCCAATATCTAAAAAAGTTTTAGCCTCTTTTAACCATTATCTTGATCGGAAAGTAATCGATATTTCTGAAATTAAAAATGGCAAAATCAGAGCTGAAGAACTCGATAAATCCATAGTTTCCGGGGAAAAACTGTCAGAATCTAACCCCCTGCACGCGGTTTATATTTATGCGCAGAATAAAATGTCGGTCTTTGTGGAGCTATTGGCCGAAATTCCTGAAATGGCCAAAATCGTTAATCCGTATATTGATTCTCAAGACGAATACATGCCTTCCGGACCACCGATGAGCCCATTAACGGCATCTTATTTTTTCTTCCCTGGGTGCTTTGACTCATGTGTAGGAATAAGTAGAGAAACCTTTGTTACTGTAACCATTAATTTTTGCACAATGCTTGATGTCGACACCCATTTGATAAAAGTTTTTCAGGCAATGCAGGATTCGCGAATGGGGTTCTATGTGCATGAAGGTTTTTCAGGTAATAAAGTCTTTTTAAGGGAGATCGTCACACAAAAAAAGCATATTGTCATCGTACCCAGCGGTTATCTGGGAGAAGACGGTCAAGTATGGTTTGTGAGGATACTGCCGGAACCTTTTCCTGAACTCGGTTTTGGCCATTCTGTCGTTTTTACAACACCATATGTTATCTTGGAGAACGACAACAACTCGGTTGCTTTCTCAAATGAGAATAGCTGGATTTTGTATTTTGAAAGAAACCTGAAAAAAACAGGCAAAAAGGATAAATCTACCGCTTATGAGTTTTTAATGAAGTATGGCTTTAACAAAAATTATTGGAATGAGTATATATTCCAAGGCTATGTCAATCATCTGAATGAGGTGATTTATCTCGCAGGATATCCGGATATACCTTTGAGCATGCCCCATTCAAAAGAGAGTCAGAGATTGTTTGGTTTTTAATTGATACACTGAAAAGAATCACAGAGTTCAGTGGACACTATGAATTCCTGGGAAAGGGTCTGCTCTTGACTCATTATGATCTGCCGAACCTGATCAACTCTATTATAGACTGACCCTTTTACGGCTCCTTTGGAAGTTGTGCGTCATGCCACACAGCAATAACCCAGACGATATTGTTCTTTACTTTATAAAAGAATCGGTATGGTGACACAATCACTTCTCG
>CAYTGW010000152.1:0-210 GCA_964437395.1 uncultured Desulfocicer sp.
TCAGGGGTGCAGAGAAATTCAGAAGAAATTCCTTACAGATTTTTGAAAGAAGTACAAATGCCCCGAAAAAACCAAAGGCCTTTCCAAATGTCCCGATGGCAACATCTGCTACCCTGCCGGCAATCCCAAGACCCTTTTTACCGATGGTTCCGAATGCATGGGCCTCATAAAAAAAAAAGAAAAAAGAATATTTTTCTTTCAATTTTTTAA
>CAYTGW010000152.1:220-10636 GCA_964437395.1 uncultured Desulfocicer sp.
CCCTTGCCTGTTTCCAGGCGCTTTTCAAGATGCGGCAGAGAGTTGTGATTGTACCCTTGAAAATCCGCATGGCTCAACTGAATCCCTTTTACGCTGGAGGCATGGATATGCTTGTCAAAAACCAGATGGTCTCCTGGCTCAAAAAGGGTTGAAATGACGCCGATATTGGCCTGATATCCGCTGGGGAAGAACAGGGCGTCCTCGTATCCAAACGCCTGGGCATATGCTTTTTCCGCATCCGTTATGGCACGGCAGTTCCCGGAAACCAACCGGGATGATCCGGACGATGTGCCGAATTTTTTAAAATTTTCTGCAACCTTCTCCGAAAAGATAGGAGAGCTGCTCAACCCGAGGTAGTCGTTGGATGAAAAATTCAGCAGCTTCTTCTGCCCGATAAAGACATACCTTCCCTCTCTCCGGTCAATTACGGGAGGGGTGCGGTACAGCCCGGTCTGTTTATAGACTTCGAGCCCTCTTATGAAACGTTTCGTAAACATGAAAAAATCTTTTTATAATGGTGTTGAAGACTATCTTTCCGGAACAGATCATCATAAGGGATAGTTGCAAACAAAAAAGTTCCGGAAATCGATTGGCTGCCCGAAATTTCAGCGGTCAATGTGTATGAAAAGCTGTCTGCGCTTCTGCTGTTCAATGCGCCTGTCATGTTGTATCGCTCATCTTCCTGAAATGCCTCTGTCATCTGAAGATTGCTGATTCCAAGCAGAAAGGCAAGGCAGTTAAAATCCGTAATATAACGTACATGCAAGGCGCCGAGCTGCGCCATGGATTCAACCCATAAAAAGGACTGCCTGCCGGAGGGAGACGTAAAACCTTGAATATGTTTTTCATCCACCCTGGTGACGCCATCCACCAGAAAAAAATGAAGAAGCCCTGTGTTGATGATCATTTTTTCCATTTTCGTACTACCAGTGCGCTGTTTTGCCCTCCAAAACCAAAGCTCTGAATCAATGCCAGATTTGTTTGCTCCTCACGATTTTCCAGCACCAGATTGATATCCGGAGCACAAGGTTTTTTCAGGTTTCGGATCTTTGGAATAAAACTGTTTTTCATACACAACAGGGTGATCGCTGTTTCTACAGCTCCGCAGGCTGCTGCCAGATGTCCGATCCACGATTTCAAGGAAATCACAAAAGGCTGTTTTTCAAAAAAAATCCGATGAATCAGCGCCGCCTCCATCTGGTCATTCAAAAAAGTGCCTGTACCGTGAGAGGTTATAAGATCGATATCCATTGGCTGGAGATCTGCTTCTTTCAAGGCATGTCGGACGGCCTTCTCTCCCCATATCCCTTCAGGCTCCGGTGCGGTCATATTCCATCCATCCAGGGAGCATCCAAATCCGCACACTTCACCAATAATAGGAGCATTCCGCTTTTCTGCACAGGAAAGCTCTTCCAGAACAAAAAAAGCCCCCCCTTCCCCAGGCACAAATCCATCTCTTTTTTCATCAAAGGGTGAATACAATGTGTATGGATCACCTTCTCCAGTGCAAAGCGCCTGTGCTTTCTGATAGGCAAGGATGCCGCCTTTACTCAACCGGGAATCACCACCTCCGGCCAGTGCAATTTCCAGATACCCATCCCTGATTCGCCTGTACGCTTCGCCAATCGCCTGAAGGGATGCACTGCAAGCCGTGCTGATGGTAGCATTTTCTCCATGGATGCCTAGAATTTCCGAAATGATCGATGAGGCGGTATTGGGCAGAAAACGTAGCATCCACAATGCTTGAAGCGATGAATGATCCAAATCACCGTGAACGATTTCACTGCACTCGCCGCTGATGTCATAATTCGGTCCTGTGCCTGTAAAAAGTCCTGAATGGGAAAGCGGCCTGTTCGATATCTTCCAGTTCTGAGCTGCCAGAATGGCTGCTGCAACACAAAAGCCGGCACCGCGATTCAGGTATCTCCTGTTTTTCAACCTGCCGGTATATTGTCTTAAATCAAAATCCTGAATCGGACAAACAGGAATCCCCTTGTAATCATCATCAAACCTGAAGCCGACTGTATCGGTTTGAAACCGATTCATGACTTCTAGCTCGGAAGTCCCCATGGAAGTTACAAAACCCATAGAGGTGATCACCACTCTGTTTTTCATGATATCACCTGATAGATTTCCTGCGCTTTTTTTCTTTCAATATGAGAAGGAGTTTCATCCGGATATCCGAGTGTGACCAGACATCGAATTGATATGCCGGTCAATCCCAGAATCGATTCAATATTTTCGATAAAAACAAGCGGAGCACTGACAATACAGGTTCCCATTTCCAGTGTTTCTGCCTTGAGAATAAATCCCTTCAGGGCAAGTCCGACAGAAATATCAAGATCAGTAAAGGCTCGAAAATCCTTTTCCAGAATTTCCGCCTGGTTCAGTATTTTTGAAAAACCGGAATAATCGTCAATTACACCAACAGCAATCAAAACCGGAGCTGCAAAAATAAAGTCCGAATACCGTTTGTATACATGAATCCGATTGCGCAGCCGTTTTGTGTTCTTTTCCACTTCAATCGATCCAAGGAAGTTATGACATCCGGCTTCCAGTGACTCCTGAAGAGCTGCCTTGATGATCCTGGATTGAATATTGATAAACCTCACCGGCTGGCTGTTTGAAGGAGAAGGCGCCATAGCAGCACATGCAATCATCTGCATGATCTGTTCTTCCGGAGGGACGATGGCCTTATATTTCCGTATGCTTCTTCTGCCTGCAACGAGTTGGTCGAAGGATATCATGGTCTCTTCAATCTCATGGATATTATCGATTCACATTGTTCTGATGATAGGAGATATAACTTACCAAGTCCTCAATCGCAAGAGCCGGGCCTCCATCAAGCACTCTTAAAATTTCTCCTATCCGGGAATCGCTCAGAAACGGATACTGACCCGACAGATAGGAGTGCTGATCCAGACTTTTTTCTTTTGCCTCTTCTATATACCGTCTTAGTTTTCGTAAAAAAATGTCGTCATCCTTGATCTCGATTTGAAATGCTGCGTTCAAAGAAACCGCAAGTTCCAAGAGATCAATGGATTCGGCTCCAAGATCTCGTATCAGATAGGTCTGGCTGAGAACTTTTTCCTCTTCGATATCCAGGATATCGGTGACAATCTGCTTTATTGTTTCAAAAACATCCATATTCTGCTTCCTTATTCAATCTTCTTCAGGTGTTCGCCGATGGTTATTGTGGATGTAGTGAAACCTGCGGCACTGTCGGAAAGAAAAAAAAGAATGGTTTCCGCCATCTCCTTTGTGGTCAGGACGTTGTTTTTTTCAACCCCATCAGAGGACAGTCGCTGCCGTGCTTGCAGATACCGTTTGCCCCTTCCAGCATCAATATACCCGGGCCTGAGGGTAATGGCTGTAATACCCCGGTCTTTAAATTCCAGACCGACATTTCTGTATAAAGCCTCGGCTGCAAGCTTGGATGCAGCATAAAACCCCTGCCCTGGATTTGGTTTTTCAACGGCCGTTGAAGAGATAAAAAGCATTCTTCCTTTTTGATTACAAAGCATCGCTCTTCCCGTTCTTTTGATGATTTCAGCCCGTGCAGATATGTTTTCGGAGAAATAAGCATAGACATCGCTGCTGTCTGCTGAACATACCAGTCTTTCAAAATCACCGTGTGCAATGTCGATCAAGAAATCAAGACGATGATTTAATTTTTCAAACAAGGCCTCAATGGTTTCCTTCTTCCCGAAATCACAGTATGCAACCTGATACAGGCCTTCATATGATTTCAGGTTTTCATGGATCTTTTCTTCTCCAGCCTTGTTCCTGCAGGTCAATAAAGGAAATATTTTTTCCTGAATCAATAATCCGGACAATTCCAGACCCAGGTCAGAACTTCCGCCCAGCACAAGCGCATTGGACCCTGAAAAGCAAAGCTTCATGGTTTCAGATTTCCTTTCACAACCACCTGCTCATTTTTGTAGAGTTCACAGGTGATGTCTTTTTTTCCGATCCGGACCTGATAGTCATATTCTCCTGGAGAAACAAATTTTTTAAATCGGAACTTTTCAATGATCAAACCCTGAGATGGGAAACCTGCTTTTTCCAAAGCAGATAAAAAGGAGTGAATAATGACAGATCCGGGAACCACCGGATTGCCGGGAAAATGGTCCTGATAAATATGATCTTCCGGATCAAAAAAAAAGACCCCATGTATTTCAGCAGGGTTTTCCCTCATTTCCGTTTCCGGCTTTATCCTCTTCCCGTTCATATTACCGAGAATCCCAGACTGTCTATCATCTCCATATCCATTTCAATACTGCGGCCCTTTGTGGTCAGATAGTTGCCGATCATCAATCCGTTCGCACCCGCCATAAACACCCACGATTGCAGGTCTTTCAGCGTAATCTCCCTTCCCCCGCAGATGGGGATGTCCTTTTCCGGATTCATCATTCTAAAAATCGCGATGGACTTCAAGGCTTCCATTGGTTTGACAAGCGGACGGTTTTCCAGTTTTGTCCCGGGTATTGGATTAAGAAAATTGATCGGGATGGAATCCACATCCAGATCCCGTAATGTGGATGAAAGTTCAATGCGCTGTTCCCAGCTTTCTCCAAGCCCCAGGATGCCTCCGGAGCATACCCGTAACCCTGCGGAAACCGCCTCCTGAATCGTATGGATATCCTCTTCGTAATCGTGGGTCGTGCAGATTTCATGGAAATAGCTTCTGGCGGTTTCCAGGTTATGATGGTAATTGGTCACACCACTTTGTTTCAACTGTTTTGCCATTGCATTGGTCAATTCTCCCAGAGAAGCACAAACCGTGAGATCTGTTTTTTGCCGGATCTTTTCCGTTGCAAGGCTGATCCGGTCAATCTCTTTTCCGGAAAGCATATGCCCGCTGGTAACCATGGAAAAATTTGTTGCCCCGTTTTCCTGCGCCATCAATGCATTTTCAATCAGCTTTTCAATCGAAAGGAGCGGGTAGATCGCAACCCCTGTCTTATGGAAAGCAGATTGAGCACAAAAAGCGCAATTCTGTGAACATTGTCCTGACTTTGCATTCAATATCACGCAGGTAAATACATCACTGTTTTTAAACCTGTGCCTTATCCTGTTGGCATAAGCCAGAAGCTCAAGGACAGCTACACCCTGAAGCCCGGACAGATACAATGCCTCGTCCTGTGTGATTGTTTTTCTTCTGCCGTCCATAACTTCTTCTGCCATGGCTGAAAGTTTTTGATCCGCCATTTTTCTCCTGCCTGGTTTTGCACCCCTATCGTCTGTATTTTTTTCCCCGCACTTACCATTTTCAATGATAATCATTGTGTTGCTGCTGTTTCTGTGCTTAACAAAACAGATCATCATACAAAACAGAACACAGGACATTTGTCAACCCTTTCAATTTTATTTTAGTTTACAATTAATATCATGACCACAAGAAACAAGCTTCTTGAGTGCTTGAAAACCGATAAAGACTGTTGGGTCTCAGGTGAGATTCTCAGCAGCCGCCTGAAGGTGTCCAGGGCTGCGATCCATAAACATATCAAAAAATTGAGACAGGACGGATATACCATCGAGTCCTCCACCAAAAAAGGATACCGGATCGGGGAATATCATGACCTCATATCCGTACATGAAATTCAGAACAATCTGGCCACAAAAACCTTTGGCAGAAAAAAAATCCTCGTCCTGAAAGAAACCGATTCGACCAACATGCAGGCGAAAAAACTGGCCGCAGAAGGTGAACCCGAAGGGACAATTGTTATTGCCGAATCACAGCATTCCGGCAGGGGAAGAAAAGGCAGAGAATGGTTTTCACCCATTGGTTCCGGTATTTATTCATCCATGATTCTGCGGCCGCAAATCCCTCCGTCCGAGGCTCCCGGCATTACACTCATGACCGCGGTTGCAGCAGCAGAAGCCTTGATCTCAATTATGGGAATTCCGGTAAAAATCAAATGGCCCAATGATATTCTGTTAAAAGGGAAAAAAATCATCGGCATACTGACGGAAATCAGCACGGAAATGGATTCGGTGGACTATATTGTCGTGGGGATTGGAATTAATGTGAACACACCGGCCCTTGATTTTCCGGCAGCGCTTCAACACTCGGCAACATCCCTTTATGCTGAGACCGGAACGCGATACTCAAGGGTCGATCTGTTTAGAATATTTCTACAGCAATTTGAGGAATATTACGATCTGTTCAAACAAGAAGGTTTTGAGGGGATTCGGGACAGATGGAAGACCCACACAGATATCATCGGGAAAAATGTGGTTGTCCGAAAAATTGGAGAGGAAATCGCAGGCCGGATCATCGATATTGATCCCGCGGGGGTTTTGATTTTAAAAGATGCGTCTGCAAAGGTTCATCGGATTTTTTCAGGAGATCTGATTCTTTAACCGCTTTTTACTCCTGCTTGATCCATGGAGCTTCCCGGACAATCTCGAGTACGGCATCCTCATTAAAATTCCGATCCCAGACCTCTGCCTTGATCTTTTCCAGCCAGATTGCCTTAGGATAATAACTGTTGGCTTTTGAAACCGCAAGGTTGAGCAGCATTACGTCCAGCGGTTTCGGCAGATACGATACATTTTCATTCACAGCATGGATGCCGATGCTGCTTTTATAAAGGCCGCTGACAATCAGAATCTGTGTGGCCGGACTGACCTTTGAAATATGCTGAATCAATTCTATACCATCCATCCTGGGCATATCCGCATCTGTCACCACTACAGGTATCGTTCGATTGTTTCTCTTCTCCTCCTGGAAGATATCCCACGCTTCCTTGCCATCTGTCGCTTCCAGAACGGTCTTGAATCGTTTTCTCAATGACATGCAATACATTGACAGAATCGCTTCGTCATCCTCGGCGACCAATACGGTTACATCGGTTTTATCCATCAATCGCTCCTAAATATTGAAAAAATTCAAAGCACCCCATTTTGTTCCCGAATCACTGAATAATCAATTTCCGTCCGTTTTCCAAGTTTTTTCAGAATAAAGAGTGTAATTAAAATAATGATGGCGATGACGGCAACCCTCAGATAGTCAGTCAGAGGGTGTTGAAGCTTGAGAAATGTTTTACAATTTCCTGTTTCCATTCCAGCCTCGCTGATAAATAATATAAACGAAAACATAAAGTTGTAAAAACAGATATGCAAAGAAAACGCCATGAGCACAAAAAAATTATGTAAATAAAAACAGGGATGAAATTGCAAAATACCCGAGTCCGTCACTCCGATCAACACCCGAAACCCGAAAACCATTGAAGTGATTGAACGGCAATAGGTTTCAGGATGTGACAGACCTTTCGCGCCAATGACAAAAAGCAAAATATCGGGCTTTCACAAATGCATCAAATCATAAATCCCTGCAACAAATCACTCTCTTTTTTCATATTGAAATAGACATGGCTGTGGAAAAAAATTCCTATATTCTGGAAAAAATCATGACAAACTCCTGCCCGATGCATGGGCAACAGCAAGCCTTTTGGATCTGGCATCCGGATTGACCTTTATTTTATGCCCTGCTCTTTCCATAGCCAGCGCTGCCCCATTTTTTTCATAAAACAGATCCGGCTCATAGCTTTTCCCACGGGAAAGCTGTCTTTCTTCCAACTTGATACTGAAATAAACATAAACACCTATGATCGGCGAAAGGATTTTTGTTTTCCATCCGAATTCACGATAAATATCTTTCAACAGGGATCTCAGTTTTTTTTCTGTGTTTATATCTTTTTGGAAATATTTTTTCATGGCCCATACTGCTCCGGCATAAGTCGAACGCAGAGGATTTACCTCCCAGTCAAAACGATCCCGGATTCGTCTGTCCGGATGATTCTTATACCGCTGCCATCCATTCAGAAGTGTTCGTATCAAACGCAGAAGACTCGGGCCGTTTACAATAAAATCCTTTTGAAATGCATTTAAAAGATAATTCTCTTCCTTCCCGTCATGAATACTTTGATGTCGGAAGTTGAACCGATACTGCCCGTGTGCATCAGCAACCGGAAAAGCAGCCTCGTCAAACAAGGTTCCATCTTGTTTATGTTTCTCATAGAGAGGCGTTCCGGGGTTCGGGGTATAGAGCATGAACTGATGAAAATCCGTATTATGGCAGACCGCATAATCAATGGCCTGTTCGATATTATCCGGTGTATGATTTTCAAGGCCGATAATGGTTGAGCCAAGAACCCGGATACCATTTTCCTGAAGGGTTCTGACCAGGTCTAGCGTGTCAATATCTTTCAGTTTGCGATATTGGCTGGATTCCCCTTCAATACCCATCCATACCCAGCCGATACCCAGACCGACGATCTCCTCGATGGAATAGGATTTCAAAACCCGGGCGGAGCTGAATATGTTCAGCATCCAGCTCTTGCTGTTTTCTTTCATCAGATCCAGCAATCGCAGTGCTCTTTTCCGGTGAAGAAGAAAATTTTCATCCAGAACAAAAAAGGATCTGACCTTCATTTTTTTCTCAATGCTGCACATCACATGGAAAAGCTCATCACCGGTTTCATAAAAATTGACAAAATTCCCTTTTCCCCCGAAAAGTGCGGAGGTTGAGCAGAAATTACACCCTACAGGACATCCAACCGATGGAATCAGAACCGCAGCCGTGTCGCCAGGCTTATCCGGAAGATTGTGGCCGACAATCCTTCCATGATGGGCGGATTCAACAAAGGGATGGATAACGGGCTCGTCCGGATTCTGCCCCAGGAACTCCCGGAACCATCGAATGCCATCACCCCTGACAATATGGTCAGCATCGATCTCTTCTTCCAGTCCTGCTTTGTTGGCAATGTGGCCCCCAACAACAATGGTTGCCCCGGGCAGATACTGCCGGATGATTTCACACATTTTTTTCACTTTTCCAACATTGGGGACAATCGAACTGATCCCGACAATATCGTAATCCTGATTCCGGCATTCATCAATAAATCGATCCAATGACGGAAAATCAAGCAGTGTGCAAGGTGCCTTGATATTACTCTGAATAAACATCAATCCAAAAGAACGATGGAACAGTCGAAGGGAAAATGCCCCCTGGACTCTGGTGACCTGATTCTGGTACAATTCCATCGGGTTAATTTTTCTGCTACCGAATTCATCATCCTGGGCATAGGGACCGAATACACTTGATAATAATATCCTCGCCTCACTACCACGGGGATGAACTTTTTTTACAGACTTCATGCTTCTTGCTCCTTTAGACAAAAATTATTTCTGGAATCTCATTTTTCATGCAGAGCATACGCCTTTTTACCGGCAATCAAAAGGATGGATTGTGGTTTTACATTTGTTTTACATGTTGATTTTACAAAACTTTTACATTCTATTTTCCTGAGTGCAACGAGTTTTTTTATTCTTTTTAATGGTTAGTCATGGCAGGTATAATTACTGATCTTTCGGTCTTTTTACAGAGTTATCAATCTTGACAAACCCTTTGATTGCAGATATTTTTTTTCAGAATTGCGATACTTGAGTATTGAAACAAGATACATCGCTTTTATATCGTAAGTCTGGCAGCATGCCTGTCAGCCGGTTTGCCAGCATATTCATCATATGTCTTTTCGAATGAACCGGTCAACGGGCAAACCGGCACACCATATAACACCCAAAGGAAGGTAACCAATGAAATTTTCAGAAACACGAATGGATGTTTTACGAACAAATGACGGGCTGTCACTGGATATCCATATCTGGGAACCGGAAAAACCAGAGGCGATCATTCTTGCGATCCATGGCGGTCTGGCCCATGCAGGAGACTATGTTACACCAGCCCTGTTTTTCAAAGAAAAGGGAATTGCAACCGCTGCATATGATTTACGGGGGCACAAACAGGAAAAAACATTTATCCAGGATTTTCAGTTGTTTCTTGAGGATACGGAAATGTTTCTGCAATGGGGGCAAAAAGCATACAAAAATCTTCCCGTTTTTATCATGGCCCATTCCATGGGCTCATTGATTTCCACCCACCTTGGAATCAAAACAGAAATGAAGCGTTTCGGAGTCAAGGGATTTATCATGTCTTCGCCGTATTATGAAAATGCGGTCAAGGTTTCTCCAATTATGATCCCGCTGGTGAAAATCATGGGAAAACTGCTCCCCTGGATGGTGATCCCCAGCCCTGATATCACGGATCTGCTCACCCATGACACATCCATCACCAGCCGCCATCGTCAGGATGAACAGGCTGGATTGCGATCTGCAAAACCAACCATGCGTTTTGGAAGCGAACTGCTCAAGGCACAAAAATGGGTGAAAGAAAATATTACAAAATGGCATCACCCGCTTTTCGCCGTTGTTGCCGGAGACGACCAGGTTGCAGATCCGAAAGAATCAGAGAGATTGCTGAAAAGTATTGATTCAGGGCATCTCACATACCTTTACCATAAAACCAACTTTCATGAGAACTATAATGAGACAAACCGGGAGGAAACCTTT
>CAYTGW010000153.1:0-10589 GCA_964437395.1 uncultured Desulfocicer sp.
TCCGATCTTGCTTAAACATTGCCGAAAACGCATTGCCGATTTCCCAAGGTATGGAACCAGGCCCTATCAGAGTGTTCCCATTTGTCAACACATAGCGGATCTATTTGCCTTCCGGGTCGGTCTGTTTTACCAGCTTGTTGTAGCTGCTGTATTCAAACGTGGCGATCAGGTTGTTTTCCGGATAGGCCGGGTTCATGAGGATGGTTGTCCTGACCCTGGCATTCTTTGCTTAGAATGCACTTTTTGACATCAAAAATATCGCTTTAAGACCCAATGCTGCCTATTTTTTAACCCTAAACCCTTGTCAGATGGACATTCAGCTTGGTCCGACAAGAAATAAAATAAAATACAACAAGAAATACAATCGATCGGGAAGTTCAGTCCAGTTTGATCAGATCGCTTTTCCTAGGTTTGGCCTTACCGTACTTGTAATTTTCACTCTTGTTGGTGGCCTGGTAGCGCCGGAAAATTAGGTACATAGCCGCGGTGAGAGCCAGAACCATGGCGATTTTCAAAGGCCCTGGCTCCTTGTATTCGGGTATCCGCTGCGAATCCACTTTCATTACAAGGGAATTCGTTTCGCAGGCGTAGGCGCACTGGCCACATCCCAGGCAGATACCGGGGTCAATAGAGGGTTTGTCATGACTTAAGCTGATTGCATTTACCGGGCAGCGATCCGCACACTGGCCGCATAATGTGCATGTCTCTGTATAGAATTCTGGGAAATACGGACCTGATTTGCAGACATTTAGTCCGAATTTATACCTCAGGTTGAACTCGATGCAGCAATCCGGGCAGCACATGCAGATATTGTTCTGATACGGACTGACGCAGGATTCCAGCGAGAGCACAAGATTTTGTTTTTTGTAACCGTGTCTCACCAAGGCGATGGCTTCCTCCTTGGTCAGTGCCTTGGAAAATTTTTTCGGTTTCAGCCCCTTCTTTTTTCTTATCTGGTTCACCATATCCTGAAGGCCCATAACGGTCTCGGAAAAATAGTTAACCCGTATGCAGGTGAAGATCGGAGCCTCACAGGTTCCCTCGTCAAAGATCAGGCGGCACGGGCAGGGGCCCACCGAAAGTTGGGAGGCGCCCATGATAAACTCTTCGATGTCAGCAAGCGGTAGCTTGATTGCATTCGTATGCACGTATTTGTAATACGTACTCATGAGTTTGGCGTAGAATCTTCCGATAACGGGTTGTTGGGCTTTTTCCCCCATATGGTAATAAAACTTCATACCATCAATGCTGTTGATAGCAAACAACTGGAACAACTTCATGCGTAGGTAGGATTTCTTGTCCAATGATGTGAGGACTTCGTTAATTTTGGTGTTCATTTTTCTTCTTCTCCTTCATTATAATAACAAGCCAATCTATTTTTCACTTTCCTTAAGATTGGCCAGGATTCTTTTCAATGCCTGTTCAAATGCATCAATCTCTTTTTTTGAAAATCCCTTGTAGCTCAGATCCGCCATTTCATCGGAAAGCCGAGAGTAGGCATCCTGAAGTTGTCTGTCCTTTTCAGTTATACGAATCAAGATCTGCCGGCGGTCCTTAGTGGAAGGTTCCCGGACCACATGCCCTGATTTTTCCAGACGGTCCAAGGCGGCGGTCATTGTAGACTTTCGCAAAGAGGTCCTTCTTGTCAACTCCTGGATGGGAATGCCATCCTTTTCCCAAAGCGCAAAAAGGATACGGCCTTGCTCGGGCGAAATATCCTCCAGACCGGCCTCTTTCATTTTGCGCGCAAAAACTCTCCCGGATATTTGAAAAATCCGGGCTATGAGAAAGCCACCCTTTCTGGTAATTTTATTGTCTTGGTTTTTTATTCCCATGCCGGCTCCATTTAGTTAAATATAGAACTGTTTGACATAGTACTGTTCTATATCGAACTTTATAATGGGTGTCAAACCTTATTTCCCGGCAGCATGTCCAATGTAGCTGTTCAAAGTCCTGTGAGTTCCTTTAAAACAGTATCAACTATATCCCAGACGGTCACTTGTGATCTTTTATAGAAGTAAATATGAGGCAATTTCTTGTCTGTTGAGATCGGCAAATCTTATCTCCTGCTCTGAGCCCGGAAGACAGCGTATATTCTTCGACATAGATGGAGGCGCGATACCCACTCAGACAGTTAACGACTTCGTTATAAAATCATTCATTCCGCTATTGCCATGAAACAGAATAAGCTGAAGATGATGTTCGAAATATTTTGTATAATTTGTCAACAACGTCCCCATAATCCCCATAATCCCATAATCCCCACATTTATAAAATATTGTTATGACTCAAAATAGAACAATATTTGATCGATTGTTTTATCCCAATTCCAGTTTTTTTTTGCTTTTTGATAACCCAACTCTGCCATCTCTCTCAATTTGTTGGGATCAGAAAAAAGTTCATTGATGTTTTTTGCAATAGCATCAATGTCTTTTGGGGAACACAGATATCCCGTTTTTTTATGGTTTATAATTTCTGGTATTGCTTCTATATCTGTACTGATGCATACGCATTTTGAATACATGGCTTCTATAAAAACGATGCCAAACGGTTCTCGATATGTCGGCAGACAAAAAATTTGGGAGCGATAAAATAAATTTTTTAATTCCTCCCCATGTATTTCACCATAGTATTTTATGGAATTACTTGAATTTCCATTTATTCCAGCAATATGAAGCTTTGCATTAGGATGCTGTTTTTGAACTTTATCGAAAGCTGCAATTAGGTCTGGCAGTCCTTTACGCTTGGCATCCAACCCGACAAATAGAATGTTTTTATCAGAAAAGTTTTTTTCAATTCCATCACGTTCTATATCTACGTTTATGTTAGGGCCCGCACCGACAAATTTTATCTTATCAGGAGCCACACCATAATCAAAAACAATTGAGTTCCCGGCATTCTTTGACATCACAAATATATAATCCTGTGATTTAAGGATATGTTCTTCAATTCTATTCCATCTTTGAGACACTTGCTTTTCAGGAATATCAAATCCGTAATCAGGCAGCTTTTTTGATAGTAGATTGGTGTGGTCAGTAAAGATGGTGAAAATCGTATTAATTTTTCCCCAAAAAAAATTCATATTGTTGGCACCCATCTGAATTACAGCATCTGGGGTATGCTTTTTTATTAATGCATCACATGATAAAGATTGAGCAAAATGCCAAAACCATGTTCGGTTAAAACATCTTTTGAAATTAGTCCCGTAAGTAAAAACACTTTCCAATGCAATGAATGCAATCAATAGCCATCTAAACTTTAATGCTTTTAGTGTGGGGACAGCGACGGTTACATCAATTTGATTTTTTGATTTTAAAGCCTTAACTATCGCAGAAGTGATTCCTGAAAACTTACCGCCTATGATTAAAATTTTCATATTACTCGTCTTTCTATAAATGCCACTCAAAAAAACCGCTAAATCGCCAATTAAAATGCTGAACTGATAAGAACTCACTTTTCAAGTGTGATTTTATATTCAAGATCCATTTATGTGTCAATGAATTGAAATACATCTTATGTTGATTTGATCGAAAAATGGTATAGCAATGGAAGGGAGAATATATACTGGATTTACGATGCCTTTGACGACAGCCCGGTTTCCTGCGTTTTGATAAGCTGATCTAACAGAAAATGGATGAGGTCTGAGGTTTTAGATTTTTCAGAGAATCACATGGCATCTGGTTCATAAAAAACGGTGATCAATCAAAAACGCCTCAATCTATTTCACAAACCGTATCTGGCATTTTTGAAATCCGTTTGCTATGGTATCCCCAAGCTCCAATTTTCCGCCATAACTCTCCGCAATTCCCCTGTCCCCCTCCATGGCGATATCGCAAAGCCTTGCGATTTCTTCATCCGTGCAACCAATCTTCTGCCAGGCGCCAACAAGTGGACAATATCCAAAATCGATGGATAATTTCCGGTCTGTCGACTCCAGTATCTTCATATCGAAAACCATTTGTGCAGGTATGGTAAATAATTTTTTTTTCAACCCTTTCAAGCTGCTTGTCCGGCCCAGCTCGATGAGTTCACTTCCATGCATATTTCCACAGGCTTTAATTGCAGGATATCCGATATCTTCCCACTGAATTCCTTTTTTTTCCGCTTCTTTTAACAATAAATACAGCCATGTTGCCCGATGTTCCAATGTTCCCCGGATCGCTTTCAGCAAAAAGTTATTGTGCTTCGGCACATTTTTGATTTTACTCATTTGAACCCTCCCTGATTTTTTAATTCATAGTATGAAAAAATAGGATTTTCAACCCACACATTTAACCAATCCCCAATTGTCTCATCCTCTGTTCCGTACTAAACAATCTAAGGTCACAAATCATTATTTTTATCAAGCACCTGTTTCATTCAATGTTGTATCAAATTTTAATGAAAAGGAGAAAGAGATGAAAAAACCCGGTATTATCACAATCGCTGTATTGATCATTTTGGGGATGGCGGGCTATGCTGCGGCATATGACCTGGTTCTGGTTCATGGACTGACAAACAAACACCAGTGGAGCGACAGTTTTTTAGACAAATGCCTCCAGACATACGGATCCGGAAATGTTTATGCCATCTATACGGATAATTCCACAAATGTCTGGACCCGGACGATCAATGGACGAACCATGCGATACTGCGGCTTGAACGATTACAGCTCCGGGGATGATTCCGTTGCTGTTCAGGCCCAGCTTATGCGCACCAAAACCCAATTATTGCAGCAATCCCACGGACTCAGCACCAAATTTAAAATCATTGCCCACAGCATGGGCGGGCTGGTGTCCAGACGTTATATCTATAACAATCCCAGTACCGTAGCCGGTCTGGTGACATTGGGGACTCCCCACCAGGGATCACCGCTGGCTTATTCCGGTGACTGGGTCGATTTCTTCATCGGAGCAGATGCTGCTGTGGAGAATTTAAAACCAAGCTGGGTACAGGGGACATTCAATGTTCAGTATCCCTGTCCTGGTCCCATGGCGGACAGCGGTAAAATCTATACCATCGGCGGTGACGGTGACGGATGAGACTGCTGGGGTTGGGGCGGAGAGCTTCAGGTCGGATGGGATATCCTGACCACGATTTACTGGACAGACAGCGACGGCGCTGTGCCGCGGGATGCAGATATTATCAGCGGAACGACATTCATCACCCGGTTCTGGAGTTATGATCACATGGAACTGGTCACCAAGGCTGATGTTGCAACCAAAGCGCTTCAGTATTTAACACCGTAGTTGACAAAATCCTCCTGGTCTGTCTATCAGATCAGGAGGAAAAACAAAACAGGCTGATCCATGAAAATTTCATTCCGGATATATCGAAAAGAAAGACCATATCACTCATTTTTTGCAATTCTGTTGATTGCAGTAGGTGTTCTTCTGGTTTCTGCATTGATTTGGGGAAAAACAACCACTCCGAAATCCAAAGGTATGCCGAATAATGCCGGAATCACATTGGAAAATAAAAGAAAAAAAGCGCCTGCTTCACATCCGGCAGACCATGCGGAAATAAAACAGATTCAAGCAACCCCTTCATCAAAGCCTGATCAGGATCAAGACCTTCCTTTTTCCCTGGTGGGAACAGGCATTCAGAATAACAATTCCTCCTTTGCCGTAATCCGGGATGACATTTCCGGAGAACAGCACCTTGTCCGGAAAGGTGAAACCATCCAAAAAGCCGTTCTGGCTGAAATCAAACCAAACAGCGTCCTGCTTCGCATGGGAACCTCGGAAAAGATACTCTATCTGGAGAAAGCCGTGACCGATGAACGTTCAATGGAACCTTCCATCGGCAGCGAACCGATTCAGACGCCGCCCTATTCGCCGGAAGAGATTGCTGCCCGGTATAATCATGAAGAAGATATCAAAGAGGTCATGGGGTTGATGGATCAAATTGACTTTTCCCCCAGCCCGGAAAACAGTGAAATCAAGGGGGTTGTGATCAGAGAAATTCAACCGGATTCCGTATTTGAAAAAATCGGCCTCAAGGTGGATGATATGATCCTCTCCATCGACGAAAAAAAAATTGAATCCATGGATGATTCATTTGAAATATATGAAACACTGAGAACATCGTCAAAAGGGAGTATCCTCATCCAACGGGGCAATCATCCGGAAACACTTTATTATCAGAATGAGATTCTGTAAACTACGAGGTTAGCCCGTTCGCCGGTTTGCCGGTTACCGGATTGAAGCTTTTTCCCGGCCAACCGGCTAACGGGCCAACGGGCCAACTGACCGAAAGGAGCATGAAAAAACAATGAAGCATACCGGCTCTAAAACAAAGATGACAGACGGCCAGGATATTTTCATCCACAAATGGATATCCGAGAAATCAGACCCCAAAGGGATTGTCCAGATATCCCACGGCATGGCAGAGCATGCAGCCCGATATGAACCGTTTGCGGAAAAACTAACGGAGAGTGGTTACCTGGTCTATGCTAACGACCACAGGGGTCATGGGAAAACCGCCGGTTCACTCGACAATCTCGGATTCTTTGCAGAAAGCAACGGATGGATGAGAGTGGTAGAAGATATGAACGAGCTTACATCCATGATACAGAATGCACATCCCGGCCTGCCGGTTTTCATGCTGGGCCACAGCATGGGATCTTTCCTTCTCAGAACCTATATGTTTCATTACGGCACCCGCATAAATGGAGCGATCATTTCCGGAACCGCCGGTTCACCAGGTATTCTGGGAGACATGGGCATACTGGTCGCCAATCTGGAAATCAAACGAAAAGGGATACGAGGCAAAAGCCAGCTTCTGCATCAGCTCACATTCGGCGGATATAACAAAGCGTTCAAACCCGCCCGGACTGATTTTGACTGGCTCAGCCGGGATCATGCGGAAGTAGGCAAATATATTGACGACCCATTCTGCGGAACCGTTTTCACCGCCGGATTTTACAGGGATCTGCTATGGGGGCTGAAGACCATCCACAAAAAAGAAAACGTCAGCATGATTCCCAGAAATCTCCCCATTCTGATTCTCTCCGGAGACAAAGACCCGGTGGGGAAAAATGGCAAAGGGGTCTCACAGGTTTACAAATCCCTGAAAAATGCCGGTGCAGAAGATATTCAACTGTCGCTGTATCCGGAAGGACGGCATGAGATGCTGAATGAAACCAACCGGCATGAGGTTTACAGGGATGTGATCACCTGGCTGGATCATCATATTTCATAATCAGTCCGGCTGATGAATTGATGATTCCTAAAAAATCCTGAAAATCGACGATATTTTTTTTCGATTTTAAAGACATCTGTCCTGCATTCCTTAAATCCGCTTATTTAGTTTATGTGTATATTTTTTCCCTTGACAACCAATAATGAAAACGATATTGGTTGAACGTCCAACCAGTTATTTCAGACGGGGGTAACAGTGAAAGAAAACGATCATGAAAAAGATAAATCAGAACTCATCTTGAATGCTATCCGGAAAATTCTTTCCAAAGAAGGTTTCGGAGGGGCGACCATTCAGCAAATTGCATCAACCGCCGGCGTTAGTCGGGGACTTCTCCACTATTATTTCAAAAACAAAGACGAAATGATGGCAAAAGCGGTGACAGCCAACAGTGAAGTCAGCCTCAAAGCGGTAGATAATGCTTTTCAAGATAAACAGACAGCAGTTGAAATAGCAGAGGGGTTTTGTGCCAATTTGCTGGCTATATCCAAAGGAGACCGCGATTTCATTAATTTATTGATTGAAAGCTGGGCGGTTTCACGTCGAAGCGAAATCGTTGGAACGGCAGTCAGGTCTAATTACCGGCTGTTTCGGGAATCCGTCAAACAGGAGTTGAGGAAAGCATGCGCTAATAAGAAAATTTCACCGACCGTTTCCGTCGATGCCTTGGCCGCCATACTGGTTGGTTTGTTCGATGGGCTGGGATTGCAGTTGGTGATGGAACCGGAACTTTTGTCCCGGCAAGACCTGATGCAGACGGTAAGCAAGGTCATCCTGAAACTGCTGGATCCGGGGAATTGACCTGGGATAGTATTTTTTTTGAGCTTAAATTTGGCTGGACGTCCAACAATATCGGAAGGAGCGCAATGACCAAAAAGATTTGTTTTCAGAATTTGTGTCTTTTCGATGGCATCCACAATAATTTGCAGAATGACCGGATCATATTGGTCCGAGATAATCAGATTGTCGCGGTGGAAGATCAGGCGACGCGGGACAGATATCATGATTATTCAACATACGATTTGCATGGTCAGACGATGATACCAGGGCTCATCGATGCTCATATCCATCTTACAGTTCCTTTGGCGACATCTTTGAATGCCAGATTGATCCTTCAGATGGGCCGTCAGGTGGCTATGAATTTTCAAAGCTGTCTCAAATACGGAGTAACCACTATTCGCGACCTCGGGGCCTTTAGCAAGAAAATGCAACGTTGGATAAAGAAGATAGGCACCGGCAACGTTCCGGGACCAAGGACTGTGACGGCTCTGTCGTTTCTATCCAGCCGTGGAGGAATACCGGAAATGGCCCCGACATTAAACCCAATTGAATCGATAGTCGCCGGCGGCCAGTTCGTGGAGCGCCTGGAGACTCCCGAAGAAGTAAGGAAAGCTGCCAATCGAAACATCGATAACGGAGCGCAATGGCTGAAGACCCAATACTCAGAGGAATCTTTCCTGTTTCACGGCCGGTTGCAGAATTGGGGGAACGACTGTTTTCAAACTCTAATGGATGTATCCAAAACGCGTGGTGTGCCTGTGGCAATGCATCACACAGAAGCTACAGCCTTTAAAAAGGGCGTTGAATTAGGTGTGACCTCGCTGGAACATTGCTCTTTTCAGGAACTTGCCCGGGAAGATGTGGATCGTATGGTTCAAAAGGGGGTCAGTATCGTGCCAACTATCAAGGCACCGGCCGATTTCCTCAACATCGAAAGTGTCTTGGAGTGGCTGAATGGAGCGGGGAAGACTGATTTTATGCCTGAACCCTATCGCCAGACCATCACTTCGGCAGAACTGATGCTTTCCAAACCATATCCACCCAAAGATTACCAAAAGAATTTCTATACTGACATAGAGATGTTCAGACGAGGATATCCCAACATGCTTAAGAATGTTGAGAAAATCAAAAAATCGGGTGGAAAAGTTGGAGTCGGAACAGATAGTTGTGGTACTGGTCTCGGTTTTGTAGGCCAATATTGGAAAGAGCTCTGGCATCTAACCCAGGCCGGTTTTTCCAACTTTGAAGCTCTACGCGCAGCAACGGCTGTCAATGCTGAAATTATAGGCCTTGGAGATAAAGTGGGTACCATCGAACCCGGTAAATTCGCTGATTTCATCGTGCTGAAAGGGAATCCGTTGGACGATCTGCGGGCGGTTCAAAATGTTCGGATGGTGTTCATCGGTGGGGAAAAGAAGTGGGATGCCCCTGCATAAGAACAAAATCAGCGATGATGACATAAAAGAGCGCGTAAAAAAAAGATAAATGGATATTAACCTTTTCTTTAAAAAACATAACATTGATGATTTCAGCGTCGGAAGCTTATGCAATTTAGAGGCACCGCATGGATTTCATCCAAAAAATATATTGCCGGAATGCAAAAGGATAATCGTTTTTGGCAGGTTAATTCCGCAATTTGTCTTTAATTTAGACAGCAAGGTAAAATCGTATTACCTTTATAATTTGATAGCCGACATGGATAAGGTTTCCTTTGATCTCTGTAATATTTTCAATATGGAAGGTTTTTCATCAGTTCCCGTTCCAACCTTTTTCCCCGCCAGGATTCGAGAAGGTAAGATTAAAGGCATTATATCATTAAAACATTGTGCGGAAGCAGTTGGGATGGGTTCATTTGGTGAAAATACTTTATTAATTTCGAAAAAATTTGGTAACAGACTCTGTCTGTCAGCATTATTAACGGCAAAAGAAATTGACTGCACAAATAAAAAAAGCAGTAAAAATCTATGCCTTAAATGCAATAAATGCATAGAAATTTGTCCCACACATGCAATTAAGAATAAACGGGTTGAAGTAACAAGATGTATAAACTTTACCTATTCCATTCCTAAAATCCTAAAGCCTGCTGTAATCTTTATGATGAAGCTACAGTGGACTGAAAAATATATTGAAAATATTGTTAATATTATGGGCTGGAATTCTGATATGGTGTGCAGTGAGTGCTTAAAAATTTGTCCGCATTTTAGAAAAATATAATTTCATGAAATCAGTTGTTATACTTCAAACCCTGCATGTGCGTTTTATATTTTGCAACATCTGTATACGATCGATTCTATAAAAAAACCAATTTCCGGAGGAACATACATGGAAGTCAAAATCATGGAAAATGATGGAAAATCATACCATTCTAAAAAAGGAGTATAATATGCCATTTCTCTATGCAATACTTGCTCTGATCGGGATCATAGGCCTTATTTTTTTTCTCAAGTGGATTCAGTTGACAACCGGCAACAAAAGGGTTGCAAAAGAATTACAGCGTTTTCAAATTGAAAAAATATCAACTGGCACGATAAAAAGCCTCTCTATACTGCCATTGGTTGATTTTTACACAGACGACCCTGCCTTGAAAACAGAGGCAGGGGTTTCATACCTGATTCAGGCAGATGATATAA
>CAYTGW010000154.1:0-10508 GCA_964437395.1 uncultured Desulfocicer sp.
CTGCGTGTCTAGTTTTCGCCGGAACTACAACAACAGACTTTTGAAATTGGCTCTCCTGTTTGTTTTTTATCTACGGGGCTTCAAGTTGACGGCTTGAATTCCCTTAGGGGTAGTCTTTAATTCAAAAGAAACAAAATCCCCTTTTTGCAGGCCAAAAGGGCCAAAATCTTTTATTCCTGTTTTATGGATAAAAACAACACCATGCTCTTCCGTATCAATAAAACCATAGCCTTTTTTTTCATCGTATGATTTGACATGACCTTCCATCTATCGTTATTCCTTTCCCTGTGATTTTAATTTTGTACAAATTCTCAAAAAGTTATTTTGAGGGAGAGCCAAAAAAGAAGATCTCTTTTGACAGACCCTAAAATAAATACCGAAAAGATACATGATTCGTGAACGGTAGAGATATTCGAATCTTAGATTTAATGATTTGTAATAATAAGTCAATCATTTTATTAAAAAATAATCCATTTCCGGTATTGAAAACATCATTTGTGACAAAAAGAGAAGAACAGGAATGCAGATCTATTCTTGGCTTGTGAGCTGATGATTTCAAACCGTTACAGCATCGAGTCGGTATAAACGAATCAGACCGAAAAAAAAAGGCATCCCTGAATACAAAAGGGATGCCTTTATCTACTCATAACAAAAAGTTAGATCACAGTAACATTCGCTGCGGCTGGACCTTTTTGTCCTTTTTCTACATCAAAGGTAACTCGGTCGCCTTCATTGAGGGATCTAAAACCGTTTGATTTGATTGCTGAATGATGAACAAACACATCGGTTCCGTCTTCCTGTTCAATGAATCCGAACCCTTTTTTGTCGTTAAACCATTTAACAGTTCCATTGGCCATAATAATATCCTCCTTTCATAAAATAATTTCAACGTTGCAAACTGGAGGGAGCCACTTTGTTAAATGGATTGTACCTTCAGAAAGAAACCGCCCTTGCAGATTTAGCCGGGCTGGATTGAATGGGCGCATACTAACCTATATCCCGGAAGAAGGCAAGCTAATTATTTAAATTTTTGAACGATTGTAATATCTGCTCTCGTAAGGCTCCTGGATGATGGTTCTCTGAACTTGATTCTGCCATGACATCACGTTTTGAAACTGAAGGATGCTGTCAAGCCGGTTTTGTTTTTTCAGGCGGTTGTATATGTCGACCCAGGCACAGGATGCATCCTGGTTTGCTTCACACCGATCGCCATCCACTCCGCCGCAGGGGCCATTGAACAAGCCTTTGGCACAGCGGGTCACCGGACAGATCCCTCCGGTAAAACCGATGACACACTCCCCGCAGGCACGACATCTTTCTTCATACAGGCCGATTCCCCTGTCAATACCGATTGCCATGGTATTCACAGCCGGGAATACCGGTTTATCCGGATATCTTTCAGCAAGAAGCTGCACTCCTGCTCCACAGGCCATGGACAGGATGCAATCATAGTCTGCTGCTCTGTCATCCAGTTCTCTGAGAAACTGTTCATTGCACTGGCGTTCAACCGTATAGGCATCAATATGGATTTTCATGCCTTTCAGTTTGCAGGTTACCTGGAGTTCTGTATTTAATGCGATAACCTCTTTTTGCCCGCCGGCAAGGCAGACGGAAACACAACCGCCGCAGCCGATATTCAGAACCTTGTCATAGGGTTGAATCAGTTCCATGATCTGTTCCAAGGGTTTTCTTTTGGCTTTTACCATATTGCATCACTCCCGGTTTTTTGTGTGGTTTTTGTCTTTTATCCGGATTGAATCAAATCCATGCAAAGAAGAACCGGATTTTTCATGACATCCGATACACATTCGCGGTCCTGATTTTTCACCGGGCTTCCGGTTGTTGGCATGACAGTGCAGACACTGCCTGTGGAATGTTTTCTGCAGGTCACAGGCCCTTTTCAGGTTATGGCAGCCGGAGCATTGGGCAGCAGGGTTTCCCTCTTCCAGCTCGGCTTCATCCAGCACATTCTTTTTATTTTCATAGCGGTGGTGACAATCCAGACATTCAAATTTTTCCATATGAAGCCCGTGCGGAAAGGTTACCGGAGCCTGCCTGTTGGTCTTGAAGCTTTTCGAATGATTGATGATAATTTCTTCCGGCTGGGCAAAAAGCAATGTGCCGGAGAATAAGATCGTCAACAAGCAAACCATAAAACATATTCTTGTGCTGATTTTATATTTCATTTCTCATCACCCTCGTCAAAATCAGGGAGAACATTTTGAGACCGGCATATGCTTCTTGCCAGAGAGATCATCTCCGGTATGTCAATTCCCAACGGGCAATAACATCTGGTGCAGAGAACACACCGTTTCCATGCAATCTCTTTGATTTCTTCCAGTGTTTCCCAGTTTACTCTGCCCTTTTTTTTATATAATTTCCCAATGGAATGGATCATTTTATGAGAAGGCATGTATTCCGGCTTTCTGCCTCTTGTTACATAGATAAAGCAGCTTTCCGCACAGAGTCCGCAATGGGTGCAGACCTTCAGCGAAAGCTTCATTTTTGTTTTGTATCTGGTTAAAAATGAAACGATTGTCTTTTGATCCGGTGCTTCTGGGTTGATGTTTTTCATTTTTTTACCATAACCTGGAGCCTTTTGAAAAGCTGTACTCACTTCCAATAAAAAACCGGTTCAGAAAAAAGAAAGCAGAATGAACAAATCTGGAAAAGGGCAGGGAGAGCATGATCAGATTGACCGACAGCACATGCAGGATGATCAGTTTTCTGTAATCGAAAAAACCGTGTACAGCCAGAAAGCCTGTTGCAAATGGTACGGCAGTGAGAAAAATGATCAGGTAATCATAGATGGTTGAAATTGAACGTACGCGGCAGAGGAAGATTCTCCTGGACAGGAAGAATAGAATACAAACCATGATGATGCCTGTAAAAATGTCAGCAACAAGCTCTGGCAAAACATAAGGGCATAAACTTACCTCCCACAGTCCATCCATAAGCATGTTATGCTCTGACAGAAAGACCGGCAGAAGAAAAATATTGATGTGAAACAGTACAGTGAAAAAGAACATGACTGGGTGAACGCCAACAAGAGTGACCCGCAGTTTTGCGGCAAGCTGTGGCAGGGATTCTCTTGAAAAATTGAAATTTTTCTTTTTGTTGTCGTCCAATGTCGTTGCTATAAAAGTCGGGTGAATTTTTTTTGTGATCAGAAAGAAACGGACAACCTGGAACAGCATCCCCATGATGAAGATGAAAAAACAGGCCCAGGCCATTGGCCCTCTGATAAATTCATACATCATGATTCTCCTGAACAGAAAAGGTTTTTTCATACAGAAAAGAAAAATCGACTTTCAGTCTGCCGGAGTCGATTCCAAAATCTTCAAGAGGCTGGACACTGTGTATTCGTTTGTATTTCTTTTGCTTTTTCGATTGATGAAGGATGGCTTTACGCAGTGATTCACTGGGGGAAATGCCTGTAAACTGAACGACCTGTTCAAACACACCCATAAGATCTTCCTGAAGCTGAGGATAGGAAACGATCAGAACCCTTTTTTTATCAATATCATTATTGTTCCACAGATCATAAAAATACCGGTACAGGTCGATACTTGCACGGTACCGGTAATCAAAAAAACGTGCAATCTGCTCTGAGGTGAACCGGTGCATCCCCCAGATGAGATCCACCATATTATATATAAGGGAAAAAGAAGATGGCAGCGTATCTTCGGGCATTCGATGCATGTAAATGAAATGGGCATCGGGAAATACTTCCATCAATGTCTTAATCCTGTGGGTTGAAAAGTGTGTCTGAGCAAAAATCTGTTTTTTCCCGGTATAATAAATATGGCGTTGAAAAAGAGATTTCAGAAACCGGGCGGAACGGATACGATGATCATAAGGCATCCGGTCATGCAGGCGATACCGATCAAATGTATCTTCCAGAAATCCCAAAGGGGTGAGAACAACGGCGAACTGGGTGTCATGGTTGTGGAGAAACAGCAGTTCTTCCTCTTCCACCTTGTCGATTCCAACACCATGCCCTGTTTCTTCAGGAATGATGGTTGTCATTCCCCGGCGTTTTAAAAAACGGACAACAGGCCGGACAAAAATTCGTGCGGTAATGGCGGGAAATAGAATATGCCAGGAACAAAAAGCTGCCATTTCATCGGTCTGGGTAAAGAGATGGTGCATGAATGTGGTCCCGCTGCGCGGGTGGCCGATAATAAAAACCGGATTTTTCACTTCTATATTTAGATATCCGGGGAAAAAAATCCGGTCCAGAAAGCAGGTGATGGTCTTGACTATGAAAAGGAGCATAAAGAGAGATATCACCATCAGGCAATGCAAAAAATGCCGGCTCAGTCCGAACATTTTCCAGCATTTTAAAATGCCATTAAGGTAAAACCGCATGGATATCCTTCTCCTGCTTTCTGAATCCGGATTTTGCGATGTATAATCGTATAAGAAGACTATTGGATTCTTGTGTAATCGCTTTCCGGATGCATTTTTCTGTATTCGTCAAGATACCCGAGTACCTCGTTGAGAAGTTCCCTTGGATACAGTTTGCCAACAAGCTCTTCTCTGGTCCTCAGTTGCATATCGGTGACAAATTGTATGCTTTTTTCCGTAGCAGGGACGACCTTGATACCCGAGTCTTTCAGGATTTTGAGGCTGTCTGCATTTGCTTTTCGGTTGGTTGTGGTGATTTTGTCATGGTACCAGTCTGAAATACTTTTGATTTTATTTATGCTTTCCGGGGAGATCTTTTCCCATGTGTCCCTCGAAACAATAATTGCGGAAGACGGATCTGTTGAGGGGATTTCTGAAATATAATTGAATTTTGTATACCACCGGAATGCCACGGCTCCAAACGGTGTTGAAGGAGCTGTATCAATCAGTTTTGTTGAAAGAGAGGTCAATACATCGGTGATGGAAAGAGAGATCGGTGTTACGCCAACCGACTGCCAGACGGTTGTGCTCAGGACATCATCCCCCCAGACCCATACTTTCAGGTTTTTCAGATTTTCCCTGGTAACCGGCTCTTTGGAAAATGTATGAACAAATCCGATATCGGCCCATGCAACGACAACAAAGCCTTTGTCCAGAAAAAGTTTTTCCAGTTTATCTTTGATTCTTACCCGTACATAGGCAATCTCTTCATAATTCTTGAAAAGAAAAGGAATATCCGTAACCCGGACTTCAGAGACGATCCTTCCCATGCCGATACTTGTGAATGCACCGCCTTGCAGTTGCCCGAGCTTGATTTTGGTCAGAACGTCTTTTTCATCCCCCTGAATTCCTCCTGGATAAATCTTGAAATTAACCTCATTATCTGTCTCTTTTTTTATCCGATCTTTCATCTCCTCCAGCACATTCATCAGGGATGATCCCTTGGGTGCTAGAGCTGCGATTTTGATCGTAACTTTGGACGAGGCTTTTGATTCTGCGTCGGTAAAAGCAATGCCGGTAAACAGCAACATGATTGAGAAGATGATAATGATTTTCCGCATTGTTCAAGATCCTCCTGGTATTCTTTGATGGTTTCATCCCGAATCCGGAATGTCTGTATATTGTTTACTCTGTACCGTCTGTTTTTTGCAATGGAATTTTTTTTTGGCCGGATATTTTTCCAGGTTTCACCTACCGGGCAGACACGCATGCCCTCAATACAGTTATCCACATCCGTAGTTTCATCCGGCAACCGGGAGGTTTGCATTTTACAACCTTGTCTTCATCTGAATTTCATTACTGTCGGGTGGCAGACTGAACAGCATCCCATCAACCCCCATGGTGATCGGGCCTTTGTAAAGCTCTTTTGCATTGCCAAGGAACAATTTGTGCAGAAGCTGCGAGGGAAGTGGCGGGATAATGTGATAATACACCAGATGATGAACCTTTGCCTGGTCTGCAATTTTTGCAGCATCTTCAGGCGAGGCATGATAGCCGGGAATATCTGCGGTAATTTTTTTCAGGGATGGAACCGGGGAAATATGTGCCTGATCATTTATCATCTTTACCATCCATGGGCTCAGGGCTTCATGAAAAAGCAGATCCGCTCCTTTTGAATGTTTCAATAATGATTCCGAATAAACCGTATCACCGCTGATTACCAGAGATCTTCCTTTATAGTCAAATCGATACCCCACAGCCGGCTCAACCGGACGATGATCTACCTTGAATGCAGTAATTTTCACACCTTCTTTTTCAAGAACAACAACCCAAGCATCTTTTTCAGGGCCTAATTGAAATGGCCTGGCTATACCGCCGGTTCCGGATGGAGGAACTGTTATTGAACCATGGTGAGCGACCCTGTACTTTGCATCCAGCAAATAGGCAGTATTGAAACCATCAACAACTGTCTCGACGCCGGTTGGACCGATTACATCCAAAGGGGTATGATTGGAACCGCCGGCCCAGCGCTGGAGCATAATCTCTCCAAGACCGGCAATGTGGTCTGAGTGGAAGTGAGTCAATAAAACAGCTTCGATCTTTCCGGTTTGAAACCCCATCAGCGTGATGTTTTTGGTACTCCCATCACCCACATCAACAATATAAGTGTGTTTTCCAGCGACAACCGCAATACAGGGTCCGGCCCGCTTGATATCCGCCATGGGTGATCCGGTTCCGCAAAGACCGGCATGCAGGCCATCTTCAAAAGGAAAGGCCAGTCTGGATAGACGATATTGTATGACATGTTTCAGAAGGATTCTTGTCAATGGTTCTGAGAATACGGCAAGGCATGCGGTCACGACCAGAACAACCAGGACAATTTTTCGTACGGGTCCGGGTTTTAGAAGTTTCATCTGTTTCATTACTTTTTCCCTGAAGGTTTCGATTCCATGGGTCTTCGTAAGGGTTCCGGAATCCCGGATTCACAGGGTACGCCCGTTGCGCACAGGCCGCACCCATAGATGAAAATATGATAGTTTTTGTTACAATACTTCAAGGATTGGGCTACTTTCTGGTAGCAGGTTTCCTTGTTGTGGGCATTTTTAGCAGTGATCGCGTCTACCGGACACCGCTTTGCACATTGCAGACATTTCTTGCCCTGGTAGTGAAGGCAGTTGGCATGGATATCTTCCGGCCGCTGCCGGTTGGGTTTGAGTTTCAGATTCACTACAAAACTGCCGAGCCGGTGTGCACATCCTTTTTCCGTGATCAGAAAATCCTGCATGCCGAATGTCCCGAGTCCTGCGGCATAAGCAATATGCCGGTGCGACCATGGGGATGCCCAGCCCACCCTTGGATACCGTTTTTTATTAAACTTGGGAGTCACATCCGGGGATATGGCCAGTATTCCTTTGCCCATCAGATCGGTTACGATTTCCCGTACAATTGCCTGGCTGAGAATCTCGCCCAGAAGGCGCGTCTGCGCCCATCTTTCCGAAGGCCAGTCAACCGCGGCGGCGTTGTCTGTCTTTGTATTGCGGGTAATCGGCATGACAAAGGAGACCACACTGATATCTTTTGCATCCGGCGGTTCAACGCCGTTATTTTCCGCTTGCCATTTCATGATTTCCCAGGGAGTAAAATGGTGCGGCCCGATAATTTCCTTGAATTGGTCAAAAATCAGATCATTACCCCGGACAAAACCAACCAACGGCTGGTCAAAGATCGGTTCATTAAAAAACGGATACTCCATTCCGTTTTCCGGATGATGGGTAATCTTGTCTGTCAGAGTCCGGATAAACCATTCTTCATCCAAAACCGGACTGGCAGCATTTTTCCGGATGTCTTGATTCAGAAGCGGTTGCTTTGGGAAAAACATTCCCCTCATTTCACCGATTGCGTTTTTCATACCTTCGATATCGGATAAAGATGAAATATACCGGTAGCGTTTTTCCATTTTTCGTCGTTTGCCCATCGGTCGCTCCTTTTCATCCGGTTCCGGCCGGGTTTGGTTTTCAAGGTATACTGTTTTACGATCGTCAAAAACTTAATTGGCTCCTGTATTTTTGTCAAGTGAATTTAACGATCGTAAAAAAAACTTGACAGGATTTTTACGGATCAGCATAATATCGTCCATGAAAAAATCAAATAAAAAATCACAACTTCCTGCAAGTAAAAATGAAAACGATCAATATAAGAACAGCGGAAGCCTGAAAATAACTACACGGGAAAAAATTGTTGAAGCGGCAAGTATCGTATTTTCCAATTTTCCGTATTATGCAGCAAGCATTCGCATGATTGGAAAAGAGGCGGCAGTGGATCATCCTCTGATTAACTATTATTTCCCGACCAAGGCGGATCTGTTTCAGGAAGTTTTGAAAACTACGATAGATGAGTGCTATAAGGCCAATGTTCAATGGTTTGATGGTTTGGCAGCATTAGGCCCGGAAAAGGGATTTTCACTGTATATTGACCGGTTCATTGATTTTGCACTGAAACATCCAAAGCCCATGCGGATTATTGCGCTCAACCTGGTTCAGGCACAGCAGTCCGACATTATTCCCGGATATCAACTCCTGCAGCAGTTTTTTTTAGATGCGATGCAGGCGTTCATCCAGTCGGTTCCGGTAAAAGGCGCCAATTTTGATATTCAAATGCTGACAACCAATTTTAACACCATGGCAATCAATTATCTGGGTGCAAGCGACTATTATGCCGGGATATTGGGCATGGAATCTCAAAGCCCGGAATATTTGAAATGGGTGAAGGATTCATTAACCTATATCATTTTGCCATGGTTGAAGCAGCTCCTTGAAGAGGTGGAAATAGACAGCTGAAGAAAGTCGGAAAGACCGTGACTGACCGGAGGAAGCGGGGTCAGCAATTGTGAAAAACAGGAGGAGTGATTTATGGTTCGACTACGGTTCATTTTATTCATATTCATATTTCTTTTTTGCGGATGCTCACGAATCTATATGAATGATAATAGCGGCCTTCCTATATTCCGGAAAGACAGCATTGAGGTCGTTGCCAATCTTTCCGGACCGCCGGGCAATATTGCCGTATCCCGTGATTACCGAATTTTTTTCACTTTTCATCCTGACGGGAATCCGGATATCAAGGTTGCGGAATGGACAGGAGGAAAAGCTGTACCGTTCCCGGATACGGAATTTCAGAAAAAACGATCCGGTAAACCGTTTTTTGATACAGTGCTGTCCCTTCGCATTGATGCCCAAAATCGTCTGTGGACTCTGGATCACGGTTATTTTGGAATCCGTCAGCCCAGGCTGATGGCGTTTGATATCCGGACCGGTCAGGTGCTTCATGAAAATGAATTTCATTCCGATATTGCCGGATTTGGATCTTTGTGATATTATTTTGAGGTCAGCTCATCCGGGGATACAATTTTTATTGCGGATACCGGGGCACCCGTGCCGTTGATCGGCGGAGATCCTTCGATTATTGTCTATGATGTCAAAACAAAGGTTGCGCGCCGGGTTCTGGAAGATCATGAATCTGTGCGGGCTTCCGACAAAACAGTCCGAGTCGGACAGGAAGATTTCAGCCTGATGGGGATTTCTCTTAAAATTGCCGTGGATTCGATCGCGCTGGATCGTGAGAATCAATGGCTGTATTATGGGGCCGTGAATGGTGAAAAACTGTATCGCATCCGGGCATCATCTCTGATGGATCATGCTTTGTCTCCGGAGGCGCTTTCATCCAATGTGGAGGTTTTTGCTGACAAAACCATGAGTGACGGGATTACAACAGATTTGGAGGGCGATATTTATATCTCCGATATGGAGCACTCCGCTGTGCATGTCATTGGTCAGGATCGCCAATTGAAAACACTCATCAAAGATCCTGCTTTCCGCTGGCCGGATGGGTTCAGTTTCGGTCCGGATGGATGGCTTTACTTTACATGCAGCGATCTGATGAATGTTGTGGGAAAAAGCGAATCCCATATCAAGGAGAACGCGCCATACCGGATTTTCCGGTTTAAACCCGGGGGACAGGGAATACCCGGTCACTGATACGGATGTGTCAGCACTCTTTTCCGGTCATGAATTCAGGGATTGAATTTCCTTGCTGTATCTTTCCATGATCACCCTTCATAACGGTTCATCCCCACAGGCGTAGGGAACTTCCAGGGCAATTGTCCCACGGGCTGTGGGACAACGGTTCATCCCCACGCCTGTGGGGAACTTACCCTCCTGATGAAGATCGGCAGAGCGTCGTGTAGGGAATGAGTGTGCTTCGAAGGTGGGGAACTCGCGCCCGTGAAATGCATCAACTGGTGATGACCGGGTTCATCCCTACGCCTGTGGGGAACTTCTTTACCGGGGCAAGCTGGGTCACGCCATCATCGGTTCATCCCCACGCCTGTGGGGAACTTAGAAAGTGTTTGCGCTCCGGGTTTCTATGAATCGGTTCATCCCCACGCCTGTGGGGAACTTCTGAAACCAACCGACGGAAGATATGTGACGCGCGGTTCATCCCCACGCCTGTGGGGAACTTAGTGGTGCAAGAAGACCGGGTATAAGCATCCGCGGTTCATCCCCACGCCTGTGGGGAACTTGCCCACGAGCTATTTAATCCATCACCACCTATCGGTTCATCCCCACGCCTGTGGGGAACTTTACGCATCCTGAAGCTCT
>CAYTGW010000155.1:0-10264 GCA_964437395.1 uncultured Desulfocicer sp.
ACGCAGTGAAGCGTAGCGCTATCCATATTCAGGTTGAAACCCAACACTTTTAATTGCACCCGGAATGACGGAATTTATTTCATTTCAGCAATAAAAAAACTTGAACATCGAGTTAAAGATAAAAATATAAAGATCTTCCCCACCCTTGCCGAATCCAGTTTCAGTTGCTGCCATAGTTGACAAAATATACAAGAATGGTATATTAATTATACCATGAATTTTGAATTTGACCCTAAAAAATCGGATCTCAATAAGAATAAGCATGGGATTGATTTTATTGAAGCTCAAGAGCTTTGGGATGATATTGATTTATTGGAGATCCCAGCGAAAACACTCGATGAGCCGAGATCTTTAGTGATTGGAAAAATAGGCGAAAAACACTGGACTGGGATTATTACTTATCGCGATGACACGATTCGTATTATCTCAGTACGGCGAGCCAGAAATGAGGAGGTTGAGCTCTATGAAAGCTAAAGAATTAGATAAAAAGTTTGAAGAAGGGAAGCGCGTATTAGAAAATTTTGATCCGTCAAAAGCCAGGCGGCCAAACCAGGAACAGAAAAGGGTTAACGTTGATTTCCCGCAATGGATGATTCAGTCATTAGATAAAGAAGCCAAACGTCTTGGGGTCCCCCGTCAATCAATTATTAAAATCTGGCTTGCAGAAAGATTACAAAAATCCCCCCAGCTATAAATTCGAACAATCGCTGTCAGGAGCGGCGAGGAGTTTACGGCCATACAGCATCAACTATATCTCGATAGATGTGATTCCTTCCCGGATTGCAAACTTGGTCAGGCCGGCAACACTGTCGATGTTCAGCTTCTCCATGATCTGCCGCCGCCTTGCTTCAACGGTTTTCACGCTGACATGAATCCGGTCTGCGATCTCTTTTGTTTTGTAGCCCTCGGCGATCATCTGCAGAACTTCCCGTTCCCGGTCCGTGAGAAGCTCTGTCGCAGAAGTGTCTTCTGATTTCATCAGCTTCACGAATTCTTTCCGGACGATTTCGGAAATTCTGGGACTTAAATAGGTCTGGTTATTGTAAACGGTCTCGATGGCTTTTGCCAATTCATCAAAGGCGCAGTTTTTCAGCAGATATCCGGATGCGCCCGCCTGGAGCATTCCTTTTATATAGCTTCTGTCTGAGTACATGGACAAGGCAATGATCTTCACATCCGGAAGTTCAGCCAGAATCTGGCGGGTAGCATCAATACCGTTTAAATCCGGCATGTTGATATCCATCACAATGACATCTGGTTTGTGCTGTCTTGCCAGTTTGACGGCAGCACGTCCGTTTTCCGCCTGTTTGATCACCGTAAAATTCGGCTTTTTTTCCAGGAGAGCGTACAGCCCTTCGCGGGTTATGCTATGGTCGTCCACCAAAAGAATCTGAATGCTCATGATGCTGTCCTTTATTTTTCCATTTCATTGGATTTCATGGGAAGCGTCATTGTTATTCTGGTTCCATGACCGGGTTTTGAAGAAATGTCAAGAACCCCTCCTTGATATTTCATCCGTTCCTGAATGGAAAACAGCCCGAATCCACCTCCTTTTCTAGTCATATAACCGGCCTTTGAGATTTCAAAGCCGATACCGTCATCTTCGATGACGACACTGACATTTTCAGGCTCGGCCTGGATGGAAACCCAGCTATGATGTGCCTGGGCATGTTTGATAATATTAAACAGCAGTTCCCGTGTTGCCTGGAAGATAAGGATGCGGATATCTTCACCAAGGGGTTTGGGTTTGTGGTCATCTGAAAAGCGGATTTGGATGCCGTGCTGTTCATTCATCTGGTAGACCAGCCACTCAATCGCTGCTTCCAGGCCCAGGTCATACAGAACCGGCGGGCTTAATTCAAATGTCAATGACTGCGTATCGGTAATGGATTGATCGATCTGATCATGGATTGTCTGGAGGATTCCGGCTGCACTTTTGTCTCCTTTGGCTTCCTGAAGAAGGCCCAGTTGAATCCGAACGTTTGCAAGGGCATGGCCGATACGATCATGAAGATCAACGGCAATGCGTCTTCTCTCCCTCTCTTCCGTCAAAAGCAGTTCAGAGGAGAGGGATCGGAGTTTTTCCGATACAATTCTCAAATCTCTCTCTTTCTGGATCACATGGTCATAAAGCTTTGCATTTTCAAAAGAGATGGCAGCCTGGGAAGCAATGAGCTGAAGGGTCTCGATCCGGTCCGGCGTGAAGGCACCGATGGCAATATCGTTTTCCAGATACAGAATCGCGATCAGCTCGGACTGCCGGAGAATGGGAAGGCACAACACCGATTTCGGCCTGGCTTGAACCATATACGGATCTGTTGCAAAATCACCTTGCCGGACCGCATCATCCATGACCAGGGTTTTCCCGGTACGCTGGACATAGTTGATTGCCGACAGCAGCAGGTCTGTCCGGTTCTCAACAGGGCTGCTTTGAAGCGTCACCCGGATGGGGTTGCCGATATGACCGACAGCTTTGATCTCCAGTTGGTTATCGGTTTTCAGGAGAAAAAAACCTTTTCTGGCGCCGGCATTGCGAATGACGATCTGCATCAGTTTCTGCAGCAGGTTGTCCAGAACAATTTCCGTTGAAATGGCTTGAAGCGAATGAACGACATCCGTGTAATCAATTCGATGCGGAGTTGGAAGATGGACAGATGGTTCGGTTATCTGGGCGGTTATGGCCGGATACTGTTTGGAAAGTATTTTTATTTTTGCATCTGCGCCCCATCTTCGATAGGCATCTGCTGCTTCTGCTAAAAATGTTTTTCCAACCTTTTCAAGTCCCTGGGCCAGAAAAAATTTTGCGGCCAGTTCATTTGCAATGGCTTCCATATGGATAAAGCCATTCTGCCGGGCGGACTGGATCGCTTTTTGAAAAAATGCGGATGCTGCTGCATTTTTGCCTTGGATCCTGGCTGTTTCCGCTTTTATCAGAAACAATTTATGTTCAAAATTATCCGGACATGCCTTGGCCATTCCGGCAATGGCTTTTTCATTGCGTTTCAGCAGCCGCCATGTTTTGAGTTTTTGCAGGAGAGTGTCATGATGGTTTTTTGCCAGCAATACCAAGCTATGGAAAAAATAATACTCTGTAATGATAATGGTTCCAATGTGATACTGAAGAAGGCCTTCACACAGCATTGCCAGCCGGAGCGCCTCATCCACATTTCCCATGATATAGAGCAGTCTCATTTTCAGAAGGTAGTGGCGGAGAAGGATGATATGAATGTTTTCCCCGATGATTTGCCGGACATGGCTTTCTTCGCTGAAATCATCATCGTCAAGGCTGAACTCATTTTGCGTATGACCTTTCAGGCATTGGATCACCTGTTTCAGGGAGATCAGATAATTCAGTGCCGCAGAATCTTTTGTGCTGGAAATATAATCATAATAGGATTCGCATTCCGAGTAAATTTCAGCAAGGGGCGTACCCTGGGCAAAAAGAAATATGAGAATCGACTGTATATGATAAACAGCCCAGTTGCAGTCTCCTGTTTCCAGTGCATTGGCAAGACCGTTTCGGTTGCTTTTGATGGCAATGTGAATCGGATGCTGCCAGGGACAGATTCCCATTGCATAGTAGAGAAAAATTTTGGAATTGGTTTCAGCACGGCCATACTTTTTCTGGATCTGCAGACTGAGATTGCCGAACCGGTTCCCCCTTTCATATTGTTTGAAAATAGCGCAGAGGGTTGCCCCATAAATCATATATCCGATGGATGAGGCATGGGTATTGCCGTATTTCATGGTCCGCTCGATAATCTGCAAAGCAACAATCACAATCAGATATGGATTACACAGGTATGCGGAAAAGGAGATGTTCATCAGCAGTGTCATGATCAGTTTTTGTTTCGTTTTTGTTGCTTCCGGCAGATTTAATAATTTTGGAATTCTGCGCCATTGCATTTTCATCCTGGCCATGAACAGCGGTAGCAGGACAGATGCCTTGCCTCCTGGTTCGGAAATGTTCACCCCGATGGAGCGAAGACCATCCAGACCAATTTTCACCGCTTCCTGATGGCGGGCCTGGCCGGCAAACATGATCATTTTGATATTAAAGGCATATGCCTTATCCAGGCTGGAATGGGCGCCTCCGGTGATTGTTATGAAACTGTTGTTTGCCGCTTCGAAGTCCTGGTTCAGGTATTCACATTCCATTTTTTCAAAAAAAAGATCCAGTGAAAGCTGATAATGGTCAATCCAGCTCGTTTTCGGCAGTAGAGATACACCGGTAATCAGATAGCTCAAGGCAAGTGGATAGGCAGTTGTTTCTTTGGCTTTCCGGCCGGCTGTCAGGTTCAGTTCCGCCAGCTCAATCTGTTGGTGTGTTGTTGGGATCATATCCACACCATAATTCAACTGATTAACAAGATTGAAAATGTTGTATTGAAAATTTTCTTTTTTCATATGGTTCAGCATCAGTTTGCCGATATGAAAATGCACTGTTTTTCTCTGTTCTATCGGAACCAGTGAATAAACTGCCTGGCGCACGCGGTCGTGGAGGAATTCGAAAAAAAAGGAGTTTTCCGGATGGCTGTCTGACGGGTCCGGCTGACCGGCAACCAATTTTCTGGAGGCCAGAATTTCATTCAGGAACCGGTTGGACTCTCCTTTTGCCAGAATGAAACCTGCCTTGACCGATGCCAATAGCAAAGATGCGGTTTCAATAATATGGATTTCGCTTACGGCAGCCAGTATCTGAAAATCAAAGCGGTTGCCGATGCAGGCGGCAAGCTTCATCATTTCCTGGGTGCCGGCGGGCAGTTTCTGGATTTCATCCAGCATGATATCGATCACGTTATCGGTGATGTTTTCGGATTGGATTGCGTGCTCATCCCATCGCCACATGCCGGAAGTATAATCAAGGCAGAGCAGTTTTTTGGAAGACAATGCCTGGATGAACTGTCCGATAAAAAAGGGATTACCACCTGTCTTCTGGTTGATGATTGTTGCCAGCGAATTGATTTTTTCAACATTTTTGGAAAGGGTCGCAATAATAATCTGCCGGACATGCTCTTCTTCAATTCCCTCCAGGTTCATCATGGTGACGGGGAAGTTGTTTTTCAGAATGGAAAGAAATGCCAGGGACAGGTTTTTATTTTTGGCCAATTCATTGTTGCGAAATGCACCGATAAAAAAACAATGATGGATGGCGGAAGTGGACAGAAGACGTTCGATCAGTTTTAAACTGGCTGAATCGATCCAATGGATATCATCCAGAAAAATGACCAGGGGATGTTCTTTTTGGGCAAATGCCTGGATAAATCTCTCAAACATCTGGTGAAATCGAGTTTGTGCATCCGGCGGCGACATCTCCGGTGCAGGGGGCTGGGGGCCGATGATCAGTTCGATTTCCGGGATGACATTGATCATGATCTGCCCGTGACTGCCGAGTGCTTCACGCAATTTGATTTCCCAGGATTGAATGCGATTTGAGCTTTCGGTCAAAATTTGCCGGATGACTTCCTGAAAGGCCTGAATAATGGCGCTGTATGGAAAATTTTTTTGAAATGGATCATATTTTCCGATTCCGAAATATCCGGCTGCTTCCGCAATCTGTTTGTCCATTTCATGAACGAGCCTTGATTTTCCGATCCCCGGGAACCCGCTTATCAAAAGCAGTTCTGCGCTGCTGTTTCGAATCCGTTCAAAGATTTCAATCATCTGTGAAAATTCATTTTCCCTGCCGAACAGCTTTTGTGAAATGTGAATCTGTTCCGGCAGATCCTCGCTTCCCAGCGCAAATGAAGATATGCTTCTGGTGTTCTGGTATTGCATATGGCATTGATGAATATCCGCCAGAATACCGTAGGTGCTCTGATACCGGTAATCCGGAACTTTTTCCAGCAATTTCATCGTAATATTGGATAAGATGCCGGGGATATCGACCCATATCCTGGATGGGGGAACAGGATGTCGTGCCAGATGGGAGTGAATGATTTCAGAGGGGTTTTCAGAATCAAATGGAAGTTTTCCGGTAAGAAGTTCATAGAAAATGATTCCCAGCGAATAAAAATCAGTACGATAATCGACCGGACAATTCAACCTGCCGGTCTGTTCCGGAGAAATATAGGACAATCCGGAACATGCTGTTGCTGTTTTGAAAGGCATATCCTGATGAAGAATATTGTCAGGATAAAGATTGTTGAATAAAATGCTCGATACATCCAGCCTCAGGCTGCGGCTGGCCGGATTATAAAAGATCATGGAAGGAGACAGCGCTTTAATCGGAATCGCAAGCTGATGCATGCTTTTAACGGCGGTTGCCAATTGGTTTGCGATGTGAAGGAAGTCTGAAGTTTGAAATCGCTGTCCGTTTTGACAGGCTTGAAGTGTTTCTTCCTCTGTTTTTTCGTAAATGATAACCATGTTTTTGGGAGAGGATGTTTCATGTCTCAGATCCAGAAGTTTTGTAACATATTCCGGTGAGACAGTTTTTAGATGTTTGTAGTTCTGAATGATCTGTTCATGGATAGATGGAGATACTTCATTTGCAAAGATGTACCGGATGTAAACAGGGCGGGAATTTTGAAAACAGATTCCGGTGAATAAGGCACTTAGGGAGTCCCGGCAGCATTTTATTAAACCTGAATATCCATCCGTTTCCAGCATATTCCCGCCTGAAATAAGGGTGTATTCACATTAGAAAGGTGGTTGGCGTTTTTTCCATTGTATGCTGAAAGTCTTAGAAAATCCGGTTGAATTTGGCAATGGTTATTTGTTGTAAATTTTTTGGATATATATAAGGTATTGTATCGATAACTGGTTCCTCTTGCCTATACCGGGATGGATATGGTATGTCACAACAGATGCGAATCAACCCCTCTGCGCTGAAAAGCGATTTTGCTGCAAGGTTGAAACTCAGGATAGGGAAAAATTCTGTTAGAGGTACATACATTTTGGTATGATTTTTGATTTAACCTGTAACTCGATGTTCAAGTTTTTTATCACTGAAAAGAAATAAACCCCGTCATTCCGGGCGGAGCGAAGCGGAGACCCGGAATCCAGGCGATTCATCAAAACCACTGGATAGCGCATAGCTTCACTGCGTGTCCGGCTTTCGCCGGAATGACCAAAAAAACTTGAACATCGAGTGTAATGGATTATGTAATATATGCAGATCGTATCTCCGATCTGATTACCTACTACTGAAAAGGGATACAATTATGGACAGTGAAGTCAAAGTTTACTCACTCAGTACATGCAGCCACTGCAAATCAACCAAAAAATTGCTGAGCGAATGCAAGATCACTTACGATTATGTCGATGTGGATACCCTTGTGGGGGATGAACGAAAGGCCATCCTTGAAGATGTGAAAAAAGTGAATTCAAGATGCTCTTTTCCCACGATTGTGATTGGTGATAAGGTGATTGTCGGATATAAGGAAAAAGAGATCAAGGAGGCTTTGGGTATCTATGGAAGCTAGAAAATTGTTTGAAATGCTGAAAAAAAGCCAGGAGGAAAAAGGCTACTATTTCAGCAATGACCGGGAAAGGGTTATGGAACTGATAGAAGCCCTTATTAAAAACAAGGAACGTTACGGATATATGGTCTGTCCCTGCCGGCTGGCATCCGGGGATCGCAATCACGACAAGGATATTATCTGCCCATGTGTTTACCGGGAGCCGGACGTAAAGGAGTATGGCAGTTGTTATTGTAATCTCTATGTTTCCATGGAGTGGAATGACAATAAGATCAGCCATGAGTATGTGCCGGAGAGAAGACCTCCTGAAAAAGTGATATTTTAAAGGCTCTTATTTTGACAATTCTAAATATTTTTGCTCTGGCGGTTGCTCTGGCCATGGATGCCTTTGCCGTTTCAATGGCCTCGGGGGTAGCCCTGAAAAATGTCAGCGTCCGTCAGTTTTTCCGGCTTTCGTGGCATTTTGGTCTTTTTCAGGCCATGATGCCGGTGATCGGATGGGGCGCAGGGCTTTCCGTCCGGACCCTGATTGAAGATTTTGACCACTGGGTTGCATTTTCACTTCTGTTATTTGTCGGTATCAACATGCTTCGTTCTGCAATTGGAAAGCAGGATGAGGAGAATACCTGTAAAGATCCCACCCGGGGAACGAGCCTGGTGCTGTTGTCGGTTGCCACAAGTATTGATGCCCTGGCTGTTGGTCTGAGCATGGCCCTACTCGATGTATCCATATGGTTCCCGGCTTTTATCATCGGCGTGGTGGCAGCTTTTTTCACAGCTTTTGGATTGTTCCTTGGAAGCAAAGCCTGCCGGTTCATGATCATTCAAAAGTATGCTGCTGGATTCGGAGCGGTTGTTTTGATGGGTATCGGTGTGAATATTTTGTATGAACACAAAGCATTATCTTTTTTATCCGTGGTTCTGCATGGATGATTGCAAATTCCGCAGATCATTTTCAGGATGATTTGTATTCATTATCGCTTGAAACAGAACGATAATCGTTGCATAATCAAGTATGACTTATCATCCAAAAAGGAAAAATCAAAGATCGGAGGAAATATGGAAAAAAAAATCAGACAGGTGTGTAAATGTGAGGCGTGTGGAAATGAGGCGGAAATGGATCTGACCTGTTCTCTGGAGGAGTATGAGGATGCTGCCGATGATGATGATGATCCAAAGAAAAAGAAAGGTGACAAAGCGCATAAAGGCCACAAACGTCAGGTAAAGGCAACCGGGACATGCACCAGTTGCGGTAATGAAGCAGATATGTGGATTGATATTTGATGAAGGATGACAAGATTCTTAGGGAGGCAGGCCTCTGTGTCTGCCAATGCATTGGGCCAAAATAAAAGCAGATCGGAATAAGGAGTTGTCTATGGATGAGTGCAGGCCGATTTTGAACACCGGGTTACGGGGGCTCACTGTTGCAACCACCAGAATCAGTGATGTGGATGGCGCAATCGGAAAACTGGTATACAGGGGCTATCTGGCAAAGGATCTCGCAAGAACCGCAACCTTTGAGGAAGTTGCATATCTTCTTCTGTATGAGCGGTTGCCGCACCAAAAGGAACTGGAAGAATTCAAATCATTACTGGCCAGGGAGTCAGTGGTTCCGGAACCGGTGTTGAAATCTCTGGCCTTGAGTCCGCCGGACGCTCTTCCCATGGATGTCCTTCAGGCAGCAGTTTCCATGCTTGCCCAACATGACCCGGATGTAAGGGAGTATTCAAAAGAAGCAGCGACAGGAATGGGAGTTCGTTTGATTGCCATGATGCCCACTATCGTAGCTGCATGGGATCGTATCCGGAACAAAAAAATACCTGTCTCTCCCTCTCCTTCAATGAGTCTTGCCGGGAATTTTCTGTACATGCTGACCGGAGAAAAGCCGGATGAGGAGATCACGGCGTTTTTCGATACCTGCCTGATTCTGCACGCGGAACATTCATTCAACGCATCAACCTTTTCAGCACGGCAGGTAGCCTCTACGAAGGCTCATTTGTATGCAGCCGTTTCTGCTGCTGTGGGCTCGCTTTCCGGTGCGCTTCACGGAGGGGCAAATACCAGGGTTATGCAGATGCTTCAGGAGATCGGCTCTGTGGAAAGAGTTGAAGATTATGTGATCAGAACCCTGGAATCCGGCGGTGTGATCATGGGGCTGGGCCACGCTATATATCAGACCGATGATCCCAGAGCCCATATCCTAGCTCTCATGTCCAGGAAAATGGGGGAACGAGCAGGAGACACAAGATGGTATGACCTGTCGAAACATCTGGAAAAGACAGGGAAAGAGATTTTTAAAAACAGAAAGGGCAGGGAGATTTATGTGAATGTCGATTTTTACAGTGCTTCCCTTTATTACTACATGGGAATACCCATCGATCTTTTTACACCGGTATTTGCAATCGCAAGAATTGCCGGATGGGCTGCCCATGTGATTGAAGAACAGTTTGCAGGCGCTTCACCCAAACCAGTGCTTTACAGGCCGGAAGCGGAATACATCGGAGACTATTGCGGCCCGGATGAATGCGCATTTACCCCGATCGATCAAAGATAACATCTCAACAGGAGGAGATCATGAAAAAATGGAAGTGTACGGTCTGCGGATATATCCACACAGGAGAAGAACCACCGGAAATATGCCCTGTATGCGGCGCGGACAAAAGCAAGTTCGTGGAGCTGATAGAAGAGGCTGCTGAATCTGTGAAAGCAGATGAAAAAGTAATACCGATACGACCTGGTTCCGTTTCCGAAACCGAGGTCGCATCCGGCATATATGAAACAGTTGCCCGTCTGATGGTTCAGCACCATGCGCATCCTGTTTCAACGCACATACCCAATGG
>CAYTGW010000156.1:0-5694 GCA_964437395.1 uncultured Desulfocicer sp.
TCGGGTCCGCCACACCCTTGCCGCTGCCCTCTTCGCTGATGCGGCGGGCATCGTGTTTTCCATCATCGCTTGCAAGTATTTTTTGACACAAGCTGTTTTTTGACATAGTGTGCGGCAAAATTATCCCATTCATCACAAGGCGGTCAGTATGAACATTTATTTTGCCGGATCAATCCGGGGGGGACGCGCGGATGCGGCGCTTTACCAGGACATCATCACGTATTTGCAGACGTGGGGAAACGTGCTGACCGAGCATGTGGGAGATCCGGCATTGACGGAAAAAGGCGACGACGGACCGGATGATGCGAGCATTTTCCAGCGGGATATGAATTGGCTGAAGCAGAGCCGGGTGGTGATTGCAGAAGTGACGCAGCCTTCCCTCGGAGTGGGTTATGAACTGGGGTTCGCTATTGCTTTGAAGAAACCCGTTCTCGCCTTGTACCACCCTGCCGAAAGTCGTTACCTTTCAGCCATGATTACCGGTTGCCCGGCTATTGAGGTTGCCGAATATCAAACCTTTGATGAAGCCGCCCAGGCAATCCGTCATTTTCTAAATGACCTTGCAGCAGAAAGCCATCCCCATGACTGAAGATACCCGTATTCCTTTAGAATTATTATCCCCCGCCGGGAATCTGGAACTCGGCAAAACCGCTATTGACCACGGCGCAGATGCGGTTTATATCGGCGCGCCCCGGTTCAGTGCCCGGGCTAATGCCGGAAACAGCCTGGATGACATTGCCCGGTTGATCGAATATGCCCATCTTTTCAAGGTAAGGGTTTATATTGCCCTGAACACGATCCTTAGTGATTCGGAAATCAAGGACGCGGTGGGACTTATTTCATCCGTACATCAAGCCGGAGCCGACGGCCTGATTATCCAGGATACCGGTCTTCTTGAAATGGATCTGCCGCCCATTCCTCTGATCGCCAGCACCCAGATGAACAATGCAACGCTCGCGAAAGTTAAGTTTCTTGAAGAGGTCGGATTCAGCCGTGTGATTCTTGCCCGGGAGCTGAGTCTTTCCGACATCAAAGAAATCCGCTCAAAAACAAACTTGGAGCTTGAATGCTTTGTCCATGGCGCGTTATGCGTTTCCTACAGCGGTCAATGCTACCTGGGACATGCGGCCTTTGGCCGAAGCGGCAACCGGGGTGTCTGTGCCCAGCCCTGCCGTTTGAAATACACATTGAAAGACGGAAAGGGGAATGATGTTATTTCCGGCAAACATCTTCTGTCACTCAAAGATCTCAATCTGATCAGCCGCATTACGGAGCTGGCAGAAGCCGGAATCACTTCTTTTAAAATTGAAGGCCGATACAAAGACGCGGCCTATGTTAAAAATGTCACTGCTGCATACAGACAGGCTCTTGACCGTTTTATAGAAACCCATCCGGGCTTCCGAAAACAAAGCTCCGGCAATGTTCAATTCCACTTTACCCCGGATCTCCATCGCACATTCAATCGCGGGTATACACGGTATTTTCTCCTTGCCCCGGAAGAGACCGACCATCTGGCAGCCATGGACACCCCGAAATCTGTAGGGGCTGAAGTCGGAACCATAACCCAGATGGGGAAAGGCTGGTTCAGTCTGTCAGGCCAGGCCGTGCATAACGGGGATGGGATGTGCTTCATGGCCCGAGGGGTGTTAAAAGGCTTCAGGGTGGAACGCACGGAAAACGAACGCATCTTCCCCAATGAAATGGACAACCTTACATTGGGAACCACGCTGTTCCGAAATCATGATCACGAATTTCTGAAGATTCTGGACAAAAAAACAGCGGATCGAAAGATCGGCGTGACCATGACATTTCAGCAGACGGATACGGAAATCTGTCTGATTGTCACGGATGAGGATGGCCATACGGTGTCTTCACGTTTGAACGCCCCCTATGAAGAAGCAAGACAGCCTGAGAAAATAAGGGATCAGATCCGCACCCAGCTTTCAAGCACCGGCAATACGCCTTTTGCGGTCATAGCAATTTCCCTGGAGATCCCCGCGCCCGGCTTTCTGCCGTTGAGTCTTCTGAACAGCCTGAGGCGAGGCGCCCTGGATCAACTTACTCAGTTAAGACAGCGTGATTATATCGTGAAAAACAGGCCGACGATCGCAGGTCATCTCCCTATGTATCCTGAAAAAACTCTGGATTACCGAGCCAATGTTTTCAACCGCTTCGCCAAAGCTTTTTATGAACGTCATGGTGCTCAGGTCGTGGAAGACGCCTTTGAAACAGGAATAAACCCATCAGGCAAGCATCTCATGACCACCCGTTATTGCCTTCGCCGCGAACTGGGAGCCTGCTTGAAAAACCCAAAACACCGGCTGAAACTCCATCCGCCCCTGACCATGAGCGACGGCAAGCGGACGTACACCCTTCATTTTGATTGTGAACATTGCCGGATGCATGTTGTCTCGGAAGGCAATTGACAGCTTTCCCGGAATTCCACCGGGGTGCAATTAAAAGTGTTGGGTCATAATTTGAATATGGATTCCGGCTTTTCACCGGCATGACGGACAGCGCTACTACCGTCATGCCGCCTTGATCCGACATCCAGCAGTTACCCAACAGTTTTAATTACACCCATTCCACCGGGCAAACTTGACATTGTCATTCTGAAGAAAAAATTTAATGCCTCAAACAGGTGCCTTTCCTATATGTTCATCTCTAAAAAAGGTATGCTTTTAAACTGGATGACTTTTCAATATAATCATTCACTCTCTCGTTGGAAACGGCAACAAACGCAATCGTGTGCGTTTTGGATCAACGGTTATCAACGCGCCTTCTTCCAATCGGTAGCCATCTGCTTTAAGGCTGCAATAACCGGCCAGCCAATGACATCTGGGTTGACATTTTCGGCACGGGTTTGAACGACACTATGTTTTTCACCATGTGTTACGGCAAGAATCGTACTGAAATCTAGATCGTGGGTGAGTACAACATAATTGTTGGCTTTTGCATAATCCATAATTTCTTTGTCAGGTGCATTCGTCGCTCCAATCGTCGACCAATGCGCTGACTCAACGCCGGCATTGTCAAACAGTTTCACCCAACGTGGGCGTAATCAAAACTGATGGATAATCTAATTATGTGGGAGCGGCTTCCAGCCGCGATATGGCTTTTTTCAAGATATCAATCAAGACAGTACTGTCGCGGCAAGATGCCGCTCCCACAATGAAACGAATCGAAACCCAACACTTTTGATTGCACCCCCCAACGTGGTGACAAGTTCATATCAATCAGGATTTTCATGCTTGGATCAGCTCGATTTCGCGTTCTTCGGCTCACCACGCGGCATATTGAAATATTATTCAATTGAGAATATTATCTCAAGAACTATTTTTGAGAATACAAGAGCCTTGTATTTATGCGCGTCCATTATCAATGAATGAGCGTGGTGTAAATATAGATCATTCAACGGTTCAGATACAACGGAATCCATAACCGTCGTATCCTTTTTTTATAAATCCAGCAGCACGGACATCAAGGTCACAGTTGCCTTTGCAACCAGCTTTTCCTGATTTTTATTTTATTTTTGATGGCGATTCTTTTGTTCTTTTGAAGCAGCCTGTATGTTTCCTCGTAAATCCGGATACGAGGACCTACTACGACTATTTCCACCTCTTTTTTCACAACGCGGTAAATGATCCTGAATCTGCTGACGCGAAAACTTCGCAATCCAGCCAATTCGTTTCGCAACAGCTTGCCTGTGTGAGGCTCTTCCAAAATTGCCTTGAGCCCCGACTTAATTTTGTTCTTCAGTTCCGGATGCATTCCCCGAATCACAGTTGCTATTTCATCCGGGATTCTCAGTGAATGAAGTCTGGATTTCATAATTCCTCAAGAGTGTAAACCTTTGCCCGCTTGGCCTTCAACGCGTCCAGCCCTTGCCTGATCTCCGCCATCAAATCCGTATCCGAAATAATCCGGGATGTCTCCTTGATGCTTTCATATTCATCGGGACTTATAATGATCGCCGCAGGGCGTCCGTTTTTTGTCACGATGACCTCCTCATTACTTGTGTTAACTATATCCACTAGGGCGCTGAACTTCATTTTTGCCTCAGATAATGAAAGTGTTTTCATAATATGACTCCAATTAAGATTAACCATAATTCTGGTCAATTTAAGCCTTTATCTGTGAGCCTGTCAAGAAATAATTTTACAAGGGGCCCCTGTGTCCCCTATTTCGCTCCAGTCCACCTTAAACCCCCTTTGATGCAGGCGTTGGGCCATAATTTCAATAAAAGGCTTTTCATCATCGACAAGAAGGAATTTGAACGTGGTCATTATTTCCTCTCAAACAACTGAATCATTATTGATTATGGATGGTTGAGCCACCGGAAGTGTCCGCTCGATGAAAAACCTTAAGTGCCTCATTCATAGCGTAACGGAATCCATAACCGTCGTATCCTCTTTTTTTTTATGAATCCAGCAGCACGGACATCAATGTCACAGTTGCTTTGGAAACCAGCTTTTCCTGATTTTTGTTTTTGGAAAAAATCTCCGATTCCGACACAATAATTTTTTTCCCCCTGCTGATCACCTTTGACCTGCAGATGATAGACTCTCCCAAGGCGGGTTTAAAATAGTTTATCTTAAATTCAATCGTTAAGATTCGATGGTCTTTTGGCACAATTGTGTATGCGGCATAACCAGCCGTATGATCTGCCATCGCCGCAATCACACCGGCATGAACAAATCCGTCCTGCTGCAGATGACTGGATTGAATTTGAAGGGTACTCTCAAAAATCCCGTCTCCGACCCGTAACACTTCAAACCCACAATACTCAGAAAACCCCTGAACATAATCTTTTTGTAAAAATTCAAACCTTTTCATTTTTTCCATATATAAACCCCTAACATGATTATATTCCCATCCAGACACAATCCGTATAATCCAAAAACATGTGGATCAGCAACCCCAGACTCAAAACACGCAACCTTGGGAAAAAAAACAGGATGGCGTAAACACCAATTGCAAAGTATGAGTGACCGGGATGAAATCCAATACTGCATCGATTGGAATCAAAAACAGGAGTGGCCAGCAGATGATCCAGGTCAACGATCATTGTAGAAATCATGACCAGCCACTGCTTTTTCCATTTTTCCCGATAAAAAAACCTTGCCGCAATCCCTGGTACGGCAAAATGCAAAACCATATGTGTTATTGTTCGAATCATATCAGATCGTTTTTATACTTGCTTATGAGTTCTTTACAAGCATAGAGTTCTCTTTCCAGAATAAAATTGACACTGATTTCTATTCATGTCATATTAAAGGTAATTCACAGCATATTACAATCTCATTCATATTCTCTGTTTCCCCGAAAAATTATCATAAGCAACACTTGCTTTGCACAAACTCCCTGAGGAGGAAAAATGTCTACTATTGATGATCATGGTATCCTGTTAGATTCAGGAACAAATGAAGTTGAAATTGCGGAATTTGTTATCGGTAACAGAAGTTTTGGAACCAATGTGGCAAAAATCCGGGAATTTGTTCCCTTTGTTAAAGAATCCGTAACCAGAATACCGGATTCGCCTGAGTCTGTTGAAGGGGTATTCATACTCCGTGATCATACCATCCCTGTCATTAATCTGAAAACCCATCTAAAAATCGGATCATCAAAATCCGACGAAAATATCCATTCAACAGATCGTCCTGTTGTGATTGTTACGGAGTTCAATGATCTGAT
>CAYTGW010000156.1:5794-9882 GCA_964437395.1 uncultured Desulfocicer sp.
GCAAAAATCGTGATTGTCGACGACTCTTCCATGATTCGAGATTATATTCACCAGGCACTCATCAAGGAAGGATACAACACCGTATCCACATTTACCAATGGGAAGGAAGCGTTCGACTATATCATCAATCTCAACGAAAGGGCCAAAAAGCTCAATGTTCCCATCAGCAATTTTATTACAATCCTGTTATCGGATATCGAAATGCCGAAAATGGACGGATTGACCCTTTGCTACAAAATTAAGCACGAGTTGAACCTTAAGAATCTACCGATTGTGATGTTTTCTTCCTTGATTAACGATCAGATGGCTGAAAAATGTATTCAGGTCGGAGCGGATAATTACATTTCCAAACCCAAAATGGACGATGTAGTGAAATGGTTTGATAATTTACTGTTCGCTCACTGACAAGCATTTCAATCCATACCATAAACCTTGCCAAGACATTCTGTACTTATATATCCGGTACATTTTTTCGACAGGCAATGGCAAAATCCTCAGGATAATGACCATTGATCCATCGAAGCTGGGCCTCACTGAATGCTCCGGGTGATTCCGGCATCTTTGGCAGGAATGAATACAGCAGACGCTGATCCACGTCAAATACATCAAAACGTTTGGAATATTCGATTGTCGTAATCATCCTGGCTCCCATTGCCGTAAGAGTTTGCATTGCAATCCATATGGCTTTATCCAGGGATTTCCTTACCCGAAGATCGGCTTCTATGATATTTCCGATAGAGCGTAAGGTCATCAGTTGCAATTCCCACTGGGAGGTCTGCGCTTTGGGTACAAACAAAATCACATGTTCATCTTCAAAGACAATCAGGCTGGACGGCAGGTCATCTCTCCCATCCATACGGCAGTTGGAACGAATGGCTTTACAATAGTCTTCAAAAAAAGAATGCCCTGTCTTCTGATCGTATTCCGAAATAAAATCATGGATCAAATCCCCGCAACAATAGGTTGAAAATGTCTTTTTTGATACCGGATGGTTTGGTATGCTTTTTTCTGTATCTACCGCGGAAGGTACCATTGCAAATTGCTGGTGGACCTGCTGGTGGGAGGCATGGAGTCTGTATTTGGTTGGAGCCAGATCAAATCCATAATTCCAGCCCCATAAAGAAGAAATAAGTTGAATCGATTTATGTGCACTTCTGTTTGTGATTTTCCGATGGATATCCATTCTGAGCTCTTCAAGCTCATCTTCCGGAATCGTGTTCCGTGTGTATGAAAACCCGATAGCTAATTCTTCAGCAATTCGAACATAATTTCGCTGATAATAAAGATGCCTTAACCCGACGATGTCATCTTGTGTCAAATCCCGAATTTGATATCGGATTTCATCATGTGCCATGTTGGAGGCATAGTGTCCCCAGGGGATATAGCTGTTCCGCCGGAGATATTCAAATACATGGGTTCCGGATTCTTCTCCATTCCACTCTCCGACAATCTCGCTTTCTCCCTGAACACCGGGTTTTAAAACCATCACCTCTTTATATGTATCCGGGAGATGGATATTGTTTACCAGAACCTCAAACAAATCATGATGATTGATCACAGCCCGATACCGCCCGCCTGGATCGACCTGATAGTGAAGTCCAGCAGGTGTAATACCATCTTTGCCATATACAAAATCGCAGCAAAGTTCAGCGATGTATACAAGATCTTTTGGATCCGTAGATGTTTCAGCAATAGCAATCAGAAGTGTTTCCGGAAGATCAGAAAAAGCCTTCCGGAGTTTATCATGTACAAAACCGGAATCCTCCAGTTGCTTTGTGAAAAAATCGGAGAATGAAACCGGCGGAGGAGCCGGAAGAGATATGGACAACGGATTTTTTGCCTTTTTCTCTGCCCAGCTTCTGGCAATATAGGTTGTCCCCCGGAAGGGAAAAGGGTTCGGGATTTCATAAATCCAGTCTGCATCCGACTCCATGATATCTTTCTCTGGAAAATTCTGCTGGTTCATATATTCAGCCCCGTCCTCAAGGATGCCCAGCCTGGAAATATAATCGTTCTTTCGCAGATTCCGGACAGTAAAGGAAGGGCAATGAACACCATAAACAAAATGTCCTTCCGGAGATACACAGGTACGAATTTTCATGAATGACTCCCTTTATACAGATGTAAACCACAGGAATGCATCTATTTGGAATATTTTTTGGATAAATCTTTTAGCTCGTTTGCCAGGGCAAGCAGATCCTTTGCACTTTGATTGACCAGTTCGCTGCTGTCGGAAACCATGCCCACGCCATTGGTAACTTCTGCGATCTGCTTTGCAATCTGATCAGCAAAACCAGAACTGATGACAACATTCTCATTCATATCGGCCATGCCCCTTGACGTATAGGCAACATTTCCGGCAATTTCTTTTGTAGTATCCGATTGTTCGCTTATTGCCTCTGTAATACCCGCCACGATATCATTGACTTCATTGATGACCTTTATAATCTGCAAAATTTCATCTGCCGTGATGGTGGTCGTTTTCTGGATTTTTTTAATCTGTTCTTTGATCTGGATGGTCGCACCGGCTGTCTGCTTTGCAAGCTCCTTAATTTCATTTGCAACTACAGCAAATCCCTTACCGTAATCTCCAGCCCGTGCCGCTTCAATTGTGGCATTCAATGCCAGAAGATTGGTCTGCTCCGAGATATCGGAAATGACTTCCGTTATTTTACCGATTTCTTTTGCCACCACTGCAAGCTTATCCACTTTTTCAGAAACAATTTTGGATTGGGTTACCACATGGTTGGATGTGTTCATCGCCTTTACGGAATTTTGCGATATCTCATTTACGGTTGCCGTCATTTCTTCCGCCGAAACCGCTAACGAACTTACATTTTGAGCTGTTTCATTCATTGCTGCGGCAACAGATGTAATGTTTGAACTCATCTCTTCGGAAGCGGATGAAACGCCGATGGATTTTTCAGCAATCTCATTGGTCGTACTGCGCATGGAACCGGACAGGGTTAACAACTCATTGGATGCGGTATTCAAGGTCTCACATTTTCGACCGATATCAATGATCACATCCTTGAGGGAATCCCTTGCCTCCTCAGCCACCTTTTTCGATTCAATAATTTGAATCTTCTGTTTTCGGAAATAATCGGATAAAATGGAAATAAACAAAGCAAATGGAATAAAGCAGAAAACAAAAAACAGCTCCTGCCTGAGGGACCCGTGCTGATTCAAAAACGCTATGCTGTAATAGGTCACTAATGAATGAGTAATGATAATGGCCGATGTGATTGCCAGGGATCGGACCAGATTTGACCCGAGCAGGAGAAACAGCATGGCAAAAATGGCAAACATCATACCAATGATCCTGGTCTCATTTAAAAATAAAACCCATATACAATACAGAAAAAGAAAAACACCATACTGAAAAAAAACAGTGATGCCTGTTGCCTGATCCGAAAAATTTTTTAGGTTGTTGATAATGAAATAAAAAACCAATGTTGCCCCGACAGAGAGAAACAGCATGATGAAAATTTCATTATAGGTGATGCTGCTCAACCCTGCCAGCTTTGCAAACAGACTCGCTACCTGGGTTGAACAATATGCAATCAATGAATAGCCGATATTGGCGTTTAACGTTTTTTTTCTTCTCAGATTTTTTTCAGTTATTGCATCCGTATGCATAATATCCTCTTCTCAGTTTTTTAAAACCCAAGTCTCAAATGATAGCACAGAAAAAATCTCCCCTCATTTTCATCAACATGAATGGTTACCGAAATTCATCACAATATGTGATGTAGCAAAAAAAAATTACCATGTAAAGCCTTGCATCACAAGAGGTTAAGAAGTCAAGCATATTCCAGGCTGACTAAGGGAGAAACCCATCTTTCATTTTTGCTTATCAATTATTTGGGGTTATAGAAGGGGATATAATAACAGGTATGCATTTCCCGTTTGATGTGAAAAAATAGCACGTTTGCGGAATTGCGGTCATGGAATTTACGGCTCAGCCCGTGTTCACATGAGATCTGCCCGGAAAAACAATTCGGCTGGAGAATTTGAAGTGCCCAGTGAAGCGGAGACAGGCTTTGCTGGGGGTCAACCTGTCAAGGAACAGCCGGATGTGGGGGGCT
>CAYTGW010000156.1:9892-10246 GCA_964437395.1 uncultured Desulfocicer sp.
TGGCGTTTAACGTTTTTTTTCTTCTCAGATTTTTTTCAAATACTGCATCCATGCTCATAATACCCTCTTGTCAGCTTGTAAGGTAAACCAGTATCAAACCGTTTCAAAATGATCCCTTTCATTTTTAAAACAATCGTTACCCCCTCAAAAAAAGTCAGTATGGATGTAGCAAAAAAAAATTACCATGTAAAGCCGGGCGTTCCGGAAACCAGCTATGAAATCAAGCGGATTGACATTAGATGAGGACAGGTGGGTGATGTGCTAAATAAAATATATTCTGCAATATTGGGATGTAACATCAATATAATTCCCACATCATCCTCTGAACACCCCCCGGAGGAGAGGGAATATTGG
>CAYTGW010000157.1:0-6507 GCA_964437395.1 uncultured Desulfocicer sp.
CAGGCACAGGGGCCTGCCCCTACGAGTTATAATTGTAAAATTGAATCATTATCCGTCATCGGGTTACCATACATAATCAAACCGGTTCCACCAAATGACTGAAAAAAGGTTATCTTTATTCCGATCATGAATTTTTTCAAGTTTTTTTTATTGCAGGAGCTTCATCATGGGTTATTTCCCTTTGAACAAAAACCGGAAAAACCTTGTCAGAATCAGACGAGTAAACACCTGACTGTTCCTCAGAAAATCGACAAATGGTCTGAAGTGGGATTTTCTTTTTCCTGGTGCTTCATAGGTTACACCAACCAATACCTCAATAACCGGAATCTTTTTCCATCCGGCCCTGGCCAGCACCTCCACCTCAAACTGAAACCGTTCTGAACAAACACCCAGGTTCAGGATTTCCGGCAACGGATAGATCCGGAATCCGCTCTGGGAATCCCTGAGCCACTGCCCGCCTGACGCCCATACCCAGAAATTGGAAAACTCCCGGCCAAACCGGCTGGTCCAGGGCACATTACAATTATCCATTCCCTGCCGTCTTCCCAGAATAATGGGCCGCCCATCTTTCGGGATTGCCTGAACCAGATTCACCAAATCATCCGGATTATGCTGACCATCCGCATCCATGGTGATGGCCCAGTCCGCAACCCGCTGTGCTGCCTGAAAACCCGTTACCAGGGCAGCACCTTTGCCCCGGTTGATCCTGTGCTGCAAAAGATGGATACCTTCAATCTTCCGGAGTTTTGAAAAACTCTCATCGGTTGAGCCATCATCCACCACAAACACAGGGTATCCATGTCCCAATGCCCGTATAACAACATCCGCGGCCGTCTGATCATGGTTATATACCGGAATCACAATGGCTATTCGGGAGTCCTTCTCTGCCCAATCACCTTTCTCGTTGTTTTTCATTCAATCGGTTCCGTCCGGTTGGTTGGCCCGTTAGCCCGTTGACCGGTTGGCCGGTTGGCCCGTTGACCGGAAAAAAATAGGGACGAAAAAAAATAGGGACGTCTATGATTTTATGCATTTCTTCTTCATCAGGTCAACGCCATATTGATTTCTGATTTTTTCACCCCTCATGGATAATCGACTTACCGCCGATTGGCAAAGATTCAATTTTCCGGCGATTTCAACCGTGGTCATCCCAAGTTTTCGGTGTGCCCAATAACATAATAATGCTCTGGCCTTCACAGTCCCAGGTGATTTGCCGTGTGCCATTACCTCTTCGACGGTCATACCAAATATATTGGCAACCCGCTTTGTAACGCTGTCGAAATCATGTCCACTGGCTTTTAGCTCGTATTTTTGTTCAAGAGATTCCCCGGCAGCCTTGAGTACATGTTCTACAAAGTCGCTGTCGCCAAGAATTCGTTCATCGCCTTTAAGACGGATACCGGCTTTCCGGGACTCCTTGAGAGCTGACCATCCGCCTGCACTCCTCAATAATCCTCCACCTGTCAGATCCGGGCGGTTTCCTTTTGTAACCCCTTTTTCAACGAATATCCGATAGCTTCTACGAGCCGGCCTCTTCTGGTCCGAGAAAAGACCAAGCACATAATCGATGTTTTGCCATGGTCGATCTGCTTTATCCATAAGGGCACTGTGGCCGCACCACGGGTATCTGTCCAGTTCATTCATATCCGCCACGAGACCTGCTCTCAAAGGGTTTAAATGAATATACCGTACCAGCTCTTTTAGATACAGGTCTTCCTGGCATAAGAACGATTTGTACCGGTTTTGAAAAAGCTGTCCGTGCCGTTTATACTTCTTGTTGAACCACCCCCCATATCCGGTAAGAAGCCGGTTCATGATTATGGAAATCGAGACCAGCCCGGTCCTTAATAACAAATGAACATGGTTAGGGATAAACGCCCAGGCAAAACAATTCGTATGCGTTTCCGGAAACAATTCCGCCAGCCGGTTTAAAAAATTTTTCCGGTCATAATTGGATCGAAATATCTTACTTCGTTCGATTCCTCTGATGATCACATGATGTAGCGCACCTGGCGCATCTATTCTTGCTTTTCGTGGCATAATCATTCAAATACCAGACCCGTCGCTAAAAGTAAATCATAAAATCATAGACGTCCCTATTATTTCTGCAATGATTTTAATTGCACCTTGATGTTTCTGTTGTTTTGGAATGTATAATTTGATATATCACATATTATTTTTCTCTTTTTTACCAAGCGATTGTAAAGCGTACTGAAAATTGCCTGGAAAAGATGACCAAACTATTAAAAAAACAACCATCATGATTTGATGGGTATCATTCTGGAGACAACTTATGTACAGGCAATTGCGATTATGTTCTCTTGTATTCCTTGGTATTCTACTCTTTTTTCATGGCAATGCCTTATCGATGGATAAAAAACAGATCAAAAAATTAAAAGATTTAGCCATGCAGGGAGAACCGAGTGCCCAGAATGAACTGGGTTTGATATACTTTAATGGGGACGGAATACCGGTAAACTATTTTAAGGCAATGAAATGGTTCAAAAAAGCCGCTGAACAAAATGATGCAAAAGCACAGAACAACCTGGGCGTCATGTATCTGAACGGAGATGGTGTGTCCCAGAATTACCAGGAAGCCATGAAATGGTTCAAAAAAGCCGCTGAACAAAATGATGCAAAAGCACAGAACAACCTGGGCGTCATGTATCTGAACGGAGATGGTGTGCCCCAGAATTATCAGGAGGCCATCAAATGGTTTTCAAATGCCGCAGAAAAGGGACATGACAATGCACAATATAACCTTGGCATTGTATATGAAAAAGGCAAAGGGGTTACTCAGGATCTGATCGAAGCGTATGTCTGGTACAGCCTGGCATCTGCACAGGGACATAAGGATGCAATACACAACCTGTTTGTCATTGAACCCAAATTAACAAGCGAGCAGATTGCGGAAAGCCAAAAAAAAGCCGCAGAATTGTGGGAACAATATACAAATAATTAACCTGTTGTTAGGAAATCAAATGGCCTCGTTAAAAAAAATCGCCCTCATCATCATTCTTATCCACCTGGTGCCGGTTACAGTAATGGCAGCCAAAAACCGAATCGCCGTCATGGACTTCCGGGCAGACGGAATCACCAAGGAAAAAGCCCTTAGAATCTCGGAGCTGATCCGGACGGAAATTGTCAATACCAATGTATACACGGTCATTGAGCGGAATCAGATGGATATGGTCTTTAAAGAGCAGGGCATCCAGCAGACCGGCGTTATCAACGATGCCTATGCCATCAAAATGGGTGAGTTGCTGTCTGCTCAGAAAATCCTCATTGGAACAGTGATGCAACTGGGAGATGCCATTATCATCAGCGGCAGGATTGTCGATATTGAAAAAGGAGTCGCTGAATTTGCCGTAAACCAGTCGGCCGCAAATGAAAATCAATTGCTGGAGGCAACCCGGCTGTTCTGTAAAAAATTGACCGGAACCAGCAGTCAGACAGCGGAAATATCCGGGATTAAAAAGAAAAAAACAGTTCCAAAACCCGCCGCTGATTCAACAGAAATCGCTGACCAGGACAGAAAAACCGTCAGCACTCCTAAAAAAACAAAGACTGAAAGCACAGTGGGAACAGCAAGCACAGCCCAGAAAACAAGAGCTGCAAGCACAGTGAGTCAACCTGTCTCCGCGGATAAAAAAAGAGCTGCAACTACAACCGTGAGTACGGCAAAGAAAACAAGCACTGCAAGCCCAACAGGAGCCGCAAAAGCAGCAAGCCAAGCCAGTACACCCTTGACCGCAAGTACAACCGGAACAACCATTAAAAAATCAACAAAAACCAGTGCAAATGTAGTACCCAGTAAACAAGTATACGCCCCTTACGAAGAGATTGAATTGTCCTTTTCCAATTTCCCCGGAAACAATTATGACTGGATATCCATTGCATTACCGGATGAACCGGAAAACTATTATCAAACCTATGCCTATTCAGGCTCAGAATTGAAAGAGGGGAAAATTACCTTGGGGGGACTTGCTCCCGGAAAGTATGAAATCCGATACTACTACAACTATGAAAATGGAAAGTATGACTACCACGTAATGGGTGGAGTTACGGTGTCTGAATAATAGACTATCCGGTCATATCGGACAGGTCAAAGGATTTTCGGTATACGGCACAGGAGTGCGTCGCCTGTGAAACCGAACTTCCGGTACCAGCGGATCAACTGGACGCTGTTCATCTGACGGATTTCTCCATTGGGTGAAGGAATCGGGCTCAGACTCAGTGTCACATTCAACCGGTCTGCCTTGATACAAAGGATCTCAAGAATTTTTGTTCCATTACCGCAATTGGGTCTGAACGCACTCAGATGAAAAATGTGTACGGAATTGATCTGATCATTCGACAACGTTGCCATTGCAATGATGCCCAGTGCGTTTCCGCCCTCATCCTCCAACACAAAAGGAAAAATTTCCACCATATCCTGTGCATATCCGACACCGATAGCCACCCGGCCTTTATACTTGGCATAAAAACATTCAACATACCGGTCTTCCTGGATTCCCATAATCGTTTCCTTTTTCAATACGCATCACCTGTTGTGAAGATGATCCGTGTTACTTGCTGCAAGCCTATGGCATTGCTTGTGGAAACGCAACAGGTTTATTCCGCTTTGTCAGATCATCAATCTTATTCAACATGCTGTATTCACAAAATTCTTGACTCACAAACCGATTTCAATTACAAGTGGAACCAATAAATGAACAGCGACCTTCAAAAAGAGAAAACAAATTTAATCCGCAGAGCCATTGAAGTTATCGAAATAAGCTGCCTGGAAGAGATATGGCGAGCCGGAATACGGAGAGATCCAAAAAACTATCATATCACTGTCATGTACCCGCCGCTGAAAGCCATGGATCAAATCAACGAAGATACAATATTCACAAACTTTCAGAATGTCGGCAGGGAATTTGCTCTGTATGTTCATATCCCTTTTTGCAGCGGCAGGTGTACATTCTGCTATTTTCACCAGATTGAAAAACCAAAACCGGAAATCATTCCGGCTTATCTGGAAACCATTAAAAAAGAAATCAAACTTGTCTCCAAAAAAATAAAAGAACAACTGGATGGTATCACGATTACATCCATTTTTTTCGGCGGCGGGAGTCCAACCATTTTGTCCGGCGCCCAGTTTGCGGATTTAATTGAATATATTGAAAAGCAATTCGCCTTCTCCACGCAGACCGAAATTACCGTAGAAGTACATCCGGAAATCATCCGAAAAAATGGCAGGGCCTTGCTGAACAGATATTTCGAGAATCAGGTCAATCGTTTAAATATCGGTGTCCAGAGCTTTGATGATCACATCCTCAAATCAACAAACAGGCGGCACACCGCAGCAGATGCTGTTGACGTCTACAACCTGGCCAGAGAAATCGGATTCACAAATATCAATATTGATCTGCTTTATCCAATGCCTGATCTTTCACCCGGTATTTGGGAACAAACATTGATTGCAGCGTTTAATCTGAAGCCGGAATCGGTTACAACCTATTTCATGGCAATCCGAAAGCCTTCATCCGTCTATCGTCTGCTGCAAAAGGCGCCCGCCAGATTCCCGAATGAATATATGAATCACCTTTTCAGGATCATGACCATTGAGAAGGCCAGGGAGGAAGGATATGACCACAGGCAGTTGATTGACTGGTTTGTCAAACCCAGGAAAGACTTCCATTACAAGCATCAGAAGAACGAAGCAAAAAAAACAGAAGAGATTCAATTGTTATCTTTCGGCAGCGGTGTTTTTACGTATTTGAATTATCATCAGTATTATAATTTTCCAGATATCCGCAAGTATTGCGCATCTCTCAATGAAAACAAATTGCCGATCTGGAGAGGAATAAAACTGACAAAAGAGGAAAGATTGGCCAGGGCCATGGTTCTCGGAATCAAATCCGGTGATGTGAATATCCGTGAGATTGAAGAACGGTTTAACCAAAAAATAGATGAAAGATATGATTCTCTCTTGTTGAATCTTGAAAAACTTGAATTACTGGAAAAAGCAAACGGTAACATTCGACTCTCTGAAAAAGGTATTCTCTTTGCTGATGAAATCGCAGTCCAGTTTATCACACCCGATATGCAAAATAAATTGTGTCGAAAAGGCGATCTGGTCCCTTTGGAAAAGGAGCTTATTGAAAACTATAACTTCATGTATGACATGAACGAACTGATTTTTTTACAATGACGTTGAAACTGCCGAATTACCGGTATAAATCATAACGGTTTAGATCATATCTTATCCCAAGACAGGAACCTATGAGCCAGGAATTAATTTATGAATTTTCAAATGATCCGAATCTGCTGGCCCCGTATTATCGGATTCGGGAGGAGTGTTATAAAGAGGTTTGGGGACTGAAAATTTTTTCCGGTGCGGAAGATGAATTTGATCGAAGAGGACATATCCTGATCGTCAGAAATTAGAACGAAGTTGTCGGTGGAGGACGTCTTGTGTTAAGACCCGCTTCTTCTTCAGACCGATTACCAATGGAAACG
>CAYTGW010000157.1:6517-10050 GCA_964437395.1 uncultured Desulfocicer sp.
CTACCCATGGCAGACAAAGAAAAAGCTATTTTTGGAGAAATCGGCCGAATAGCGCTTATCCCGGAATACAGGGGAAAGAAAACCGCTAAAATTGGTTTTTATCTGATCCTTCAGGCGCAATTACATCATTGTCGCTATCTCACAACCGTTGCACCAAAAGGGCAGGCAGAAAAATACCGGGATATCGCCGGGCAGTTCGGTGTTGAAATTCAGATTTTTGATGATGTGGCGATCGCAGACCATCCCTACTACAACAATATCGATATGAAACTGCTGTTATGCGATTTAAAAAACATACCGGACGTGAGCAATTTTCTTGTAACCGCATAGGATCGTTTCTTGATTATTTTTTTCATTCATTGTACACTGTTAAACATAATCACAAATCAAGGTTTGACCCCCGACGTGACCCTGTCAGGTATCAGCAGGTACCTATGATGATAAAATGTCCCTTGAAGAACTGAATAAAATAAACAAGTAGTTTCATGGAGATGACATTATGGATGCATTCGTTGCCCGGCAGCCGATTTTTGACCGCAAAAAATCTTTATTCGCATATGAATTGCTTTTTCGGGATGGCCTTTCCAATTTCGTTCCGGATATTGACGGTGATGTTGCCACCTCTTCCCTACTTTCCAGCAGTTTTTTTACGATCGGTATCGAGCGGATAACCGGAGGCAGAAAAGCGTTTATCAACTTCACGGAAAGCCTGATCATTCAGGAAGTTCCGCTTCTATTCCCACGTGAAACAACTGTGGTGGAGGTACTTGAAGATGTCCGTCCTCTTGAAAGCGTATTGCTAGCGCTACAAAAAATGTCTGCAAACGGCTACTTCCTGGCCCTGGACGATTTTGTGTTTCAGGATGATCTGCAATCCATGATTCAACTGGCGGATGTCATTAAGATCGACTTCCGGCAGACATCGATCAAGGAAATCCAGAAATTGCTGGATTCATCCCATCTCAAAAATAAAAAACTGCTTGCTGAAAAGGTGGAAACCAACACTGAATTCAACCAGGCATCTGATATGGGTTTTGAATATTTCCAGGGATATTTTTTTTGCAAGCCGGAAATCATTAAAGGGAAGGAGATCTCAAGTTCCAGTATCAGCCTGTTGCGGATTCTGGCTGAGGTGAACAAACCGGATTTCAGCTTTGATGAAATTGAAAAGATGGTGGCCAAGGATTTATCAGTTTCCTATAAACTCCTGCGCTATATCAATTCTGCTTTTTTTAAAAGAAAAAATGAAATTACCTCCATGAAACATGCCATGGTTTATATGGGAGAAAACGACCTTCGACGTTTTATTTCCCTGATCACATTATCAAAAATCGGAACGGACAAGCCCAGTGAGCTGATCCGAAATTCCTGCATCCGGGCACGTTTCTGCGAGCTAATGGGAGGCGCTAGCGGTTGTTCAGAGGCTCCGGACTCCCTGTTCACTCTTGGTTTATTTTCCAACATTGATGCCATTCTCGATCAACCCATGACAGAGATTATGAACCAACTGCCGCTTTCGGAAAAGATCATCTCTGCTCTGGTTGACAAAACCGGCGAACTGGCTACATATCTTGAACTGGTAAAGCATTATGAAAAAGGGGAATGGAGCCGGATTCCTTCATTGGCCGCTGTCCTATGCTTAACGGAAGAGGTCATTCCGCCATTCTATCTCGAAGCATGCAACTGGTCAAATGCCCTGACCAGTTGATCCTGATCATACTGTATCTTGATTCTCCTTTTCATTTATTGTACATGGTTGAACATAATCACAAATCAAGGTTTGATCCCAATTATCAATTATGAATCTGAAATACGCATCACCATCCGGCGGAGGGGCCATGATCTCCGGCACAAGCGTGGCCATCCTTTCCTCTGTGTTTCCTCCGGAAAAACGGTGTAGGGTCATGGGCATCATTGTGGGCTGTACATATCTTGGCCTGTCTCTGGGGTCGGTGCTTTCCGGATTTATGGTCACCCATCTGGGCCGGCGCTGGATTTTCTACCTGGGTGTGCTGATCGAGCTTTTCTGCCTGACATTGACCCTTTTGAAACTCAAAGGGGAATGGGCCGAAGCACGGGGAGAACGATATGACAGAATCGGAGCTATGCTGTATTGTGTTTCCCTGTTCTGTCTGATCTACGGAACCCTGAACCAGAAAAACGGCGGCGGATATCATCTGCTCATGGGTCTGGGATTTAGCCTGTTTTCTTCCCCCAACACCACTGCCATCATGGGCAGTATTACTCCCCGCCATTACGGCATTGCATCCAGTTTCATGGCCACCATGCGAACCCTTGGCATGCTTGGCTGCATGACGGTCATCACATTGATCTTCCATTATTTTATGGGGATCAACCAGTGAACGATCAAACCCGGAACGCTTTTCTTGAAAGCATGCATGTCAGCATGATTACCTTCTGCATCCTCTGTATGGTGGGCGTATTCTTTTCCATGGGCCGCTTGAAGATAAAAACCGTTTCTTTGAAACAAAGATAATTCTACTTATCTGCATTGACAACAATCAATTGAAAATATTATACTTACTAAAACAGCAGAGAAATTTTCCGCTTCCTTAAAAAATGAAAAGAATCAAACAAATTATAATTATTCCATTTTTAATGCTATTGCTATATGGCTGTTCTGTCGTTACGGATAATGATCAGACAGCTTCAGGTTTAAAAGATTTTCAATGGACAATGATCAATGTAAACGGTGGCCCTCAGGGAGATGCCCATCTGATTCAGATTCGGGACGGTAAAACCATTTTAATTGACACTGGATATCCGGAAAGAGCAGAAAAAGACTTGATTCCTTATCTTACTGAGCAAAATATTCAAAACATTGATATTCTATTTATCAGTCACCCCCATATCGATCATTATGGGGGAATCATTCCCTTATTGGATCATGGAATAAATATAAAAATCGTCTATTTTAATATCCCAACAGAAGAGAGATGTAATGAAGAAAATTGGGGCTGCAACGCAAACGATCTTCTTGCGATAAGACAAAATTTGGAAATACATGCAATTCCAATCCATGAAGCCAAACAAGGCATGTTTTTTGATTTGGGTAATCATTCCTCAATAGAAATTTTATATGCATTTCACCGAGAGAATGCACCTGTTGATGGTATTGATTTGAATGATGAGTCCTTGATCATGATGGTACGCCATCAACAGCATCGATTCCTGTTTACCGGAGACCTTAACAATGCAATAGGGCACTATCTGGCAGAAAACGGACAAAACCTGCAAGCAGATATCCTGAAGGTTCCTCATCATGGTACAGCAGGTATTGCGCCCATTGAATTTTTTCAAATGGTTGATCCGCTATACGTTCTAATTCCGTCGCCCCTGGAGCTTTGGTGTTCTGAACGAAGTTCCCAAGTTCGGAATTGGGTGACAGAAAATACAATTCCAGCCTATGTGAATGGTTATCATGGAAATGTCACCGTTTACGCGGACAATGGGAAATTGTGGATACAAACAGAATACGGCGATATAGACGATCAAACATGCAGCGATCAGAA
>CAYTGW010000158.1:0-9935 GCA_964437395.1 uncultured Desulfocicer sp.
ATTGGAATCCAGACTTTCCGGCCCGGTCTCCAGATAGGCTCGAACAACAAAATAGACATCTGAATTATCCGGGACATTGACCAATACGGAACAAGTCGCTGCATTACATTCAGAGGATGGAATAATCATGAAAGGATTTTTATAATCATATGTTTCTTCCGGAAAACGGCTGTAAATTTTATATCCATCAACCACATCCTGGTTCTGCGCCCAGGATAACGTGATCTCTTTTGCCAACGCACCTGTCGAACCAGCAATCAGCAGCACCAAAACGAAAAACAGTTGGCAACAGTAACAAAAAATTGGATTTTCAGGTTGATCCCATTTTACAATTACTCTATTTCTATCCTTCATCATACACCGCCTTGTCCGACATGCACGCCAACAGATCCCTGAACTCTTTGCAATACCCCTATCTCGAATAAGCTTCCGGAAGATACATATCTTATCTCTCCATGGAAGAATATACTTTATGAAGATCCGGAATTGATCCTAGAATCGGAACCTCCAGATATCTAGCCATCTGACGCTCCGATTTAAATGAAGAATCCCTGTACTCCAGAAAACCACATAACATTATGACGCCGATCACCGATATGATCACAATCTCAAATAATTGCCACATACGGATCTTTTCAAAAATAATCCGCTTTTCCTTAACCTTTGCTACTCCCGCCATCTGGACGATAGAAGGCTCCTTTGCTTTGCTGCGTCTTATTCCCTCAGAAAGACTTTGAATCAAACGATCCGAATAAAACTCCACCATCAGGAGCCCTTTCTCTTTTTCCGGCCCCTGATATATAACTTGAACCTTATCCTTGTTATTTTTAACAAGAAGCATATTATTCTTCACTGCTTCAAACAGCACCCGGAACTGAGGGTCGGTCCGGTAATAATCAATATCAGAATAAAGTTGACCATATAAAGCCCTGACGGATAACTTGTTTTGGAACAGGGTTTCCGGGCGGGATAACAGCTCCTGCATGGATATATAACCTACCGGTGATGTCATTAATGCAACCGGAACATCCTTTGATAGGCGAATATCCTGTGTGATTATAAATTGATTTGGTGTTATTGAGGAAATAACTAAATAAATTAATGGCGGGAAAAGTGCCAGCCATAACCATGATCGATATTTTACTAAACCATAATAATAACGCTTCATATGAAAAAACATGGGGCCTCCCTGTACACGGATGACTATAGATGGATCACACCATCGGATTTTTCCACTGATTCGCAATCATGCCAATAATATTTGCACCTGCAGTATGCAATATTTTCATTGACCGTTTGATATCCTCACGTGGCGTAGAATTAGCAAGGGCAACAACCGCCACTCCATCCGCTTCCTTTGAAATAATAGCCGGATCAATCATTCTTCGGTTGGGTGGATATATTGCCGAAGTATCAACAATAACAAATGAATACTCTTTACGGGCCATCTGAATCAGCCTGCCGGCAATGGATTCGGATTCACCAAATGAAAGATGGTCATTGTCAGCGTCAGATCGGACAGCCGGAAAGATATCCAGATTCTCCAGACCAGATGGTTTCACAACATCAAAAATTGAGTCAAAATTTCTCAACCGATTCAAAGAATGATTTATTTCTGCACCAAAAAAGGTATGCAACGCAGGAGAATACCAATTCAAATCCATAGCCAGCACCCGTTCTCCTTGTTGTTTTGCAGCGAACGCTGCAATCCCGGCGACCATTGTGGTTTTACCTTCACCGGAAATACTGCTGGTAATGACAAGACAGGAAGTTTCCTGATGTTTTAAAGAAGTTTCAATTGCTGAATAAATTCTTTTGATTTCAGCAATTTCTCCATGCAATGCGATTCTGCTGCTCAATGAGTTTTCTGTTTTCAAAATTTCCCCCTGTTGTTTGGTTAACATCCAATAATCAGGTATCATTACAACATTCAAACATCCAACATTCTATTTTTTGAGTATCAAGCAGTTGCTCTCCAGCTTTGCAAAAAGCATGCAATGATGAAACAACAAATATCAATCACAATATCAAATTGTTATCCTTTACAACCTCCTTTCATTGTTCTAAAATTGTGAAAAATATTTCACAATTAGTAACAATTAATCTCACAATTATAGCATCTTATGCTCATACGGTTTTACGGATTCTTTCCATTGCAAGCTGAACATTTTCAAGGCTGTTGAATGCGCTTATCCGGATAAATCCTTCTCCGCATCTTCCAAATCCCGCACCCGGTGTGCAGACAACACCAGCTTTATTCAGCAGAAGATCAAAAAATTTCCAGGAATCGGTTTTGCCGTCGATCCAGATGTACGGGGAATTGATTCCGCCAACACAGGAATACCCGAGATCGGTTATCTCTTTCCGGATCAATTTTGCATTTTCCAGGTAATAATCGATAAGTGCCTTTACCTGAGCGCTGCCCTCCTCACTATAGACAGCTTCCGCAGCTTTTTGAACCGGATAGGATACCCCGTTGAACTTGGTTGAATGGCGACGATTCCAGAGGGAATGAAGAGAATGGTTTTCCCCCCCGCTTGTATAAGCCATGCATGTTTTGGGTACGACCGTGTAAGCACAGCGGGTTCCCGTGAAGCCCGCTGTTTTTGAATAGCTCCTGAACTCAATGGCAACCTCTCTGGCTCCATCGATTTCATAAATGGAATGGGGAATCTCTTCATCCCGGATAAAAGCCTCATATGCAGCATCGAAAAGAATCACCGCCTTGTTTTCCCGTGCATATTCCACCCATCTGGCCAGGACCTCTTTGGTGGCAACCGCCCCGGTTGGGTTGTTCGGAAAACAAAGATAGATCAGATCAACCGGTCTTGCAGGAAGATCCGGAACAAATCCGTTTTTTGTTGTTCCATCCAGATACAGGATGTCCTCATACCTTCCGTCTTTGCATATTCCGGTGCGGCCGGCCATCACATTGGTATCCAGATAAACCGGATAAACCGGATCCGGGATCGCGATGGAAATATCAGTTGCAAATATTTCCTGAATATTTCCGGTATCACACTTTGCGCCATCGCTGATAAAAATTTCATCTGCCGTGATATCCGCTCCTCTTTTCTGAAAATCATGCTCAGCAATCTTTTCTCTTAAAAAACCATACCCCTGTTCCGGCCCATACCCCTTGAATGTGCTCTCCTTGCCCATCTCATCCACTGCAGCATGGAACGCTTCAATGCAGGCTTCCGGAAGTGAGCGTGTCACATACCCGATACCAAGCTTTATGATCTCCCGTTCCGGATTATTCTTTTGAAATAAAGATATACGTCGGGCAATATCTGAAAACAGATAAGATGCCTGTAGTTTCAAATAATGTTCATTGATTCGGATCATTTTGTTAAACCCCTATTTTATTACATTATTTTTATTTGCAAGTGGAAAAAAATCATGGCGTACTCTACATGTTCCTTAAAATAGAAAATATTTAATGGGAAGTCAAACACTCCGCTTCATGAACTGCCTTTGATTTTGGCTTTCTTTGTTTTCCAAATTGCGGTATTTACTTTTCTGCAAACGATTTCATCATCTGAGACTGGAAAATTCGCTTCCTGGTTTTGATATAGAGATGAGAATGCACTGTATTTTTTACAAACCAAAAATATTGCATGGTAAAGGATTAAAAGATGAAATTACATCTGGCTAGTCTGGGTTGTGCTCGAAACCTAGTCGACAGCGAAACCATGCTCGGACATCTGGTAAAAAAAGGTTGGGACATCACTCAGGAGCCATCAGAAGCAGATGCAATCATCGTTAATACATGCAGTTTTATATCCGATGCGGTAAACGAGTCCATTGATACCATCCTTGAACTTGCGAAATTCAAAAAAACCGGTAACTGCAAGCAGCTTCTGGTAGCTGGTTGTCTTCCGGAACGATTCCGGGAGGAACTTGTTGAAACTCTTCCTGAAGTAGATTTTTTTTTAGGAACCGGTGCATATGATCAGGTTGCCCTTATTCTTGAACATCATCCTGACAGGAACAAACAGATCTGTCTTTTGCCGAATCCTGAAAAGGCCTCTTTTCCCGAAACAGATGTTCCGAGAATCAGCACCTCAGACACAACCGCCTATGTAAAAATTGCAGAAGGATGCGGCAGACACTGCACCTATTGCATTATCCCCAGACTGCGGGGAAAGCACCGGAGCAGACCGGCAAATGATATCCTTCATGAAGCCCGGCTTCTTGTTCAGTCCGGTGTCAAGGAACTAACCCTGGTTGCACAGGATACAACCTATTATGGAAAAGATCTGTTTCCACCATCAAGCCTCGCAGTTCTTCTAACACAACTATCTGAAATCTCAGAAAATATCTGGATAAGATTCCTGTATGGCCATCCGGAAAGCATTGATGAAAATGTTATGAAAACCATTGCCGGACATCCGAATATCTGTTCCTATTTTGATATTCCCATCCAGCATGCGAGCAATCGAATTCTTAAAAAAATGGGGCGTAACTATTCCATAGATGATTTACGAAAACTGTATGATACCATCCGGACCATTGTACCGGATGCCGCACTTCGAACAACGATCATCACGGGTTTCCCAGGAGAAACAGAAAAAGATTTTTCCATTTTAATGGACTTTATCCAGGAAGTCCGATTTGACCACTTGGGGGTTTTTACCTATTCCGATTCTCATGATCTTCCATCACATAATTTGCCCCTGCCGGTTGATTGGCAAACTGCAAACCAACGACAGGATCTTCTCATGAACCAGCAAGCAGTCATTTCTGCCGCCAACAATCAAGAACATATTGACAAAACCTATCCGGTGCTGATTGAAAGCCGGGATTCAGAAAATGTTTTTATCGGACGGACATACTTCCAGGCACCCGAAGTAGACGGAATCACCTTTGTTTCCTCCCGGAACTTGAAATTGGGCGACTTTGTCCAAACAAGAATCAAAAATTCATTTGAATATGATCTTTCAGGAGAGCCCGTATGAGTGAGTTAAAACAGACCATTCTTGAAACTGCGGCCAATGACCTTGCAGAAATTGAAATCGCGCTGAAAAAAAACCTGAATACCTATCTTGATCTGATTTCCCAGGCCGCCGGCCATATACTTTTCAGCGGAGGCAAGCGATTCCGTCCTCTTTTGATGGTTCTATCGGCCAGAATCTGCGGATATTCAGGAACCTATGACAAAACTTTTTCCGTGATTTTTGAATATCTCCACACGGCAACCCTGCTGCACGACGATATCGTGGATGAAGCAACACTTCGACGGGGAAAACCGGTTGCAAATTCCATCTGGGGAAGTGCCATTGCCGTGCTCGTGGGTGATTTTCTGCTGGCACGTTCCCTTTCCATTGCAGCGGAAACCAATAAAATAAAAGTGATCCAGGCTATTGGAGAGGTCACCGAGGATATGGCGCAGGGTGAAATTCATCAGTTGCTGAACAAAGGAAGCATAGATCTTACGGAAATGGAATACAAAGAAGTGATCCGGCGTAAAACAGCATCACTCATTCAAGGTGCCTGCCTGACAGGCGCACTGATTGCCGGAGCCTCTCCGGAAAAAGAAAAAGCACTCACCACTTTTGGCCTGAACCTGGGTTTTGCATTTCAAATGGCAGATGACCTGCTGGATTACACCTCTAACACGGAAACATTGGGTAAAGCCATTGGTGCTGATTTGCGGGAGGGAAAGATGACGCTGCCCCTGATTCATACCCTGAAAAACGCAGATACAAAAAATCAGAAAATAATCAAAAAAATCATTCAAAATCCCGATTTTTCGGATAAAGAGTTTAACACCTTGAAAAGGCTGCTTGATACTTATGGCGGGATTCGATATACAATTGATCAAGCTTCAAAACATGTGGATGACGCCAAGGATGCGCTTTCCATTTTTGCTTCATCCAAAACAAAGGATCTGCTGCTGATGCTGGCAGATTACACGATAAATCGAAATCTCTGATGTTACAGCCCGATTCTAAATCTTTGCACGCTCATGACGGAGGAAGTTGAATCATATGCCTTTCTTTTCCAAAAAAAAAATATTCCTGATATTTTTCATGTTTATCCTTGTTTTATTGTCCATCCAGACCAGCTTCTCGATAGAACCGTCATCGGACTTGAAAACCATTGTTGTCACCGGAACCGGACTCATTGACAAAAATAATGTTGCGAAAGCACGGGAAAATGCAATTTCCGAGAGCCTGATCACGGCCATCGGAATTGTGATGTCGGATTTGGCACCTTCCGATACACTTGTATCCAATTTCCAATCCGCAAATGAAATCCTCTTTACCCATACGGACGGTTTCATAAACGACTACCGGGTTCTGGCTGAAACAAAATATGAAAACCGATACCGGGTATTGGTTCAAGCAAAAATTTCAGCCGGCAAAATAAAACAACAATTCATTGAGATTGGAATTCTGTCCAGCGAAACCAAAAAACCAAAAGTTCTCTTTTTGATCTCACAACAAAATACAGGGGACATCCAGTCTCACTACTGGTGGGATATCCAGGCTCCGGGATTGGAGAATAAAGCGGAAACCATCCTGTCCGATATTTTTACCCGGAAAGGATTTGTTGTTAAAGGCCATCCTAGTTCAACAACCCTTTTTGAAACAAAAGATCTTGATCTGAATACTCCGGAGCTGGATCAAAATACAATTATCAGACTCGCGAAACTGGTACAGGCGGATATTGCTATTGTCGGCCGCTCGTTTGCCGAGCAGACATCCAACACCATGGGAAAGGATAGTCATTCTTTCAAGGGAACGCTCATGGCCAGAGCCATAAATATATCCAAAGAGAGTGAAATCGGAAAAACATTTCAAACCGCAAACACTGTAAATATAAATGAAATTTCCGGTGGTCTTGATGCGATATCTCAGTCTTCATCCCTTGCCGGTGAAGACCTGGTTGTTCAACTCACTTCCTCATTTTCCAAAAAAGAAAATGAACAATCCTTCATTAAAATTGTGGTGGAGGGTACCCGCATTCTATCCAATTTTGTGAAGTTCCGCAAAGCCTTGAGCAGTCTGAAAAATGTCGGAGAAATCCGCAGCAGTGAAATGAAATCCAATGAAACCACCCTGACTGTTGAATATCGCGATAATATCAACACCCTTGCAGAATCATTGATGTTACAATCATTTGATTCTTTTGGAATCAACATTTCCAATATATCTCCCGATCAGCTCAAGATTGTCCTTGTTCCAGTCGAAAAAACAGGGGCTGTAGGCACACCGGTAGGAAATTTTAAGGCAGATAAAACAATAGAGTAACCGCATCCTTGAGGAACAGATTTCTTGACCATCAACCTTCCGAACATTATCACGGTGATCAGAATACTGATTGTCCCTTTATTTGTTATCTTTCTGCAAAAAGATCTGTATTTTCTTTCTCTGATCGTGTTCACGATTGCTGCAATCAGTGACGGCCTGGATGGCCTGCTCGCCCGGTATCTGAATCAGAGAACCACACTTGGTGCGTATCTGGACCCCATCGCAGACAAAATGCTCATGGCATCGGCATTTGTTACGCTTACCATCTTGAAAATAATTCCCTTCTGGCTGTCTGTAATTGTCATCAGCCGGGATATCCTGATTATGACCGGAATCATCATCTATACTTTGGCCGATATCGAAATGGAAATCCGGCCAAGCCTTCTCAGCAAATGGACAACTTTTTTCCAGCTCCTGACGGTGTTTATCGTTCTATTGTACCAGGTTATTCCTCCGGAAATCCCTGTAACATTCTCCTTTTTTCTATATGGCATCACATCAACCATCACCATTCTTTCCGGGTTGCATTATATTTACAAAGGGTTGAACATCCAACAATGATTGCATTCCAGTAAGAAATTGATTCACCAAGGTATTATCAGCCAGGTGTTCAAAAACAAGGCCATCGGGTGTTACGCCTCTGATCCGGCCATCAAAGAGAAACCATGCAAGCAATTGTTTCCCCTTTTCTTCCCGATCCTCCACATCAGACAACACCTCTTCCTGAAAAGACCGGGGTGTGGGAAGGAAGGATTTTTTCCGGCTCAAAAATTTTATAAAATTCAGGATACGTCCAAGACGGACAATCGTCACAGCTTCAATACGCCTGGTGGTGTGAGAAATCGGAAAAGCAGCAGACCGCATCAGGGATATCTGTTCCGGAAGGAGTTTCAGCTCTGCACATTTCCGGTAATCCGGACTTCCGGGGGCAGGATAAAAGATCGATACACCGGCAATTGTATTTTGGCCGGCAAGATACAGAAGATCTTTTACAGAATCAGAAGCTGTTTGCTCCGGGGCACCTGCAATGATGTAACAAACGGTTTCCATATCCATTCTCTCGGCAATCCTGAGAACATTTTCAAGCGAATTCCGGACATCCGGTCTTGAAAAATTCCTGAGCTGGGCAGGAGAAGTAGATCCAATAGAAAGATTCAGTATTTTAAATCCGGATAATTTCATCTGCTCAATGATTTCCTGATCCAGGGAGGGAGGAAAAAGTCCGTTCATGGCTCTCAGTTCCATATTGAGGTGCCCAAATCGATTTTGAATTTCCCGGAGAAGGGCAAGGAACCACTTTTTATTCAGGGAAAGGTTCTCATCTTCAAAATCAATGAACCGGACCGGATCCGAAACAGTTGCCAATTCAATCTCTTTTACTACGGATTCAACCAACCGTCTCCGGTAAGGCAGATCGGATTCCCCCATGGAACAATAGGAACATTTCATCGGGCATCCACGACTTGCCACAACTGCAATACTTCCGGATTTATTTCGCTGGTAGTAGTTCTTTTTCACAAGATGGGTCGCGGGCAATGGATAATGATTCAGGCTGGTCATTACGGCCGGAGGACGGATGACAAGGGAACCGTTTTCCTCCCGATATACAATCCCCGGAATGTTTTTAATGGAGAGATGATCTTTCACTGCTTTTGCCAGGGAAGGCATGGAAACCTCCCCTTCTCCCCGGATCAGAAAATCGACTGCCGGATTCTTCATCACCTCTTCCGGCATGGAGGTGGCATGGTGTCCTCCGATTACAATCTTACAGTCAGGATGCCTTTTTTTTACAATCTCAGCTGTTTTCAGTGCTTCATTTTGATATGCGGAAAACAGGGAGGAAATGCCGACTAGAAAAGCATGGGATTGTCCGGCAACATTTCCGATATGTTCATAACTATACCCGAAATGACGGAAGTGATGAAACAGGGCAAAAGGTGATCGATCCGGCTTTCCGTAATACATACGGAGATGGTTCATCTCATCCGGATAATCCAGAATTCGTGATTTGTGGGTTGCGAGGCTGTCAAAAAGCTCAACGGAAAAACCATTTTGAATCAACACGGCGGCAATTGAAGAAAGTCCGTAAGGAATGGTTCTTTTCTGGGTAAGATAAAAATCTCGGACCGGAGGTTGAATCAGAAGGATATCTGCCATATTTTAAAGGATCATTCCAATTGTTCTTACCGTTCATGCACAAAACGCAGAAATATCTTATACTCTCCGTTATTGATATCTTTCGGAAGATTATTGCTGTCCGGAACCAGGAGTGTCAGAATTCGACCCCCGGTAGGGTCCATTCCACTGACCCGGAATCTGCGATTCTGTGCTCCCTGCTTTGGCATGCCATAAGGTTTCCTGGGTCGACGCATGGCAAGAAAATGCGCCTCTACAGAGGATTCGCCGGCAAGCCTACGCTTTTTTTCCGGCAATCCGACATAAGGTGCTGCTCCGATAACAATCTCCATTGATCTTCCTCCTTTTCCGCAATCCAGATTCAAAAATACAAAATCGATGTATTTTATATAGTTATCGGCAAAAACTGTTCCATTCTTTAGCGAACCGCTTTTTTTCATTTCTGACGGGAAGCCATTGCCTGCTCAAACCGCTCCCTGGAAGGGTTGAAGTATCCGAATAGAATCTCAGGAAACCTTACCCGAATCCTTTCCAGAAGAT
>CAYTGW010000159.1:0-9923 GCA_964437395.1 uncultured Desulfocicer sp.
AACTTGTTTGAAAAAAACGGGTCAAAGAGATTTCCGATATCCTTGTCAAGGATTCCACAGCCTGTGTCTGCCACCTCCAGGCATGCATAGGCCTTATCTCCTGGCTGCCAGTCAATGGGGAACCGGTTCAGGGTCGGGATATCCATGGAAAAAACTTTTTTAATTTTCAGGCGGATAAAGCCTTCACCCTTATTGTCTATGGATTCCCAGGCATTGACAGTCAGATTTTTCAGTACCTGTTGAATCTGGATTATATTTCCGATGATAGTCGGACCGGGAGAGGGCCAATCAACTTCCATTGTTATTTTTTTTTTGTGGGTTGCCTCAAGCATGGGCAAGGTCAGGCGACAGGCCTCGCAGATATCCATCGGTTCCCGCCTGGTGACCGCTTGCCCGATATAAGTCAACATCAGGCTGCTCACCTCCGCAGCTCTTCGGGCAGCCATCATTGCTTGGGTCAGGTTCTCAACCAGCACATTATTTCCGGATAGATCTTCCAGGGTGATCTCCAGATTGCCGATGATCACAGCAAGTTGATTGTTAAAATGGTGGGCAATCGCTCCGGCCATGCGGCTCAGGCTTTCGGCCTTCTGGCGTTGGAGATCCGCTCTTTCCGTCGCCGCCAGCTTGCGTTCTTTGATCGTTTGAATTCCATACAGGAATGCCCAGGTCTGGTCTACATCATTCTGGTCGTAGTCTTTGATCCGGTTTGCCACAGCCGCAACCGTAGTTATCTTGCCGTTGACAAAAAGGGGCACTACCATGAGATTTTTAATGGGTACATGTCCCTCGGGTAATCCTTTTTTCGCGGCATGCGGAGCACTATAGTCATTCAGGATGAGCGGTTTTCTTTTCCTTACGGCCTCAGCCCACACGCCGGATTCGCTGATGACAAAACAGCTCGGTTTGTCTACGACCGAGCAGCCTGCCATCACCTCTCCGGCCCATCCATGTGTGGTCATGACAGACTCATCCTCGTTGATGAAGCCGTAAAATGCGTACTCACTTTCGGTCATCTGTGTGATCGATTTAAGGATCTCTTCAACGGCCATCCTGTTATCGGCACTTTCCAGGGAAGAAATCGTATAGAGCGCCTGGAGCCTCATATTGGCTGTTTTCAACTCAGACTCATTTTTTTTGCGTTCAATCATTTCCGTTCTTAACTCTTCTGTCCGTGCTGCCACACGCTGTTCCAGTTCGTCATGGGCTTTTCGCAGTTCCTCCTCAGCCTGCCTGCGCTCGGTGATATCGCTCATCACGATGCGACATACAGGAGCGCCGTCCGTATCTTGTGTGACAGTAGCTTCCAGATGCGCCCAGAATGCTGTTTCACTTTTTTTTATCATTCGCAGCTCATATCCCTGTGGAGAACCGCTCTCAAAGAGCTTTTTGAAATGTCGATAATAAATGCCCTTATCTTCAGGAAGGATGAACCGGGACAGGGGTTTCTTGACTATTGCATCCCGGGTCATGCCAAGCGAGGTCGCGGCAGTGAGATTGGCTTCCAGGATCACTCCTTTTTCACTGATGGTGAAATAGCTTACAGGAGCAAGATTGTAGAAGTCGAAATACCGGGCCTGCGAGGCTTCCAGTTCCGCCTGTGCCCGGCGAAGCTCATCGTTCTGCATCTCAAGCTCGATCTGGTGAACCTGCAATTCGTAAAGCATTTGCCGTGCTTCCTCCGGAGACATCTCCAGGTTTTCCGGCTTCCGGGCGGCTTTTTCTTTTGCAATTTTTTCAGCTTGCTTGCGCAGGTCTGGATTATTGTATCCAATATTCCTTTTGCTCATCTGTCCCACCCTCCCTTGAAGGTTTCGGTGGTGTTTTTTTGGGATTGTCAGTCTGCCTTTTTTTCAGAGGACAAACGCTTGGAGATGTCCTCGAAAACCGTGGCAAAACGACCATATCCCACTTGATAAACGCTGATTTGAAAATGGCGCTGCAATGGTTCGAAAAACATGTCGAAAAATTCAGGTTTACCGGTTTGGCTCACCTTTCCGTATGTTTGAATAAGGTTTGTTTTTTTAATGTCGGGATAAACCTCAGTGGCGCGTCTGCCCAGGATATCCGTAACGCGCAGCCCGGTATGTTTTTCAAAGGCCGGATTGGCCTGGAGAAAAAGATAATCCACTGGATTTCCCTGCTCATCCAGAACCATCTCGTGAAGGGCCACGGCATTGATGGAGTTTTCGAACAGCCCCCGGAACTGTTTTTCGTTTTCTTGCAACCTTTCCCGAATCTGTTTGATCTCCGTGATATCGATAAAGGTGATCACTGCGCCTTCGATTACATTTTCCAGGGTGCGATAGGGCCGGATACGCATGGAAAAACAAGCGCCCATTCGGGTTGTCACTTCGATCTCTTTTGGAATCAGTGTGTTCAATACTGCCCGTACATCCTCTACCAGATGGTCGTAGCCCATCAGATTGGAAACAATATGCCCTACGGGTCGTCCCACGTCGGTCAGGATCAGGTTGATCACCTGGGTTACGGACGGGGTGAAACGCAGGATATGCAATTGATGGTCAACGAAGATCGTGCCGATGCCTGTACTGGCCATCAGATTGCTCATGTCGTTGTTGGTCCGTGACAAATCGATTACCTTGGATTGCAGTTCGGTATTGACTGTCGCCAGCTCCTCGTTTACTGATTGCAGCTCTTCCTTGGAGGTCTCCAATTCTTCATTGGCGGATTGAAGTTCTTCGTTTACCGACTGCATCTCTTCGTTGGTGGATTTGAGTTCTTCGTTGGAGGTCTCCAGCTCTTCATTCGTGCTCTGAAGATATTCTTCCTTGGTCCGCAGTTCCTGCCGTAACGCTGCGATGCGTTTGTCAATGTCTACGGAGGGGGCTTGGCTGTCGGTAACGGTGTCACCTATTTCCGTGACAACTTCCTTCAAGGATTCTTTATAGTTCATCCCCGGCGCTTTTTCCAGAATGATCAGAAACAACTCAGGCGCAAACGAGGCAGCGGGGCCTGTCGCCACCGGCCGCACGGTCAGATGAACAGAGGTAAAATCGCCGTTGGTTTTGATCCGCAGACCTGGGTGGCACACTGTCTCTTTGCACGCCACGGCTTTGTGCAGGGCAATGGTCAACTCCTGTCTCAATCCTTCCCGGGCCATCTTCAGGATATTGTTTACGCCCGTCTCGCCCGGGGAAGGCTCCAGATACAGACCGGACCGGCCGTAAAGGTAAAAAATGTCACCGCGTTCGTCTACCAGCGCGCCCACCGGGTTGTACTGTTGCAACAGGGTTCTTTCCGTTAGCTCGCGAAGGGGCCGTTTGTTCTCAACGGGTGTTTTCCGGGAAGTCCGCAAGACAGCAGTCTCTTCTGTCAAGGGCGGGAGGAACCTTTTTATTGCCGGACGATATGCGACCTGAAGCTCCTCTTTGCGTTGATATAGCTTTGATTTTCGATCCATCACGCTGAAAAGGTCCATGAATTCACCCACGGTTTCTGAAGTACCGAGAAAGAGGAATCCGCCCGGGTTCAAGGAATAATGAAACAGGGGGATAAGCTTTTTTTGAAGCTCCCCATTCAAATATATCAATAGATTACGACAACTGATAAGATCCAGTTTGGAAAACGGCGGGTCTTTGATCACATCCTGCTCGGAAAAGACCATTATGTCTCGGATGACTTTATGGATGCGAAAAGTACCGCCTTCCATCTCCTGAACAAAAAAGCGTGCCATCCGTTCCGGCAAAATATCGGCAGCGATACTGGCGGGATAAATTCCGCTGCGGGCTGTATCAATCGCCCGGCTGTCGATATCAGTTGCGAATACCTGTAGTTTGTAATTCTGCTTTAGTGCTTCCAGTTTTTCCTGGAGCAGGATGGCGATGGAATACGCTTCTTCGCCGGTGGAACATCCGGGCACCCAGACGCGTATCACCGAACCTGCGGGCTTATTGGCAAAAAGGCGTGGGATGGACTGTTCCTGTAAAACCTCAAACGCCTCCGGGTCACGGAAAAAATTGGTGACGCCGATTAAGAGGTCGCGAAAAAGGGCTTCCACCTCTGCCGGAGTCTGTTGCAGGTAGCGCACATATTCGTCCATTTTCTCTATCTGGTGGACAGCCATTCGCCGCTCTACCCGCCGGTTAATAGTGTTCTGTTTGTAATGGGTAAAATCATGGCCGGTCTGCGCGCGCAGCAGGATGAAAATTTTTTTAAGGATGTCTTCGGTTCTGGGTACCGGAGTGGAAACCGGGTATGGCCTTTTGCCAAAGGCATGGGCTGCATAGGTCATCAGTTGGGCAGGCATCTCAGCCGGCGGCAGAATATAGTCCACCAGACCGGTAGCGATGGCGTTGCGCGGCATGCCGTCATATTCAGTTGATTCCGGGTTCTGCGACATGACCATGCCGCCCTCGGCTTTGATTTCCCGCACTCCCAGGGTACCGTCACTGCCGGTACCGGAAAGCACAATGCAGATGGCCCGTTCATGCTGATCCTGGGCCAGAGAACGGAAGAAAAAATCAATGGGCAGGCGCTGCCCGCGTGGTGCGGATGGTTCCAGCAACTGCAATGTTCCGTTCAAAAAGGCCATATCGCGATTGGGCGGGATGATGTAAGTACAGTTGGCTTTAACCGCCATGCCGTCTTCGACTTCGAAAACCTGCATGCGGGTGTAACGCTTGATCAGATCGGTGAGGATGCTTTTGTGGTCCGGTGCCAGGTGTTGGACCAGCACAAAGGTCATGCCCGGATCAGTGTTCTCGGGCATGGCTGAAAAAAAGGCTTCAAATGCCGCCAGTCCCCCGGCTGAGGCTCCGATGCCCACGATAGGGAAACCTGCTGTGATATTTTTAGTCGTTTCCGACGTCGCGGTTGTTCCGGAATCGGGTGTTTTTTTTGATTTGCGTTTTTTACTACTTTTTTTTGCTGTCATGGTTTTTTCCTGTATTGGAAAATAAGGGTAGGCACAGGGGCCTTGCCCCTACGAATTATGCCATCTTAATGGCAAAATTGAATTAGACGGTCAGCTCACACCATATGTCTTTGATTGGCTGGATCCGATTTGTCCGAACGTTCCGTCTTGTTCCTGCATGTCTGATTTCAGATAGGCAATTTTTTCATTTTTTACAGGATTATAGAATACCGTTATCCATACCCTAAATGGCTGTTTTATACAAGAAAGGTTTTCGTGTTCGTGACAGACGAAGGTGACTGCATCTGAAGTGATAGCTTGTTAAATTCCCCCCTTGGGGGTTATGAGGGGTGTCCGGTGTGACGCTTATCGATAGTTATGAAATTGGCTCAATTTTGCAATAAAGATGACATGACTCGTAGGGGCAGGCCCATGTGCCTGCCCTTTGTATGACCATGTTTCGTCAGGTCAGGCTGCTCTGACCTGCATCCTGCCCTTGATGATTTCTGAAATTGTTTTAATGGAAGAATCAATCTCTTCTTCTGTGGCCATGGTAAAATTCAGCCTCATGGTTTCCATGCCTTTCCCTTTGGTTGTAAAGAAATACTTTCCGGGAACAAAGGCGACATTGTGCTCCAAGGATTCCCTGTAAACAGGCTGTATGTCAAATCCCGCCGGTCCCTCTACCCAGATAAACATGCCGCCATCCGGCCTGGACCAGTGAAACCCATCCGGAAAGTATTGATCAAGAGCATCAAGCATCTTTTTACATCTGGGTTGATACATCCGGATAATCTTCGGAAGTGTTTCGTTCAGGTGGTTGCCTGAGATATATTCTGCTGCCAGCGCCTGATTAAAGGTGCTGGTATGCAGGTCTACGCCCTGCTTTGCAATGACCAGCCATTTTTTGATATTCTGCGGAGCCAGGCAAAAACCGATCCTAAGGCCAGGGGCAAACACTTTGGACAGACTGCTGATATAGATTACATGATGAGAGGCCATGGTTTTGATGCTTGGGATCGGATTGCCCTGATACCGGAGATCTCCATATGGATCATCTTCAACCAGAAGCACATTGTGTTTGATGATGATTGAAGCGATCTCTTTGCGTCGTTCCAATGGGATGGTTCTGCCGGTTGGGTTTTGAAAATTCGGAACCAGATAGACAAATTTCACCCTGTGGGATGAGAGCGCTTTTTCAAGAGAAGAGGGAATCAGACCCTTGTCATCGGAATCCAGATGGATATATTTTGGTTCATAGGGATTAAATGCCTGAATTGCACCCAGATAGGTCGGCGCTTCCACCGCAACTTTATCACCCGGGGATATCAATATCTTTCCGATGGAATCCAGTGCACCCTGGGAACCGCTTGTAATCAGAATGTCATCCGGTTCTGCAGATATTCCTTTATTGGCCAGATAGCCGGAAAGCGCGTTGCAGAGGGGAGGGAATCCTTCTGTCAGATCATACTGAAGGGCGCTTGCTCCATAGGTATCCAATATTTTGTTGGACAGTTTGCGGATGATCTCAATCGGAAAGCTTTCCGGTGCAGGGACCCCGCCTGCGAGGGAAATCGTTCCCGGTCTGGAAGCTGCTTTCAGTATTTCCCGTATGGCGCTGGCATTGATCTGTCTGGTTCTGTCTGCAAGTAAAAAATTATGATCCATTGAATTCCCCCGGTATCGGTTTCCAGATTTGATACTCATCCATCCTGGATTCTTCTGTATGAATCCGCATCTGTTTTTTTGTTTATCACATTCGATTCATAATAACAGATACAGAATACCGGAAGAAAAACCATAACAGATCACTCGGGGGAACCGGCTGCTGCAAATCGTGAATAAATTATTATAATTATTATAAAAACTTTTACACAATATAGGAACCTTCAATTCATATTCAACCGGTCGGCACAGGATAAAAATATATTAATCAGTTGAAATTATAATAAAATGTAGATATATAAGATCTTGGTATGATCTTTGCTGTAATTGCAGGAACAATATGATTTTGATTTATGATTTCCATAACATAAATGACTTAAAACCGAAAAATGGGTGATGGGCGAAAATGGAATCGATTCAAAAAAAACATACAATCTATCGACCGGTTGGTTCAGCAAATTCCAAGACAGAAAAATTATTTCACCCTGTCCGGACCAAATCCAAACCCCACAAAATTTACAAGCGAAATGTCGGTTCCAAAGAACAACTGGTAGATATACTGAATTATATCAATTTCCAGGGCGGTACCATACTGGCTGTTTTCAAACATGTGAAATTCAATCGATCTATCAGGCGCAGTTTGTTTACAAAGATATGTCACGGAAGCCGGCTGGATTGCACCTGGACAAATACAGCCGGGATACAACAGATTTTAAAAACGTACCGGTTCCAGAGTCTTCTTGTCACAGATGAGAACAACCTGTTATGTGTGTCTCCGGAAGTAATCAGCATTGATCCGCATGAAATCAGTTTTTCCTTGCCCGAAACTTATACTGAAATCGGCAAGCGCAAGGTCAGGCGATATCCCTGTAAAGGGGTAAATGTCCAGATGACGCAGGAGGGATCTGTGCAAAAAGGCGTGTTGACTGAATTCTCTCCCCTTACATTTAAAGTCAAAACACGGGAGACACCCCAGCAGACAACTCTTGAAATCAATCCGGATTCCCATGTGAACATCCTCTTTTCATCGGAAACCCATACCCTGTATTCAGGTGAGTGTAAAATATTGAGGCAGAGCGGCAGTAACAGGGATCGAAGCTATATTCTTGAACCGCTGAATCATCAGATCCAGAGGTTCAAACCCAGCGAATATCGCAGTCAGCGTCATATCCTGGTTCCATCGCCGGATATTTTATTCAAACATCCATTTACCGATGAGAATGTCCAGAGGAAAGTGTTGAATATTTCCGGGTCCGGCTTTGGAATTGAAGAGTCGGAAGAAAATTCTCTGATCGTGACCGGCATGGTGATACCGGATCTGGAAGTGAAATTTGCCGGAGGGTTTTCCATAAAATGTCTGGCGCAGGTGGTGTATCGAAAACTGTCCGGAAAAAACAGCAGTGGCAATCTTGTCCGGTGTGGTATCGCCATCATCGATATTCATCCCGCGGATCATATGAAATTATTATCCATTCTGAGTCAGGTGGAGAACGATAATACCTATATTGACAATAAGGTGGATATAGAAGCTTCCTGGAAGTTTTTTTTCAAAACAGGCATGATGAAACCGGATCGGTATGCTTCCATCCAATCCGATAACCAGAACATCAAAGAAACCTATAAAAAACTGTATGACAGCAATCCGGATCTGGCCAGGCACTTTATTTATCAAACAGACAGCGTTATCAAGGGACATATGGCCATGCTGCGATTCTATGAAAATTCATGGCTGATACATCATGAAGCGGCCGGTTCGCCGATCATTGAGGCCCGGCTTGGAGTATTGAATCAGGTGGCTCGTTTTGTTCATGACTCACACAGATTCTCATCACTGCATATGGATTATGTTCTGAACTACTTTGATTCGGATAATAAGTTCAGCAATCTTGTTTTTAAAGAAGGTTCACAAAAAATAAATGATCCCAGGATGTGCTCCCTTGATAGTTTTGCCTATTTCCGATACCGGAAAGACACAGTAGATAAACCAAATTTGAGCCATCCGTGGAAGCTGAACAAAACCCTTCCGCAGGATCTGATTGAATTCGAGAATTCATATCGTGCATCATCAAACGGGCTTATGCTGAACGCCCTTGATCTGTTGCCCAACGCTTTAACGAATCGCGGATTGTCCGGTGAATATAAAAAACTGGGATTACGGAGAAACAAATATCTTTTTTCCGTGAAAAAACATGATACCCTGAAAGCGATTGTTCTACTTAATCTGTCCGATATCGGGCTGAATATATCCGATCTGACCAACTGCGTGAACATATTTGTTCTGGATCAGGAATACCTGCCTCAGGAAATTCTTTCCTCACTGCTTTCCCAGATCCTGCTGAAAGTCAAACTTTATGAAATCCCGGTATTGCTGTTCCCGGCCTCATATGCGGGAGAAAATTCGATTCCTTTTCAAAAAATGTATTATCTCTGGATACTGAATACCAAGGGCTCAGATCAGTTTTTAACCCATCTGGGTCACCTGGTGAAGAAGAGCTAATTTCAAAAGTATATTATTCTCGATGTTTAAGTTTTTTATCACTGAAAAGGAATAAACCCCGTCATTCCGGGCGGAGCGAAGCGGAGACCCGGACACGCAGTGAAGCGTAGCGCTATCCAGTATTTTCGCCCTTTTTCTGGACACCGACTTTCGCCGGTGTGACGCTTTTTAATCGTTTTGAAATTGGCTCAAAGCTGCATCAATATCCGGATAGATAAATGAAAAACCGTGTTTTTCAAGTTTTTGTGGTATGACTCTCTGGCTGGCCAGAAATGCTTCGCCCAGTTCTCCCATCAGCAGTCTGATCAGAAAACCCGGAGTTTTGAAAAATGAGGGTTTTTTCAAGGCACGTCCCAGTGCTTTTGAGAAGGTGTGGTTTTGTATCATGCCGGGCGCTGTAAAATTGACTGGGCCATTGATTTCCGGTTTTTCAATGATAAAGGAAACGGCTGCCATCAGGTCCTGAATATGAATCCAGGGGAACCATTGCCTGCCGTTGCCGAGCGGGCCTCCGACAAACAGTTTATAGGCAGGGATCATTTTTTTCAGGGCGCCGCCGTCCGGCCTCATCACAACGCCGAATCTCATAGTAACGACCCGTACTCCTTTTTGTTGCGCTTCAAATGCTTCTTTTTCCCAGTCAACGCATACTTTCGCAAGGAAATCCCTGCCAGGCTCTCTGTCTTCGGTCAGGATTTGATCTGCTTGGCTACCGTAATATCCTGCGGCAGATGCACTGAAAAACAAAATATTTGTCTGGTCCGGCAAAGCATCCACCAGATTCCGGGTTGTGCGTATCCGGCTTTCATATATCTGGTTTTTATAGGCCTGTGTCCAGAAATGAAAAATATTTCGTCCAGCCAGATTGATGATAACATCCGCTTC
>CAYTGW010000160.1:0-9850 GCA_964437395.1 uncultured Desulfocicer sp.
CGCAATTCCGGCATAACAACCGCAGCGGCAGATATGTCCGGAAAGCGCTTCTTTGACATCGCTGAGACTGGGTTTGGGCTTTTCATTCAGCAAGGCCTTTGTACTCATGACAAATCCAGGAGTGCAAAATCCACATTGCAGAGCGGTTCCATAGCCTGGTTCACATTGTTCTGAAAAGGCTTTTACAACAGGATCATTTTCAGCAAGTCCTTCGATGGTGATAATTTCATGCCCATGAGCCTGGACAGCAAGGGTGAGACAGGATAAAACGGCCCTGCCATCCATTAAAACCGTGCAAGCCCCGCAGGCGCCCTCATCACAGGAAACCTTGAGGCCTGTCAACCCAAGTTTTTCGCGCAATAAAAAAGATAAAGTCATATTGGGTGTAATATCTTGATTCAGCGAGAATTCACACCACTTTTCATTGACCTTTATTTTGATTATTTTTTCTTTCCTGGACATGACGGTTCCTCCGTTTTTTTTATGATATTTCAAATTATCCGGTTTCGAATGGCTATACCCTAATCCGAAATCTGAAATTTGCAGCTACTGTACGATTTCTCCTATTAGAGAATGCACCTTTGTTTCAACTATCTTTACCTTTACAATTTTGCCCAGAAATGACCGATCACACAAAAAATCAACCGGGCCGTTGTCCATGGTCTTTCCCAGCATCCTAGGGCCTTCCATCCTCTCCGCCAGAACCTCCACTGTCCTGCCGATGAAGCGCTTATTACTTTCCGACGCGATCCGGTTTGTCAGGGAGAGCATTCTGACATGACGCTTCTTTTTTTCTTCCTTGCCGACGCGGTCGCCCAGTTCATAGGCTGCGGTACCCTTTCGGAGCGAGAACGTGAACACATAGCAGAAATCAAAACCAGCCTTTTCCACCAGGTAATAGGTTTCCTGGAAATCCTGTTCCGTTTCCTCGGGGAAGCCGATAAGCACATCGGAAGAAACGCTTACTCCGGGAATATCTTCCTTTATTTTTTTGACGATTTCCATATACTGCGCCGCGGTATACTGCCGGTTCATCAGCCCCAGTACCCGGTCCGAGCCTGACTGCAGGGGCAGGTGGATGTGGTTGCAGGCTTTCGGCAGACCGGCTATCGCCTGGATTATCCTTTGGTTCATGTCCTTGGGATGGTTTGTCATGTAACGAATGCGCAGCAGCCCGTCAATCCCATGGATCTTTTCCAATAATCCCGCAAAGTCCAGCCCTTGATAGGTATAGGAGTTCACGTTCTGTCCCAGTAGGGTGACCTCTTTCGTCCCGTTCCGGACCTGTCTTTCGATTTCAGCGATTATACTGTCCGCCGGGATGGATACTTCCGCGCCCCGCACATAAGGCACGATGCAGTAAGAACAAAAGTTATTGCACCCCCGCATAATATTTACATACTCCGAAACCTTCGCAGGAGGAACTCCCTCTATGGAGGGTGAAGAGGCTTGGGGTGAGGCGGCATAGTCGCCGGCCTGTCCACACACTTCATCATTCTTATTCGTGGCTTTGAAATCCGAAATCTGAAATTTGAAATAACCGGCTATGATTGTAGGCACTTCTTCTATTTTTTTCGCCCCGATCACTATGTCGATGAACGGATAGCTTTTTTTCACCCCTTCCCCCAGCCGCTCTGCCGCGCACCCAATCAGTACCAGCCTTCTCCCTTTTTTTGCCCTGCGCCAGGTCTTGAATTTTCCCGCCTCTGTCAACGCCTGCTTCTCTGTGTTTTCCCGCACCGTGCAGGAATTAATAATGATAATATCGGCCTCTTCGGGAATGGCGGATTCAATGAAACCGTGTGAAACCAACCCATTCGATATGGCACTTGAATCAGCGACATTCATCTGACATCCAAACGTTTTGACATAGAATGTCATACTGTTGTTTCTGGACGTGATCCCCCCGATAGATTTCAAGCTTGTTCTTTTTGAAATCCGGGGGAAGATCATCATCCCCTTATTTTGATTTTGACGGTTTTTCATAAATATTTATCATGCTCAGCCATACTGTACCATACGAGTCTTCAACTATAAAGGAAGTTTGTGGTAAAAAAAGAGTAGCGTGATACCGAAAATAATCCGGTATATGCCAAAGCTCACGAAAGTGTAGTTCTCTAAAAACTTTACAAAAACCCGGATCACAAAATAGGCCACCACAAAAGACACCGCAAAACCTACGGCCAGAAAAAAAAGCAGCTCATTGCTGAAGTCCTTGTAATGTTTCAGCAGATCCAGCCCGCTCGCTGCCAGCATAATAGGGAGGGCCAGCAGAAAGGAAAACTCGGCACTGGCTTTGCGGCTCAATCCCACCAGAAGCGCACCGATAATCGTCGCCCCCGCACGGCTGGTTCCGGGGACAAGTGCAAGGATCTGTCCCAGGCCGATCCACGCAGCCTGCCGGTAGCTTATCTGTTCAACGTCCCGGACAAGCCCCGGCTGTTCTTTGTAAAAACGCTCCACAATCAGAAAAATAATCCCGCCGACAATAAACATGACCGCAACCACATGGACGGAAAACATCACCTTGATCAGCTTGTAAAACAGAAGGCCGGCAACCGACATGGGCATAAACGCCAGCAGCACTTTTTTCCACAGATCCAGCTTCTTCAACGTGAATTTGTCCCGGTAATTGGCGATCACGGCCAGAACAGCCGCGAGCTGAATAATGACCAGGTATGCTTTGTGTGCATCGGTCTCAACGATTTTCAACAAGTCACTTGCGACAATCAGATGTCCGGTTGAAGAAACCGGTAAAAATTCCGTCAATCCTTCAACAATCCCTAAAATTACAGCCTGCATGATATCCATAAAAAACTACCTTCCTCTATCGTTCACCCTGTAAACGGTTTCATCTCAATTTTTTTCTTTCTCTTTTTCTTCTTCATCCGGGTATAATCGCCAGGTTTTATTCACCACCAGCCTGGCCCCCCTGTTGAAGGAGAGATAGGATGATGCCCATCTGAGGAAAACAAAAAGCCGGTTCTGAAATCCAATGAGAAAATAGATATGGATAACGACCCACATGAACCAAGCGGGAAATCCGCTCAATTGGAGCCATCCATATTCAAGGATGGCCCGGCTTCTGCCGATGGTGGCGAGCTGCCCCCGGTCTTTATACTGAAACGATTTTCCAATCTCGCCCCGGATGTTCCCGCAGATGCTCCGTGCGAGATATTCCCCCTGCTGTTGAGCCACGGGAGCTATGCCGGGAAGCGGCTTGCCTTTATCGTCGGACACCCTTGCCTGATCTCCTGCCACAAAAATTTCCGGATGTCCTTTCACGCTCAGATCCGGCAATACCATCACCCGGCCCTGGGAATCGGTTTCCACATCAACTCCTGTAAGGAACCGGGCAGCCCGGATGCCCGCTGCCCAGATAACGGTTGTGGCCAGAAGTTTTTCCTTCCCGATTTCAATGCCGGTCTCATCCACGAGAGTGACCCGTTTGTTGGTCCAGACTTCAACTCCGAGATACTCCAGACTCCGGGCAGCCTTACGGGCGAGTTTTTCGGAAAACGTCGGAAGAATGCGACGCCCTGCTTCAAGAAGGATAATCCGTGCAAGAGTCGGGTCGATATTTTTAAAATCTTTTACCAGAGTCTGGCGGCTCAGTTCACCCAGAGCTCCGGCCAGTTCTACACCCGTTGGGCCGCCACCGACAATGATGAATGTCAGATGACGGGACATTTTTTCCGGATCCGGCTCGGCTTCCGCCTGTTCAAAGGCCGACAGCACCCGCCTCCGAATTTCCGTTGCCTGTTCCAGCGTCTTGAGTCCCGGTGCATGAGGTTCCCACTGTTCATTGCCAAAATAGGTATGAAAAGCCCCGCAGGCCAGGATCAGGTAATCATAGTCAAACCGCCCGATGGTTGTTGTCACATATTTTTCATCCGGATTCACACCCAGGGCTTCTCCCTGGAGAATCCGGATGTTTTTGTATCTGGACAGGATCGAGCGCAGGGGAACGGCGATTTCTGCCGGACTCAGCCCGGCCATGGCCACTTGATAAAGCAGGGGCTGAAACAGGTGATAATTGCTCCGGTCGATGAGGATGACCTCCGCATCTTCACAATTCCCGAGTCCCTTTGCCGCGTTGAGACCCGCGAATCCGCCGCCGATAATCACAATTTTTTTCATGGGCTCCCCCGTTCTGCCCCGGATTCTGGAATCTTGTTTTTGATAATGGTTTCCCCCGGATCACCTTCCTGTTTACTCCAGAAAACCGTTTTTACCATGAAACCAGGATGCATTCAACGGAGTTATTTGTCTGGGATGCAATAAAAAAATATTGGGTTTCGATTGCCTGACAATTTTGATTACACTCATTGTGGGAGCGGCATCTTGCCGCGACAGCAATGTCTTGCGTGATGTCTTAAAAAAGCCATATCGCGATTGAAAGTCGCTCCCACATAATTCGATCATTCAACAGTTTTGATTATACCCGTACCATTTCAGTTGAACCGTTTCCGGAGCTCAAGCCCCTTGTAATCTTTTTCAAAACCAAAAGCCTTGAGCGAATCCACATAAAGACTTTCTTTTGCAGGTTCATTGTTGATGGTCTCAATCCGGATGTATTGGACAGGATGGAAACTGCGGGAAAGGAAAGTTTGAAAGCAATGGAGATATTCCAATATGTTCACATCATCATGCTGAACATGAAAGGTCAGTTGTTTGCCACCGCTCCTGGAAACAAGCACAAGCTTTTTCCCGTGAAACACCAGATGGGTCGTTCCAAGTCTCGAAGGCAGATCTGTTTCAGGCAGATCCAGATTCATTCCGCACACAGAAGCCGGGTCCATTGCACTCATCCAGTAAATCGAATCATCCGGAAGCTTTTTCTGCAATAACCGGAATGCCTCATGGGAGATAAACTGAAGGCCGCTGATATTCTCAAAAAACTGTCCGGACAGGATCTCTCCGGAAAGTTCCATGATCCGAAAGGTCTTGAACAAGGCCCCCCAGCTTAAGGCAGGAATCTCCCGTGACAGGATTTCCCGGAAAATGATTCCATACCGCCGGAACAACTGGCGTGCCCTTTCTTTCCGGATCTCTGCCTGCTCTAGGGGATCAAGCTCGTGCCCATTCATATGCCGGGTGAAAAACCAGCTTCCAGTCATCGGCCTGGATCGCTTCCATCGGTTATACTGCCCTCTTCTTCCCGGATTCTCTTTCGTCACTTTCTCCGGTGTAAACCGTTTCAAAATCCCTTCTCTCAGGACAAGATAGGTATCGTTTGTGAGAATCCCCTCCCAGGCCAGTTTCCAGATCTCCTTCGAAGCCTTTTCCGAGCCAAAACCAGAGTGATTCATGATATCAAAAAAACTATACCTGCCGTTCAATTGAGGCAAAAGATCTGTGCATTTTTCATCATATTGCGTTTTGGAACCCGGATCATTCCGGCCGGAAGCCTGAGAAAAAAGCGCTATATCTTCCTGAAATGAAAATCCGATCTTTTTATCACCGCACCCGAACCACATCAGATCCGTTGTCTGCATCAGGCTGTCCAGCCATACTGTATGATAGGGTTTGAGTCTGGCCGGCAGGATATTTTCTTCCCAGGATGCAGCCGGCAAGCACAGCCCGAACAGTTGATCCATGCGATTCTGAAGATCATCCAGTGTTTCGCCGGGCATGGTCAGGCCTTGAAAATGGGCCAGAAAAAGAGGCAGACAATCCAGTGAAAGTGCATGGAACGCGGGTTGCCTTGCCTTCCGGGCCATGCGAAGCAGGATTTCAAAATTTTCCCGGTCGCAGATTTCATGATATTGAATTTCTTTCCGCAGCCTTGCCCGCACAATCTGATCTGCTTCAAGCAGAGAAGCAATTGCTTCCGATAGTTGATCATCTGAAAGGCCAAAAACCTCCTGAAGGAAAACTTCCGGAATCGGGCCATAATAGGAAAGCCATCGGATCAGAAATTCATAAGACAGGCCATCACCTGTATCTCCGGATTTTGAAAAAACAGTTTCAATATCCTGTTCCATTTCCGGCATAATGCTTTTTCTGTCTTCTTCCAGCGGCATGATGCTGAAATCTTTTCTGGATATAGAAAAGGCACTGGCAACATAGGGTAAATTTTCAATGGCGCATATCAGAGGAATCTTTCCAGCCGGGAACCGTGTCCGGATCGCCCGGACACCGGGCAAAGCCAGAATCTCTTTTTCCTGCAATCCATGGTCTCTTTTCATGGCGTGGATCAGCCTCTGCCACTCTTCTTCCGGAATGATCAATCGCTCTTTCAGCCAGTCCAGCAAATCCTGAGAAGAGGAAGGAGAATACCCCTTTGCTGTCCGATGAAGCTTCTCTTCTAGCACCTGGAAAACCTTTTCCGGTATGATCCCTGTCTGATCGATCTCTCCTGTGATCTCACGAATCAGATCATTGCTGATCCCGGAATGATTACTGCCGCTATCCGGTGTATCATCTTCATACATATGCTTGTTGGTCTGCTGCCATATGAGACCATTTGAAAACGGGGAAGGAAAAATAGATTTCACCTGGGAAATCCGGATCTGCCCATCCTCGATTTCATCCAGGAGTTTTTTCAGATTTTCCAGATCAAAGTCGTCCTGAATGCAGGTCCTCCAGGTTTCCAGCACAATCGGAAAATCCTTTTTTTTCCGGGTGGAATCCAGCAGCTTTTTCGACCGCAGACGGTTCAGCCAGAGCGGCATTCTCTTATGAAAGCCTGCTCTCGGCAGCAGCAAAGCCCTTCCTGCATTTTCTCTGAATCTGGCGCCAAAATAGCCTGTTTTTTCAAGCTGAATACGCAACAGGGCTTCAATTTTATCCGCCTTTACCAGCCTGAAAACATCTTCGATGCCAAATGAATGGGGAAGCAGAAGAAGGACTGCATCATCATCGGCAAACACTTCCAGGGGATAGGAATACTCGTTCTCCCATGCCGCAGAAAGAGCCATGGCAAAAGGACGATTGATGCGTCCACCCCAGATGGAATGAAGAATCACCTGTTTCCGGTCACCCTGGTTCATTGGATCATCAAAATGTTCAATCAGAAGATGATACCGGTGTGGAAGATCCGATTTTGTACTCTCCTGTTGTCGTACAAGAAACCGGATGAGTTCCTCTGCCGCGGATTCCTCCATGCAGTAGTCATTCATCAGTTCCTTTTTGAACGTCTTCTGTTCCCGGTCTATTCTGGTATTGGCATCCTGCAGGAATAATCCGATTTTTTCAGAGAGTGCAAAATCCCGGTTTCCGGCCTCTGCCTTCCAGAACGGAATGATGCCGGGCTTTGCCTTTGAAGCAGTTACCTCAATATCGTTATGGGTAATTTTTTGAATCCGCCATACCTGAGTTCCCAGTGCAAAGGTATCCCCTTCCCTTCTCTCCCACACAAACTCTTCATCCAATTCACCGATCTTCGCTTTGGTGTCTGCGGTTCGAAGATTGAAGTACCCCCGGTCCGGAATCGTACCTCCGGCCATATATACAAGCATTTTCATGCCATCTTTGGCCTGTACTGTGTTTCGTATCCTATCAATGGAAACTTTGGGCCGGAGTTCCCGGATTCGTGTATCGGAGTAGCGGCCTTCCAGCATATCCATCACCAGATCAAACTGCTTCCGGGAAAGATTGTGATATGCGTAACTGGCACGGATCGAGGCAAACAAATGATCCATATCCCAGATTTCAACGCAGGTCATGGAAAGAATAAGCTGGGCCAGCACATCCAGCGGACAGGAAACCGGGATCATGGACTCGATCTCTTTTTCCCGGATGCATTTTGCCATGACCGCTGCATGGAGGAAATCCCGGCCATGGGTTGGAAACAGAAGACCCTTGCTGGTCAATCCGACACGATGACCGGAACGTCCGACCCGTTGAACCGCTGATGAGACCGTAGGAGGCGTCTGGATTAAAATTACCTGATCCAATTGACCGATATCGATCCCCAGTTCCAGTGAGTTCGTCGCCACAATGCCTTTCAGTTTTCCGTTTTTCAGATTCTGCTCCACAGCCAGACGGATCTCTTTGTATAAGGAGCCATGATGGGCATACGCGATCAGACTTCCTTCCTGTTCATTGATCAGCCGGGTGATCTTTTCCGTCAGCCGCCTGCTGTTGGCAAACAACAGCGTAGACCGGTTTTTCCGAATAATGGTTCGGAAATGGTCAGCGAGAAAAGGCCATCTTGAGTTGTCGACAAGGTTTTCATCTGCATGATCCGGATAACAGACTGACACCTCCATTCTCTTCTCTGATTTTGACTCGATAATGGTTACCCGCCGTTTCTTATAAACCGGTTGATGAGGATCTCCTTCCATCTCATACCCACCGATAAAATCCGCTATTTTGGAAAGGGGTTTGATGGTTGCCGAGAGTGCAATCCGCTGAAACGAACCGCAAAGAGGAACCAGCCGTTCAACCGCTGTCATCAAGTGTGTTCCGCGCTTGCTGTTTGCAACAGAATGGATTTCATCCAGGATAACAGAGCAGACATGGGTCAGCATCCTACGGCCATTAGGAGAGCTGATGAGAATGTTAAGGCTTTCCGGGGTTGTGATCAGAATCTCAGGCGGCTTTCTCAGCATCCCTCTTCGTTCATCCTGTGAAGTATCACCGCTGCGTGTCATCACCCGGACAGGTGAAAACGCTTCCCCCTCTTTCCGGAAACACTCCTCCAGTTCTTCAATCGGCTGGAGCAGATTTTGCCGGACATCATTGTTCAGCGCCTTTGCCGGGGATACATAAACCACCCGGATCTGCCCGCCCGGCCAGACACCCGTCATCAACTGATGAATAGCCCATAAAAAAGCAGTCAAGGTTTTCCCGCTTCCAGTCGGAGCGGTTATCAGAACATGCTCTTTGTCGGCAATTCTCGGCCAGGCGATCTGCTGAATATCGGTTGGCTGCCCCAGGGTTCTCTCGAACCACCTGGTGATTACTGGATGAAAAATCATATGAGACAATGGGTTCATTCCCTTTTCATTTCCGGATCATTCTGCTCATAAACATGACATTGTTCCGGAGTTATCTCAAAAAACACAACAGGATTCAAGTCATGAACCATAATCCCCCATTGAGGGTATTCTTCAATAATTCCCACCTTGAGGGGGGCGAAGGGGAGTGTTTTCCAATCTTTTCAAACACTTGTAAATAAAAACAATCCCCCCCGCTCCATGAATAATTTTAAGACTGCGTCGTTCAAACTCATGAATAAGGGCTCGTAAGCAAAAAACAGGTGTGTAAAATGTAAAGAACGCTCTCAATGCTTCCCAAATATCGGAATCAAACAGCAACCGGGAAACAAAGCTGTTTTTTGCCAACGATCCCTAATCCATTCAGACAGTGAACGACTCCGCTATAAAATCATTCATTCCGCTCCGGCCACCGCATTCCATGCTACCGAATAACAATTTGTTATCATATAAAAAAGTCTTGAATAATTTGGCACATGGAATATTATGCAAAAAATTGAAAAATAAAATTTTAACCAAATAAAAGACAGGACTTGAATTCAAGATTTGCCTCATAATTATGTTGGTTGATATCAAAACGAATTGATCAGTAAATAAATGGTTTGCCGTTAAACACTTGGCATGTGCATACAAATGTACATATAATAGGCCATCATGTTTGAATGGGATGAATCGAAGGCAAAAGAGAATAAGTCCAAACATGGAATCTCGTTTGCTGATACATTTTCGGTCTTTGATGACCCAAACGCAGTTACACTTGAAGATTTCCAGCGTGGTGAGCAACGATATATCACTATTGGAATGGATGCCTTTGGTCGTATACTGGTTGTGGTCTACATGTAGCGAGGGGAAAATATTAACCCGGCAATTAAATAGTATAATCATGCTGCATAAGCAATTTTCGA
>CAYTGW010000161.1:0-9540 GCA_964437395.1 uncultured Desulfocicer sp.
TGCAAGCATCCATGGAAGGCTACCAGGTATTGACCATGGAGGATGCAGCTTCCATGGGAGATATCTTTATTACCGCGACAGGATGCTACCACGTGATCACCGGTGCACATATGGAAAAAATGAAAAATGAGGCCATCATCTGTAATATCGGTCATTTTGATAATGAAATCGAAATGTCCTACCTGCTGAAATCCCCGGATTGCAAAAAAATTCAGATCAAACCCCAGGTTGATAAATGGAACCTCAAATCCGGAAAATCTTTGGTTATTCTTGCAGAAGGAAGGCTGGTCAACCTGGGATGTGCGACCGGTCACCCCAGCTTTGTGATGAGCAACAGCTTTACCAATCAATGCCTGGCTCAGATTGAACTGGCAACAAAGAAGCTGGAAAAAAAGGTGTATACACTTCCGAAAACGCTGGATGAAGAAGTGGCAAGACTGCATCTGGGCCGACTCGGTGTAAAGCTCACTAAACTGACCCAAGAACAGGCCAATTACCTTGGCGTTCCGGTTGAAGGTCCTTTCAAACCGGATCACTACCGCTATTAAAACCGATAACCCCTTCCCATCGATTCTCTCTGTTCAGGCAGAATTGATGGGGAGAAAAAACAGAAGACTGTAAAAAAAGGTCATCATGATCATCGATTTTCATACCCATGTTTTCCCGGAGGAGCTCTGTCAGAACCGAGAGAGATACTTTCACCATGAGCCGGCATTCAAGCTTTTATATGATTCCGACAAATCAAAACTGGTTACTGCGGAAACTATCCTGGATTCCATGGATCAAAATCAGATCGATATATCTGTCGTATTCGGATTTCCCTGGAAAAATATAGAGACCAGCAAATTCTGCAATGACTACATACTGGAGGTGGTTTCCAGATATCCGAAACGGTTCAAAGGGCTGTCCTGTTTTGACCCATCCGCAGAAGATGCTGCAAAAGAAACCGAACGATGTATTCAGGGAGGTCTTTCCGGGGTTGGGGAACTTGCCTTTTACCAATCCGGCATTGACCGGAACAGTCTGGACCATCTCCAGCCGATCATGGAGATATGCAAGGAGAAAAACCTGCCGGTGCTGATTCATACTAATGAGCCGGTCGGACACCAATATCCGGGAAAAACGCCAAACACCCTTTTACAGATTTATGAAATTCCGCTGCGCTTTCCAGACAACCGGATTGTTCTGGCTCACTGGGGAGGAGGAATTTTCTTTTACCGGCTTTTAAAAAAAGAGACCCGTGATGTATTGAAAAATATCTATTATGACACAGCTGCATCCCCATTTCTGTATCATCCGGAAATATACTCATTATCCTGCGCGATCGCCGGGCATGAAAAAATCCTTTTCGGAAGTGATTTCCCGTTGCTTTCCCCTGCCCGGTATTTTAAAGAACTGGACACCGCGGGCATCGATCCAAAAATACGAAAGGACATCCTCGGAAATAACGCTGCACGGCTTTTAAACATTGAACCGGAAAAACATTTCACCTAATTTGTAAACATGTTCATATTCGGTCTTTCAACAACCTCCGGAACTGTCTGAAAAACAGCTTGAATATTGTCCCGAATCTCCGGCATGGTTTCGCCTTTGCAGAGTTTTGAATAAATGGAATGGCCGAAACGGAAATTGGCTGCAAAGTAGATGGCAAATTTTTTGAATCTTTTTATGGCTCTTTCAGGGGTATAGTATTTTTCCAGCAAAAGACTCATCTGTAATGCTACATCTTTGTAGATATTCTGATCCGGAGAAAAACCCTCTGTCCACATCGAAAATATCCATGGCCGTGCAATGGCAATCCGTCCGATTGCAATTCCATCACAGTTTGTTTTTTTCAACATCATCAGGCAATCCTCTTCATCAAAAATGTTTCCATTGCCAAATACCGGTATGGAAACACGATTCTTGACCCATCCGATATACTCCCACTTCGGTGGCCTGGATCGCCTGTCCGGGGCAACCCTGGGATGAAATGTCAGTGCGTCCGCACCTGCATCCTCAAACCTCTTTGAAAGATCAGCCGCATATTCGGGATCATCCTTCCAGCCTGTCCGGAATTTAACAAAAAGAGGAATAGAGACTTTTTTCCGGACCGCCGACACAATGCCTGCAGCAAGCTGTGGATCCCGCAACAATGCTGCCCCGCAATTTTTTTTGCAGATTGCAGCCACCGAACAGCCAAAATTGAGATCCACCCCGTAAAAGCCTTCCTGTTCAACACGCATGGCAGCAGAGGCCATGGTGTCTGGATCAGCTCCAAAAAGCTGGCAGACCAGTTGATCAAGCTCCTGATCCCGCCAACTGAAAACCGGTGAAACATGCCTGTTTTCCTGCGGGACAGCTCTGGCACTGCACATTTCAGAAAAAAGAAGGCCATATCCGCCATACACCTCCAATAATTCCCGAAAAGCAATATGTCCAAGACCGGACATGGGAGCCAAAAATAGCCGATTGCGGATCTCCCTTCCCCGGATAACAATCGTTTTATTCAGATGTTTGGTCAGTTCTTCGTTCAATAATAATTTTTCCTTTTCAAACTTTTGATCATTTAAACAAGTTTGACCCTACTCAATTCTTCTGAACCTTTCAATAGGCGATGTCTATAGAATTCACCATTACTCTTTATTGACAGGTTACACTTTTTACGGTAGTTCTGTTTAACAAACGATGTTTATTTCAGGCAACTCAACCATTATTGCTTTGAAAATCAAAGACCATGATTCTGATTGAATCGGATTGAGATGAAATGTGAATAAAATACAATTCTTTTTCGATGAACATTTTTGCCACACACATTCTTTCGATATCATAACCAGGAAAAAACCATGATAATAGGACTTGATGTGGGCGGTACGCATACCGATGTCGTTCTGCTTGACAAGCAGGGTATTGTCAAAGAAATCAAAGTTCACACAGATGCAACCAATCTTTTTAAAACCGTTCTGGATGGTCTTGAAAAAATCACATCGGATATCAATCCGAAAGATATCAAAAGAATTGTATTAAGCACAACGCTCACAACCAATTCCATCATTCAGGGGAAAACGCCTGAAGTAGGGATGATTGTGTCAAGTGGGCCTGGGATTGATCCCATGCTCTTCCAGACCAACAAGCAATTTTACCCGGTCGCAGGATCAATTGATCACAGGGGAAGACGAATTGAAAAGATTGATCCTGATGAAATCCAGAGCATTGGCCAGAAACTTAAGAAAGAGGGTGTTCGCCACGTTGGAATCGTTGGGAAATTTTCAGCAAGAAATCCGAGCCACGAGCTTGAAATCAGACGTATTTTGCGGAATCAGTTTGATGAATTTTTTCTGGGTCATCGGGTATCCGGAAATCTGAATTTTCAGCGAAGAATCGCAACAACCTTTTTTAATGCCGCAGTATTCCCCATACACAAAAAATTTTACCTGGCTGTACGACGTTCCCTGGACCAGCAAGGAATGAACATCCCGATACAGATTTTAAAAGCCGATGGCGGAACCATGAATTTTGAATCTTCCATTGGTTTTCCAGGCCAGACCATTTTTTCCGGGCCGGCAGCCAGTATTATGGGAGCGATGGCTTTCTCACCAAAAGAAGAAGATGCTCTTATTTTTGATATTGGCGGAACTACCACGGATATGGCCATCCTGATCAATCAGGTCCCTTTACTTGATCCACTTGGGATCGAACTCGGAGGCTACAAAACCCTGATACGATCATTAAAGAGCAAATCTCTCGGGATTGGAGGAGACAGTGTAATCCGTATCATCAACGGCCAGATTCAGGTCGGGCCGGATCGTGAAGGCTTTGCCATGGTTTATGGCGGCAACCAGCCGACACCGACAGATGCATTGGCCATTATGGGTAAATTGGAAGACGGCGATACGGAAAAAGCCTTCCAAGGTTTTGAAACCATTGCTTCTGAACTGGGAGTGCCTGTGGAAAAAGCCGCCTATATGGTTTTTGATCATGCATGCCGGAAGATACTGACGGAAGCAGAAAAAATGGTGACGGAAATAAACAGCAAACCGGTTTACACTGTTCATGAGCTTCAGGAAGGATATCAGGTTAAACCCAAAAAAATTATGGTTCTGGGCGGGCCGGCACCTTATTTTGCCGAGCATTTTGAAAAAATATCTGACTATAAGGTGACGCTGGTTCCCCGATGGAAGGTAGCCAATGCAATCGGAGCCGCACTTGCGCGAACAACCTGTGAAGTCTCCCTTTTTGCCGACACCGAAAGGGGCATCCTGACCTCACCTGAAGAAAAATACAAAAAAAATATCAGTGCGGACTTTACCCGGGAAAAAGCAATCAAGATCGCTTTTGATCTGTTAAAACATAAAGCAGTTGAAACAGGAGCGGATTCAGAGGATCTTGAGATTGAGCTTCTTGAAGATCAGCAATTCAATATGGTACGGGGCTTTCACACAACAGGCAAGAATATCCGCATAAAGGCACAAGTGAAGCCTGGTTTGATTCATCGATATCAATCGATTTTGCAAAAACTTTCGGATTAATACAATAGAACATTGGCTGATTTTTACCCAATAACGGAGCCGTAAATGCTACAGGCCAAACGAAAAACAGGTCTTGTTTTCTTTCCTGCCTTTGACTGGGCAATTGATCCAACACATCCTGAGAGAGAGGAGCGCCTGCTCTACACCCAGGATCAGGTTTTAGAAGAAGGGATCTTTGATATAGAAGGCATCATAGAATATAAACCCGACCTTGTTACGATCAATGATGTCAACAGGATACACTTTTGTGTGCCGGATTGTTGGCATGTGATGACCGAATCCCATTTTATCAGTGCTGGTGGAGCCAAAACCATCGGAATGGCGGTTCTTGAAAAAAAAGTGGAATGCGGATTTGCGCTGGTTCGCCCACCAGGTCATCATGCCATGCGCGTTGTTCATGGTGCAAGGGGATTCTGCAATGTAAATATTGAAGCCATCATGATCGAATTTCTGAGAGCCGCCTATGGTGTTGGAAGGGTAGCCATTGTTGATACGGACTGCCATCACGGAGACGGCACCCAGGATATTTACTGGCATGACCCCAACACACTCTTTATCTCGCTCCATCAGGATGGCAGAACCCTTTATCCAGGTTCCGGATTCACCAATGAAGCCGGCGGACCCAATGCTGCCGGAACAACCTTGAACATCCCCCTGCCCCCTTACACGTCCGATGAAGGTTTTTTATATACCATTGAAAATGTCGTACTGCCGATACTGGATGATTTCAAACCAGAACTGATTATCAACTCCGCAGGTCAGGACAATCACTATTCCGATCCCATCACCAATATGAACTTTTCTGCAAAAGGATATGCAGAGCTGACCTCAATGCTCAAAGCAGACATTGCTGTGCTGGAAGGAGGTTATTCCATAGAAGGTGCGCTTCCTTATGTGAATACGGGTATTATTCTGGCAATGGCGGGTCTTGATTACAGCAAAATCCGTGAGCCGGATTTTAATCCGGAAAAAATCAGACAGTCTCCTCAGGTAACGGCCCAGATCAAAGAGGTCGGCAAAACCGTTCTCGCAACCTGGCGTACCCGGGAACAACTCAGAGAGCAACTGCAAAAAACAGCAAAAAACGGTTTTGTGGAAAGAATACGGAGGATCTATTACGACACGGATGGAATCACAGAACTTCAGAAGGAAAAAATTCAGGTTTGCCGGGACTGTGGGGGTGCCATTCGAATTGACACTTCGGCAGACACAGGTTCACATGTTCTTGCCGTCCATATACCGATAGATGCCTGCGATAAATGTATTGAACAAGGACAGCAATGGTATGAAGAAGCCGGTTCCGATTCATTTCAAAAAGCCTTTCTTCAAAACCGGACAAAAGACAAATTTTTTGAAAAAAACCTGTTACGCAGATAGCGATGCACTACTCCAGGCAGACCGTCATACAACACAATCTTGTACTGCGTTCAAAAGTCATTCAGGCCATCCGGACTTATTTTATCCGTACAGGATATCTTGAGGTCGAAACCCCTGTCCGGATTCCTGCTCCTGCACCGGAGGCCCATATCGATGCCCAGGAATCCGGTTCGTGGTTTTTGCAAACCTCGCCTGAACTCTGCATGAAACGTCTCGTGGCTTCCGGGTTTGAAAAAATTTTCCAGATCTGCAAATGTTTCCGGAAAAAAGAAAGAGGCACTTTTCATATTCCTGAACTGACCATGCTGGAATGGTATCGGGCAAACGCCACCTATCTTGACCTGATGACGGAATGTGAAAATATGTTGTCGGAAGTGATTGGTTCCGTGCAACCTGACCCTTCCATCCATTTCAGAAATCAAAAAACAGATATCCAGCCCCCCTGGGATCGGCTCCGTGTCTCTGATGCATTTATGCAATATGGCTCATTATCGGTTGAAAAAGCACTTGCAGAAAATCGATTCGATGAAATCATGGGTCTTGAAATCGAGCCCCGGCTTGGATATGGCAAACCGGTTTTTCTGTATGATTATCCTTCGGTCTGTGCAGCTCTGGCCAGACGAAAACCGCTTCAGCCCGAATTAGCAGAACGTTTTGAACTGTATATCAACGGGATTGAACTCTGTAACTGTTTTACCGAGCTCACTGACCCAAAAGAGCAGCGGGCTCGATTTGAGAAAGAGTTGGAATCCCGGAAAACCATGGATAAAAAAGTCTATCCCATGCCGGAACGATTTCTCCAATCCCTGGAGGCAATGCCCCCTGCAGCAGGAAATGCCCTTGGCCTGGACAGGCTGATGATGTTGCTGACCAATGCGGAAAAAATTGATGACGTTGTCACTTTTACTCCTGAGGAGCTTTAACCATTCCATACTTTTCCCTTTTTGAAAATCCTATCTGATCAAACAAAAATCCCAGGTTCCATCCGCCCTGTCCTGACTTTAAAAAAACAGCTAGTTCCTCTGGGAAATAAGGGTTTCTGTTGAAGATCAAAGAGTTTATCTGTATAGTATGAAATATTGTCGAATCGCTGAATGAAATAAATCGTAAACATAATTTCCGGAAAGAAATAAAATGAGTCATCCCAAACAGAATAAAGTGAACAAAACAATCCTGGAACGATGGCAGATTGATCATGCTAGAGATCTCTATGGTATCCATAAATGGAGCTCCGGCTATTTTGATATTTCCAAAAAGGGAGAAGTCGTCATTCACCCGACAGGAAAAAAGGGAAAAAAATCGGTCAGCCTGATGGATATCATATCCGGAATTAAAGACAGGGGATTGGGTATGCCCGTGCTTCTCCGATTCGGTGATATCCTGCAATCCAGGATTATGCGGCTTCACGAAAGCTTCAACCATGCCATTCAGGAGTACGGTTATCAGGGAATATACAGAGGTGTCTATCCAATTAAGGTCAATCAGCAGCAACAGGTGGTTGAAGAAGTCACCCATTTTGGCTCACGATATCACCATGGACTGGAAGCAGGAAGCAAGGCCGAGCTGATTGCCGCCATATCCTTTCTGAAAGATCCGGAAGCCTGTCTGATCTGCAATGGGTACAAGGATGAGGAGTTTATTGACCTGGGGCTTTATGCGAAAAAAATGGGCTTTATCTGTTGTCTGGTCATTGAAATGCCCAGTGAGCTTCCCCTGATCCTGGAACGGGCAAAAGCACTTGAGATCAAACCGCTGATCGGTATTCGTATCAAAATCTCTACCAAAGCAGGCGGGCATTGGACGGAATCGAGCGGAGACAAAAGCATTTTCGGATTGAATACAACACAGCTTCTCCATGTAGTGGATCAGTTACGGGAAGCAAATATGCTGGATTGCCTTCAGCTTCTTCACTACCATCTTGGATCGCAGATACCCAATATCCGGGATATCCGTCTTGCCATTACAGAGGCAATCCGTGTTTATGAGGGGCTGGTGCTTGAAGGCGCTTCAATGAAATACCTGGATCTTGGCGGCGGGCTGGCGGTTGATTATGACGGTTCCCACACAAACTTCACCAGCAGCCGCAATTATTCATTAGACGAGTATTGCGCGGACATCATTGAGGTGATCATGGGCACCCTTGATGAAAAAGGCATCCCTCATCCCACCATCATAACCGAATCCGGTCGTGCAACGGTTGCATATTACTCTGTCCTGCTGTTCAATGTGCTGGATGCAAGCTGTTTTGAAACCTATCCGATACCCTTAAAACTTCCGGAAGAATCCCATGAACTCATGTTCAAACTGATGGATGTCATGCAGGTACTGCATATCAAAAATCTCCAGGAGTGCTATAACGATGCAATTTACTACCGGGATGAAATCCGGCAGCTCTTTAAACACGGCAGTATCACTCTTAGGGAAAAAGCACTGTGTGAGAACATTTTCTGGAATGTAATTCAACGGATCATCAAAGAAGTAAAAAAACTGAAAACCATTCCACAGGAACTGGAAGGAATTGAAACTTCCATTGCAGACATTTATTATGGAAACTTCAGCGTATTTCAATCTGTTCCGGATTCCTGGGCCATTGGTCATCTCTTCCCGATCATGCCGGTTCACCGGCTGAATGAAACCCCTACCCGGAACGTTATCCTGGCAGATATTACCTGTGACTGCGATGGTAAAATCGATCGTTTTATTGATCAATACGATGTGAAAAATACCCTACCCCTTCATGATCTGAAATTGGATGAAGAATATTATCTGGGAATTTTTCTGGTTGGGGCCTACCAGGAAACCTTAGGAGATCTGCATAATCTATTGGGCGATACCAATATCGTCAGCATCAAGATTTCAAAGGAAGGGGATTTTGAATTTATCAAGGAAATTGAAGGCGACTCTGTTGAAGATGTTTTGTCCTATGTGGAATATGACACCAAAGACATGATTGCCCGATTTCGAAATCTTGCCGAACAATCGATCCGAAATGGATTGATTACCCCAAAGGAACGAAAAAAGATCATGAATGCTTTCCGTTCCGGGATGCGCGGATACACCTATTTTGAAAGATAAGGAAAAACATGAACCATTACTATCCTGAAAAACTGGATCTGAATATTGTCCCGACTCCCTGTTTTGTTCTGGATGAATCCGCCTTGAAAAGGAACCTGAATATACTATCCAGAGTCCAGAGCCGGACCGGATGTAAAATTCTTCTGGCTTTAAAAGGTTTTGCCATGTTCAGCACCTTCCCATTGATCCGCAGCACACTGAAAGGGATCTGTGCAAGTTCTCCCCACGAAGCCATGCTGGGTCACGAAGAATTCGGTGGAGAAGTTCATGCATGTGCGGCAGCCTTCAGCGAGTCTGATATCCAGATACTGCTCAAGATTTGTGACCATATTGTTTTCAATTCGTTTTCACAATGGAACCGGTTTAAAGATCTTGTTCAGCAGCAGGATCGAAAAATATGCTGCGGTATTCGGGTCAATCCCCAACATTCGGAAGTAGAAGTCGATATATACAACCCATGCAGTCCGGGTTCCCGTCTGGGTGTAACCAGGAGCCAGTTCCAGGAAGATTCTCTTTCCGGAATCACCGGCCTGCTGTTCCATAAAAAAAAAAAAAAAAACGCTGACGCCCTTCAGCGAAC
>CAYTGW010000162.1:0-9460 GCA_964437395.1 uncultured Desulfocicer sp.
ATACTGGTAATAGTCTGTTCTTTTATTTGCAAGTTCACAATAGTCTGAAAGAATATCAATACCGACAGAATTTCTGGTTAAATTTTGTGCTACCTCAGATGTTGTTCCAGACCCAACAAAAGGATCCAATACCCAATCATGCTCTTTTGTAAACAATTTTATGAACCATTCCGGTAAAGTTTTAGGGAAAACCGCACTATGATTTTTATTGTAGCACTCTGTAGCGAAATGTAGAACATTTGTAGGATAAGCTTTTTCTCGACCTATCCAGTTTGAAATATTTTTACCAAAACCGCTATTCACTTTTGATTCATCACGAATACGGTCCGTATCATTAAGCTTTTTTAAGCGGGTCTTTGCCCAGGTTCCCATGGGTACCATGACTTCTTTCTGGTACATATTGAATTTCTTCGATTTGTTAAATTGCAGACATCGTTCCCATGCATCTCTGAAACGATTGGGCCATTTGCCGGGGAAACAATTCTTTTTGTGCCAAACAAACTCTTCTGTCCAGAGCCAACCTTGCCGGCGTAATGATAGTATGAGTTCGATAACATATGTGTGGCGTTCACCATCAACCGCCTTTTCTTTTATATTCAGGATAAAAGTTCCATCTGGTTTTAATACCCGAAAAAATTCTTCAGATCTTGGTAAGAACCATCCAACATACTCATCTGGTTTGATTCCTCCATATGTGTTGCTTCTGCTGTCCGCATAAGGAGGGGATGTAACAATCAGATTAAAAAAATTATCCGGATATTTTTTAAGGATTTCCAAACAATCTCCATTTTCAATTTTTGTTTCAACTTTTTTCATAATCCCTCTGATTTCCGATTTCTAAAGCCGGGGGTATTTATTTTTCAATGCCGTCATTCAGACGAAGGTCGGCATCCAGAATAGTTGAAATAGCCGGATTTTATCTTTCGCCGGAATGACAAGAAATGAAGATTTTTAGGTACTATATATTGCAGTTTTTTTTTTGCCAAGACACAATTTATAAAAAACAAATATTTTGGAGACTGACATCAATGATTTTACAATAGCCTATCAATGAATATCAGATCCGGCTACCGCTCCATCGCAGTTTGGTTTTGAGTACATCAAAATAATGCCTGTCCGGCATGACGATGATTCGGATCGGGTGCGGACTGGTCTTTACGACAATGGTATCCCGGTCATCGATCCCCATTCCCTTCTGCCCGTCAAACGTCAACATGATGTCAGAGGACATTTTAGCGAGTTTGATTTCGATCATTACCGTGTCCGGAACAATCAGCGGCCGGTTCGTAAGGGTAAAGGGGCAGATGGGCGTCATTACGATTCCGGATACGGCAGGGTGAATAATGGGGCCGCCGGCAGCAAGGGAATAGGCGGTTGATCCGGTCGGTGTTGCAACGATCAGTCCGTCGCTTTTATAGGTGGTGAGGTATCGACCATTGATATAGGTCTGAATGTTGGCAAGCCTAGCCAAGGCTCCCTTGTTGATCACAATATCGTTCAAAACCGTTTCGCAGGCAATTTCCTGATTCTCCCGGATGACCCTCACCTCTAAGCGGGATCGCAATCTTGTATCAAAATTATTGCTCAGAATCGTCTCCGCAACATCGAAAAGACTCTCTTCTGCAATTTCTGCGAGAAAACCAACATCACCGAATTTAATTCCAAGCATGGGGATATCCCGATCTCCGATCCACCTTGCTGCACTCAGGAAGGTTCCGTCGCCCCCCAGAACCAATACACAGGATAAATCAGGAGGAGCGGTTTCAGAATCAAATTGAGGGGGATTACCATCGATCTTGGAATATTGTTTGCGGATCACGTTGACATTTCGATCGGTAAACCATTTTTTTTTTTTTTTTGCCTTTTTTTCAGCCATGGAATCAGGTTTTATTACCAAACCAACTTGCTTCATATGTTTCCTTTTACTGTGAATATTGCGGATTCCTGAGTAAAATTATATTGGTTTGTTTGTAAAACCACAAGATATATTTGAGAAGGGTTTCACTCTTGACTCCGGAAAGATGAACCACTATTATACCAAAACCTTGGCGGATGATGTCGGATAAAAAACTACAATATTTCAAAAAGGGAGACGACAATGATGAAAAACAGGTCTAAAAATTGGATGATTACAGTGGTTGTCGGGATGTTGTTATGTCTTTTGGTGCCGGGTTCGGGGCTTGCTGCGGATACGATCAAGCTGGGAGTTGCCGGAGCGCATAGTGGTGATCTGGCATCTTACGGCATCCCATCTGTCAGAGCAGCCCAAATCGTTGTTGATGAGATCAATGCAAAAGGGGGAGTTCTCGGAAAACAGGTGGAATTGTTGGCCGAGGACGATGCCTGTAAACCGGAAGTTGCGACCAATACGGCAACAAAGCTGCTTTCCAAAAAAGTGGATGTTGTTCTCGGGCATATCTGCAGCGGGGCAACCAAGGCTGCGCTTGGAATTTATAAAGATTCCAAGATCATTGTCATGTCACCGTCTGCAACCAATCCGGAACTGACACAGAGCGGCGATTATCCGAATTTTTACAGAACCATCGCATCGGATGATACCCAGGCCAAACTGGATGTTGATTTTGCATTGAATGTATTAAAGCTGAAAAAGATTGCAGTGATTCATGACAAAGGGGATTATGGTAAGGGGTTTGCTGAATTTGCCAAAAAATTCCTGGAAGAATCCGGAAAAGCAGAAGTGGTTTTGTTCGAAGGCGTGACTCCGGGAGCTGTTGACTATTCAGCGGTTGTTCAAAAGGTAAAACAGAATAAAGCAGAGGCGGTCATTTATGGCGGCTATCATCCGGAAGCATCCAAGATTATAACCCAGATGAGAAAAAAAAGAATGAAAACCATTTTTATCTCAGATGATGGTGTAAAAGATGATACCTTTATCAAGGTCGCCGGAAAATATTCAGAAGATGTTTATGCCTCCGGTCCGAAAGACAATTCGAAAAATCCACTCAGCATCGCTGCCGTGAAAGCACACAAAGATAAATTTGGAGAAGCCCCCGGTGCTTTTTATGAAAATGCCTATTCTGCCACACTCGCTCTCTTGAACGCCATTGAAAAAGCAGGCTCAACAGATTATGATGCGATATCCAAGGCATTAAAAACCGAATGGGTTGAAACACCGATCGGCAAGATTCGATTTGATGACCGGGGCGATGCAATCGGTGCCGGGTTCTCTGTATACCAGGTTCAAAAAGGAAAATATGTTGAGCTGAAATAGGTTACAACGGGTTATCTTCAATTAAGATTATGGGAGCAGGAATCCTCATTCCTGCTCCCTGCTTTTACTATTGCACTTCACCAGGCAGCCGGATGATCCCGGATGCACGATCCATTTCAGGAAAAATTTATGGACTGGAACTATTTCCTTGAACTGTTTTTAGGAGGACTGACAAGGGGAAGTATTTACGCCCTGATCGCCCTGGGATATACCATGGTTTACGGGATCATTGAGCTGATCAATTTTGCGCATGGTGAGATATATATGATCGGGGCATTTACCGCATTGATTGTCGCGACCGTTCTTTCCATGCTGGGAATGAATCAGTTTGCAATCCTGATCTGTGCCATGGTTGTCGCGGTTGTCTATTCCTGCGCTTATGGGTTTACGGTTGAAAAACTGGCCTACAAACCATTGCGCAAAGCACCGCGTCTCTCTGCATTGATCAGTGCCATCGGCATGTCCCTGTTCCTTCAGAATTATGTTCTTCTCGCACAGACATCTGATTTTTTACCATTTCCAAGTCTTATTCCGGATTTTGAATTCTGGGAACCCTACGCACATGTTATCAGTTCTCAGGAGATTGTCATTCTGACGACAACCTTTATCGTTATGGTTCTTCTCACCCTGTTAATCAAGTTTACCAAAATCGGAAAAGCAATGCGTGCCACTGCACAGGACAAGGTGATGGCAGCGCTGGTCGGTATTGATGTGAACCGGGTGATCTCGGTAACATTTGTGGTAGGATCTGCAACCGCTGCCATCGGGGGTGTCCTGATCGCTTCCCATATTGGCCAGATCAATTTTTACATCGGCTTCATTGCCGGTATCAAGGCGTTTGTTGCTGCGGTGCTGGGGGGTATCGGCAGTATCCCTGGAGCAGTTCTCGGCAGCTTTGTTCTGGGATGGACAGAGAGTTTTTTTACAGGGTATATTTCAAGTGATTATGAAGATGTTTTTGCCTTCATGTTCCTTGTCTTTATTTTAATTTTCAGGCCTGCCGGGATTCTGGGGCGATCCGAAACCCAAAAAGTGTAAGGTGTATTTCTGATCATGGTGACACTTGAAGAAATCAAAAAATCCTTCCTTACGTGCATCTGGTTTATGTTTTTGACCTTCCCGATTATGGTAATCCGGGTCAATACCGTCCAGAATGAAATCGAATGGCGATGGAAGAACATGATCCTTATCGGGGTGGCAAGTTTTATTCTTTCTTTTTTCTGGCGGAATCTGTTCCGGCAAAAAATCAAAAAAGGAAAACAAAAAGATCATTCTGAAAATACAGAAAAATTTTTAATTTTTCAAAAAATATTTAAAGAAAAAAAATATTATTATCCGGGCACGGTAGCTCTTTGTTTCTTTGTAATCGGATTTCCTTTATTGTTTTCTCTCTACCAGATCAATATCATGATCACGGCTTTGATCTATGTCATGCTCGGGCTTGGGCTGAATATTGTGGTGGGGCTGGCCGGACTTCTGGATCTTGGGTATGTTGCATTTTACGCAGTGGGGGCATATTCATATGCCCTGCTGCATTATCATTTCGGCATTGGTTTCTGGACAGCCCTTCCGTTGGGCGGTTTACTGAGCGCTCTGTTTGGAATTCTTCTCGGGTATCCGGTTCTCCGCCTCCGGGGGGATTATCTTGCCATCGTCACATTGGGATTTGGAGAGATTATCCGTCTGATTCTGGAAAACTGGAATGAATTTTCATTTGGCCCCAGCGGTATTGCCAATATCCCGCGGCCTGGTTTTTTTGGAATCAAAATGTCTCTGGAAGGACATACAATTTATCTTTACTATCTGATGATTTTCCTGGTTCTCTTTACCATATTTGTCGTAAACCGGCTTCAGAATTCAAGAATCGGCCGGGCATGGATCGCCCTCAGAGAGGATGAAGTCGCCTGCCAGGCCATGGGAATCGACAAGGCAAAAACCAAGCTCACGGCATTTGCCCTCGGGGCAACATGGGCGGGAATGGGCGGTGTTATTTTTGCAGCAAAAACCACCTTTATCAATCCGGCGAGTTTTACCATCTGGGAATCGATCATTATTCTGTGTATTGTTGTGCTGGGAGGAATGGGGTCCATACTTGGTGTAATTTCCGGGGCAATGATATTGATTTTGCTCCCTGAATATCTTCGTGCCTTTTCCGAATACCGGATGCTGATTTTCGGAGTTGTGCTGGTTGTGATGATGATTTTTCGCCCAGGTGGAATTATTCCGGATATCAGACGAGTCTATAAATACAAAGGTAAAGAAACACACTGATATGAAACCGATTCTGGATGTAAAAAAACTGACCATGAAATTTGGTGGTCTGACTGCGCTTGACAACCTGGATCTGGATGTCAGAGAAGGCGAGATTGTCGCCCTGATCGGCCCGAACGGGGCAGGGAAAACCACCTTTTTCAATTGTATTACCGGTATCTACAACCCAACCGGAGGGGATATTCTCGTTCGTGGTTCCGGAAAAGAATTTATACGGATCAATGGATTGAAACCCAATAAGGTTACACAGAAAGGTCTGGCACGAACATTTCAGAATATCCGGCTGTTTCCCAACATGACCGTTCTCGAGAATGTGATGATCGGAAGACATTGCCGCACAAATTCCGGTATTCTGGGTGCGATTTTCCGCGGGCAATCAACGATTCGGGAGGAACAACAGGTTGTGGAAGACAGCTATACGATACTGGAAAAAATCAATCTGTCCCAATTTGTAGATGAACTTGCCATGAATCTTCCCTATGGCGCCCAGCGCCGTCTTGAAATTGCAAGGGCCATGGCGACAAATCCCTTTTTATTGCTCCTGGATGAACCTGCCGCAGGGATGAACCCTCAGGAAACCTCGGAGCTGGATGAGCTGATTGTCTGGATACGAGATACGGAAAAGATATCCATTCTTTTGATCGAGCATGATATGAAACTGGTCATGAGTCTTTCGGATCGGATTTTTGTGATGGATTACGGCAAGAAGATTGCCCAGGGAACGCCGGATGAGATAAAATGCAATCCCATTGTGATCAAGGCCTACCTGGGGGAGGAGATGGATGCTTAAGTTGATCGATGTCCAAACGCACTATGGGAAAATTCAGGCGCTCAGGGATATCAATATTGAGATCCATCCGGGGGAGATCATCACATTGATCGGTGCAAACGGTGCCGGAAAATCAACGACCCTGATGACCACTTGTGGAATTGTTCCTCCGAGTTCAGGAGACATCCTTTTCAATGGAAAATCCATTGTTCATATGAATCCGAACAAGATCGTAGCCATGGGAATCTCACAGGTTCCGGAAGGCAGGCACATCTTTCCGTATCTTTCTGTTAAGGAAAATCTGGATATGGGTGCTTTTCTGAGAAATGACACGGATCAGATCCGTAAGGACATGGACTATGTTTTTGAGATGTTTCCGATCCTTGCAGAGAGGCAGCATCAGCAGGGCGGAACATTAAGCGGTGGGGAACAGCAGATGCTGGCCATTTCACGAGCCCTGATGGCCAAACCAAAACTGCTCTTGCTGGATGAGCCGTCCCTTGGCCTTGCTCCGATCATTGTCAGACAGATTTTTGATATCATCAAAAAAGTGAATCAGGAGAACAACACAACCATCTTTCTGGTCGAACAGAATGCCAACCTTGCCTTAAAAGTGGCAGACCGTGGGTATGTCATGGAAAATGGCCGGATCACGCTGACCGATACGGCCGAAAACCTTCTTAAAAATGACGGTGTTCGGAAAGCTTATCTGGGGCTTTGATGGAAGGTTGGAAGGTTGGAAGGTTTGCCGGTTGGACGGTTTGCCGGTTTGCCCGTTAGCCAGTTTGCCGGTTTGCCGGTTCGCCGGTTTTGCCTGATGAAGCTCTTTCGTGCCAACGGATCAACTGGCCAACGGGTCAACGGGTCAACGGGCCAACGGGTCAACGGGCCAACGGGTCAACGGGTCAACGGGTCAACGGGCTAACGGGTCAACCAATCAATCCGGATGCTTTTTGAGAAATTCAGCATAATGCATTGCCGATTCTTCCGGTCTTTCGAGCATGGGCAGATGACAGCAATCTTTCAGGATCACGGTTTCAGCTTGAGGTAATTCCTTTTGATAAATTTCAACACTGGATACGTGTAACAGCCTGTCTTTATCACCCCAGATCACAAAAACCGGCATTTTCAGACGGGACAAGATTTCCATTTGAGCGGTCTGATCATGAAATGTACTGCTGGTTTTTAGATCGCCGAACATTTTCTGATTAAAATCATTTCGGCTGATATACTTCCGGGCCATGACAGAGTGTACCGGCCATGGCAGAAACGGTTCATCATAAAAGGCGTATTCCCCCAGCCGGTCGTAATCCTCTCTTGTTTTTACCACAAAAGGATTTTCTCCTTTTTCCAGAGCGACTCTGAATTCACTGGGCACAGGAGATGTAACACCGGCAGAGTCAAACAATCCCAGTGTGATCACATTGTCCGAATGGTTTGATGCATAGATTTTGGATACCAGCCCGCCAAGAGAGTTACCGGCGATATGGAATCGCTTCAGACCGATTGAATCAATGGTTTTTTCGATCCCCTGGCTCAGAGAAACAGGGTCATATTTTTTCGTGGGATCCTGAACATTATCCCCGTGTCCCGGCATGTCGATGGCAAGGACGCGGTATGTTTCCGGAAGGTACCGGACAAACCGGAGCCAGTTGTTCTTGTCTGCCGTGAATCCGTGCAAGAGAACAACAGCTTCTCCCTTTCCTTCCCGTTCCAGGTAGGAAACGGCTTCACCTTCGACATCCACTGTTTTGTAGACCAGATCTGATCTGCTTCTTTCCCTGTCGATTCCAAAATGATAGATACTCTCCTGCATGGAGGCGCATCCGAACAGTAAACTGAAAAGCAATGCTTGAATCAGAACCAATAATTGTTTCCTCATATTTTCCCCTTTCGGCATTTTAGATCCTTTGAAAAAACCGTTTTTGAAATAGATTTTTTTTATAATCCATACTCGGTTCGTCCGATTAATTCAACCTGAATATCCTTATCTTTATGCACTCTTGTTTTTAAATTTTTGTCTACCAAAGTGCATGGATCGGGACAGCATACAGGTTATCGCCAAAACAGCCTCGCACAGTGCAAGTCTGACCCTGCTTAGTTCGATATCATCGCTGACAACCCTGTATTTATTATAGTAAGGATGAAACATGCCTGAGAGTTCCTGCAGGTAGAATGTGATTCTGTGCGGCTCGCAGGCATTGACAGCGCCTTCAAATATCATCGGATATATAAGGAGCTTCCTGATTATCCTGAGTTCCTCATGAACAGACAATAGCCTGAGGTCTGCATCGTAGAGCCTATCTGTGCTGATTCCTTTTTCTCTTGCATGGGCAAATATGCTGTTTATCCTTGCATTTGCATATTGCACATAAAACACAGGGTTTTCCGATGATTGAGACTTTGCAACTTCGAGGTCAAACTCGAGGTGGCTGTCAGCACGTCTTGTAAGGAATATAAATTTTGTTGTATCTGGACCAACCTCATCTATGACCTCCCTCAAGGTCACGAACTCACCTGCCCTTTTTGACATCTGGACAGGCTTCCCACCTCTCAGTAGGGTAACCATCTGTACGAGTAAAATCTTTAATTTCTCCTTCGGGTAGCCAAGTGCCTCAATGACAGCCTTAATCCTTGGAATATAACCATGGTGGTCAGCTCCCCATATATCAATCAAGTCATCATATTTCTTTTCTATCTTCTTCCTGTGATATGCAATGTCAGAGGTAAAATACGTATATTCGCCATCCTGTTTGATTATAACCCTATCCTTGTCATCTCCGAAGGCAGTTGATTTAAACCATGTGGCACTATCTTTTTCGTATATAAAACCCTTGGTTTTGAAGTCTTCAATAGCCTTTTCTACATCTCCACTTTTGTAGAGATCTCTTTCGCTCTGCCACGCATCAAAAGTGATACCAAAATCTCTTAAATCATTTTCTATGCTGGATAGTATTTTCTTATAAGAATAATCAATAAAAAAATCTGATACCTCATCAAAACTTGCTTTAATGTATTTATCGCCACCTTCCTTAATTATTGTATTTGCAATCTCTTCTATATATCCGCCCCTATAGCCTTCATCCGGAAACGGATATTCTACTCCGAGCAATTGCTGATAGCAGGCAAACACCGATAGGCCAAGGAGTTTTACCTGCTTCCCTGCATCGTTTATATAATACGCACGC
>CAYTGW010000163.1:0-9411 GCA_964437395.1 uncultured Desulfocicer sp.
ACATGTACCAGTAGGCTGTTCCATAAAAACCGCAGATTTCGGAAAACTCGAACATTCTGTAAGTGCTGTAATACTGATCCTTTTCACCATATCCTTTTGGCAGGAAAAGGGTTTCGAAAATTCTTTCCTTTTTAATGAATTCGGCAAAATCATAGGTGAATTCACAAGACCGGTAATCTTCTTTCATTTTTTTCAGCCCCTTGTTTTCAAACCATGCAATGGTTTTCAGCATGATCTCTTTGGAGCGTTCATCCGGATAATTCCTATCCTGATATTTTTTGGGATTTAACAGAATCATTTTTTCTCCTCATCTTATTTTTTGATATTGTCCCAGCTTGTTATAATTGGCTCTTTTTATATATTGCCGCATCCATATTTCTGTCAAGCTGATTCTTCTCAAGGTTATTTTGGCAATTCTCTTTTAACCTGCACATATGAAAAGGGAAACTGATAATAATTAAAGATTTTTGAACTCTTCCTGAATGACAGGTCGGAAAATACCTTGGACAGATTGATTCCGATACCCACATATAAATTGCGGCGTTTCTCTTTTTCATCATCTGAATATCCACGGGCATAATATCCAATATGATATTCCAGAAATCGCAGATATTGGTTTTCGATTGCATCAAACCCGTTCATTTTTATAGCCACGAGGAACTTCATGTTTTCATAATCGGTTGACATGTCTTTTACGGAAAAATCCGGTATGTATTCAACCCGGAAATCGATTTTTTGGCTGTACTCCGGATAGCGATACAAAAAATATCCCGCAAAACATCCAAGGGTATTCATGCAAAAGTCCTCAAAGGACAAGCCATAATGGCTGAAGGAATCTCCGATTTCAATAAAACCCATCAGGCCGAATGAAGACATCGCTCCGTATAAAGATGATTTCTGAACCGAATACCCCCAGGACTCACAAAGCGCTGAAATCCCGTGGGAGGTTAGGTAGCTAGCATAAAAATGAGCAAACTTGTCCGCACCTCCTTCCGGTGCGTCCTGTTCAAACCAACCTTCCGACCGGGTATGAGAGCTTCTTTCACCATAATCCCAGCTCATAATCCCCCATGTTGTTAAAATTGCAAGACCACCGGCATTGGTGATCAGCAGTTTGTCCTCTTTGGAAAACAGTTCATTTTCATGGTTCTTTTCTGCTGCCAGGACTGGAAGACCAATCAACAGGCCGCACATCAGGAGAAAAAATATAAATGGTCGTGCGCTTTTTTCATCCAGTTGAAATCCAATTTTCAATTCGCAGTGCCTCTACCCTCTCAAATTCTCGTTTGTTATTGGTAACAAGAATAAGCCCCTCGCTGCGTGCATGCCCGGCAATGTGTAAGTCATTTACGCCAATGGGTGTACCTGACTTTTCAAGATTTGCTCTGATTCCACCATAATGCGCAGCAGCCTTCATACCATATTCAAGGATTTCCAGACGGGATATAAGATCTTCCACCACCCTCAAATTGTGCTCCGGTCTGCTGCTTTTTTCGGCACCATGGAATAATTCCGCAAGCGTGATGGAAGATATGGACATCTGACCCGCGTGCTGATTGAATGTTTGCAGAAGATCCAATGGCTTTCTTTTTAAAACATAAATCACGATGTTGGTATCCAGCATGTATTTCAACATCAAAGCGTTTCTCTTTCAGGTTGTGATTGAGATGCCCGATCTGTCATGAAATCATCACTGAGGCTTTGATCCGAAAGGAAAAAACTATCCCAGGTATTTTCAGCCGGTACAATAATCCGCTCCTTGCCGATGGCGCGAACGATTACTTTTTTAACATGATCCGGAAATCGCATTTCAGCGGGCAATCGCACCGCCTGCGTACGGTTATTTTTAAATACAGAACCTTGAGCCATATCTTGTCTCCCTGTGAATGATGATGTTCATCATAAAAAAATGGAGTGTATATGTCAAGTGTATATAGCTTTTCTACACAATCAGTTTCCGGTTTTAAGTTTCTCCCAGAATTTTTCATATACCAGGATGGCCTCGCCCACGTCGATCTGGAATTCGCCTTTTTCAAGGTCTTTGGAATCGGGAAAAACGGTTTTATTATTTTTCAGGACCTCATCATAAAGTTTCATAGCCGAAGCGTTTGCTGGTGCATAGCCCACGAATTCGCAGATCTGTTTGGCCATATCCGGACGAAGAATGTAATTGATGAAGCGGTGAGCGTTTTCCTTGTTCGGAGCATTGACCGGGATGATCATGTTATCCACCCAGAAGATGGCGCCTTCTTTTGGATAGGAGTATGAGATAGCCGGATTTTCTGCAGAAGCCATGTAGATTTCCCCGTTCCAGATCATCCCTGCGATGACCTCCTGATTGAGAAATGCCTGTTTGGGAGAGTCTGACGCGAACAGGCGAATGTTGGGCATCAAGGTCTTGAGTTTATTGTAGGCTGCCTCGATATGGACCGGGTCTGTATCGTTGACCGAATAGCCCAGCACCTTCAATCCCACACCGAACACCTCCCGGATATCATCGTTAAACACCAGTTTCCCCTTGAATCTGGGATGGAACAGATCGGCCCAGGAGGAAACTTCTTCCTTTTTCACCTTATCCGCATTGTAGCCAATGGCGGTTGAGCCCCAAACATAAGGAATGCTGTATGTGTTTTTGGGGTCATAGGCTTTATCGAGCAGACGCTTGTCCAGATGTTTGAAGTTGGGAAGCCGGGTTTTATCCACAGGACTCAGCAACCCTTCCTTTCTCATCTTGTGCACAAAATAGGTGGAGGGAAAGACCACATCATACCCCCCGCCTTTGAGAATCTTCAGCCGGGCGTACATGGATTCGTTGCTTTCATATGTGGCATACACCACCTTGATGCCGGTATCTTTCTGAAAAGAAGCGATCACCTCGTCCGGAAGATACTCGGTCCAGTTGTATACATAGACCTCGGATTTGTCAGCGGCAAAAACCGGGGCCGCTAGCACAAGTGCCAGTATCACAAACATCCAATTTTTCATTTTCGTTTCTCCTTTACCAGAAGATGGGAACAGAACACGCTCACCAGGGTGAACGTGAACAGCAGCGTGGACAGGGCATTCACCTCAGGTTTCACACCCAGCCGGACCATGGAATAAATTTTCAGGGGCAGAATATCGTAATTCGGCCCGGTCACAAAAAAGCTTACAATCACGTCATCCAGAGACAGGGTAAAACTCACCAGCCATCCTGCCATCACCGCAGGAAGGATCAACGGGAAAATGATATGAGTGAAAATCCGGAGCTCCCCTGCCCCCAGATCGCGGGCTGCGTCGATGATGGAGTGATCAAAGCCCTGAAGTCTGGCAAAGACAATGGTCACCACAAAGGGGAAGCTGAAGGTGATATGGGCCAGAAGCAGGGTCAGGAAACCCGGCTGCATGCCGATCAGAATAAAAAAACTAAGCAGGGAGATTCCCATCACGATATCGGGGCTCATCATCACACAGAAAATCAGGGTGTGCAGCACCTTGCGGCCAATAAAACGGTACCAGTAGAATACCACGGCAGCCAGGGTTCCCAGCACACAGGACAGCACGCTGGAAATCAGGGCTATGGTGATGGAATGCACAAAGGCTTCCATCAGCAGGCTGTTATTAAAAAGGTGGCTGTACCATTGCAGGGAAAACCCTTTCCACACCGTGGAATACCGGGAGTTGTTAAAGGAAAAGACGATCAGGATCAGAACCGGCACATACAGAAACAGATAAACCAGGGTCAGATAGGAGGCCTTGAAAAATCGTTTCATAGCCCCTTCTCCATCGAAGCGTTTTCCATGCGTTTGCGGACGCCGAAATACAGGAGCATCAGCACCAGCATGGACAGGGTCAGAAACACGCTGGCCGCTGATCCAAAAGGCCAGTTCCCGGCGGTCAGAAACTGATTTTTGATAAAATTGCCGATGAGCATGGACTTAGCCCCACCCAGAAGGTCGGGAATATAAAACAGCCCCATGGCCGGGAGGAAAACCATAATACACCCGGCCACCACACCCGGCAGGGACAAGGGCCAGATAATTTTGTTGAAAATCTGGAAGGAACCTGCGCCCAGATCACGGGCCGCCTCGATCAGCCGCCGGTCCATCTTTTCCATGGATGCGTAGAGAGGTAGAATCATGAACGGCAACAGAGAATATACAAGCCCGGCGTACACGGCCTTGTCCGTGTACATCAGCATCAGGGGTTCGTTGATCAGCCCCAGAGCTGTTAAAAATGCGTTGATCACTCCGTTTGTTTTGAACAGAATCACTAGGGCATAAGTTCGGATCAGGGAGCTTGTCCAGAAGGGAATGATCACCAGAATCAGAAGAACGGAGCGGTAGGCTTTTTCAACACGGCTGATCAGCCAGGCAAAGGGATAACCTATGACCAGGCAGATCAGGGTGGTGAAAAACGAGTAGGTCACGGATTTGGTAAAAATTTTGAAATACACCGGTTCAAACAGGGACAGATAGTTGGAAAGCGTCAGGGGACGTGCAACAAAACGGGATTCGTCACGGGAGAGAAAACTGATGAGCACGACCAGAAGGTTGGGTACCAGGATAAACACAAGAATCCAGCTAACAATCATAAAAATCGCGGTGTATTTGAATGAAATCTTCCTATTCATCGGGCAGCACCGTCTCCCATCCGTCGATCCAGCCCAGGCAGACCTCTTCACCCGGAGCATAGTAGATATCGGCAGCATCCTCGTTGAAAAACTCGGTTACAAAAACCATCTGGCCGTTTTCAAGCTGGATGAGCAGATCCACGGTCGTTCCCTTGTAAATCAGATCCTGCACCTTTCCGGCAAGAAGCGGCGATTCGCATGGTTCCTGGCTGCGGCGTTCCACCTTCATGTCTTCGGGCCGAAGCAGAACTTTTACCCGGTCACCTTTTGAAAACCCCCGGTTGTTCAGGAGGTTCATCTTTACCCCCGACAGAGCCACATCCATGCGTCCCTGGTCCGTAGCCATGACGGTTCCGTCCAGCATGTTGCTTTCCCCCACGAAATTGGCCACGAACATGTTTACCGGTTTTTCATAAATGTCCTTGGGTGTGCCGTCCTGCTCGATACGGCCGTGGTTCATCACCACCACCCGGTCCGACATGGTCAGGGCTTCTTCCTGATCGTGGGTCACAAAAATAAAAGTGATATCCAGTTTGCGATGGAGCTGTTTGAGTTCAATGCGCATGTCTTTGCGCAGCCGGTAATCCAGGGCCGAGAGAGGCTCGTCCAGGAGAAGGATCAGGGGTTCGTTTACAATAGCTCTGGCAATGGCCACCCGCTGCTGCTGTCCCCCGGAAAGCTGGAAAATCCTGCGGTGTTCCAATCCCGAAAGCTTGACCATGGACAGAGCCTCGGCCACTTTTTCCCGGATAACCGCTTTTCCCATTTTCCGGATGGTCAGGCCGAAGGCGATGTTTTCAAAAACAGTCATATGGGGAAACAGGGCATAACTCTGGAACACCGTATTCACGTCCCGCCGGCTTGCCGGAACATGGGTGTGATTTTTGCCGTTGATGAAGACATTCCCGGAATCACATGTTTCCAGACCGGATATAAGGCGCAGAATCGTTGTCTTTCCACATCCTGAGGGTCCCAGAATGGTCAGAAACTCGCCTGTCTGAATATCCAGATGGATATCCTTCACAGCCCAGACATCATGGAACTGTTTGCCGACCCCTTGTAACTGAATAACCGCCTGTTTCATGTTCAATCTTCCTATATTAAGCGGTGAATTTTTATAATTATTGAACAGAATGTCAACATTAGATTCATTTTTTAAAAAAAAGCCCGGAAGTTGCTCCAATCCGGCCTCATGCCGGGAGATTATGCTTCATCAGAGATCGACGGCGGATCATGGTTTTCTGATGGGTATAATCAAAACTGTTGGAAAAAAACTGGATGCCGGATCAAGTCCGGCATGACTGTAGTAATGCTGTCGGTCATTCCGGCGAAAGCCGGACACGCAGTGAAGCTTTGCGCTATCCATATTCAGGTTGAAACCCATCACTTTTAGTTGCACCCTTTTCTGATTTCCATTTTGACAAATCAGAACAGAATCCGTACAGTCTGAACCTGTAAAAAACATTCACGGATGTCAATTTATTTTATTAGGATTGTTGTAAAGAATCGGGCCAACCATGAATAACGCCAAAAAAATATCCCCTGATGCAGGGTCAGCCCCTGAAAATGAAAAACAGGAGGCCTTTGAATATCTTTGCCAGGTCAGCGAAACCGTTTCCTGCGGAGCCTGTTGTGGATTGTACAACATTTCGGGATTGTCGAAACAATCGCTTGAGAAGCTGCTGTATCAAAGAACCGAGGCATTTGAACGTGTTCCGCGAACCATAGAAGGTATTGACGGATTTCAGAAGCAAAATGAAGGATGGACGCCGCAGGAAAGACCGTTTCCCGACTTTCACCATTGTGTCTTTCTGGGACTGGTCGGCGAATCAAGACAGCGCGTTGGATGTCTGCTTCATCCGGCAGCCTCGGGAAACAACGGAATAGACTGGCGGGGACTCAGCTACTATGGCGGCATGGCATGCCGGACCTATTTCTGCCCCGGCTGCAAACAACTGCCGCAGCGCTATCTGAAGATCCTGAAACAAACCGCGAATCACTGGTTTCCTTTTGGTCTGGTGGTCACGGAGTACAGACTGTTGACGGCCTTTTTTGAGGCGCTGGAAAATAAAGCAGGCCGGCTGCTAACACCGGACGATTTTCTAAAGTCGCCGGAAGCGACCGGTCGTTTTCGTGATCTGCTGGAAATCAAAACAAACTGGACGTTTCGATCGGTTTCATCTCCCGGACCATGTCATTATATGTTTGAAAACGGACAATACAAAAGACAGCCTGTCCAAAGAAAGCATCCCGATATCCCTGTATCCGCATATGAAACAATTTTTACGGAACTTGATTCGGTATTTGATTCAGAACAGGATCTCCGGATGGCTGAGGCTATGTTGGACAAACTGTTTTCAGAAATAGCAGAGGCTTTCAATCCCTGCTGAACGGATCTTCCCTCCTCCTTCTTTCAGTATCGTAGGTTGGGTAGAGCGGAGCGAAACCCAAAAAGCAAGGGCTGTTTTCTATCGAATAAGTCAATTCAGATCTCAATATCTTTTATGGAATTTTGATCCCATATATGATATTAAGATGTCAAGCGCTATTTATTGAAATATTCCTCTTACAGCACTGATAATGAAAGACCTGATATTATATGTGAAAAATAATTAATCATAACACGGATATCAAAGGAGGTATTTATATGTCTTTTGGAAAAAACCTTGCAAAGTTTAGAAAAGAGAAAGGATTAACACAAGACGACCTTGTAAAATTAAGCGGCGTTGGCATTTCTCAAATCAGACGATATGAAGCGGACAAATCGATGCCATCACTAGATGCCGTCGTTAAACTGGTTAAAGCCCTCGGGATTTCAATTGATGAAATGGTTTTTGATAAAACAACCGCAATTGCATCAAATAAAATTATCGACCGGGAGCTTTTGGAACAGTTCGAGATGGTGTCCGGCATGGATGAAGAAGAAAGAAAATTTATTAAAAAATTCCTTGAGGGGGTGATTGTGAAAAATCAGGTGGAAAAACTGGTAAAGCCAAAAAATGAAAAATCATGGTCACAAAGATTTAGAGAAATTACAGACCGGCTTGCCGATGGAGTAGAAGAAGATTCTCAAGATGATATTGACAGTATCATTGATAAAGCGGTGGAAGCGGTAAGGACAAAAAAATATGCCCATTCTTAAAGCGGTGATCGATACCAACGTTATGATCAGCATGGCTTTTGCCAAGGAAGGTGTGACAAGAAAACTTAAAAATCTGATTGCCGATAACGCGTTCACAATGGTTACATCCAAAGCAATTTTAAAAGAATTATACGAAGTTCTTCACTATCCGCATATTCTCAAACGGTTTAAACCAAAAAAATCAGATATCGACGAATTCATCGGGGTGATTATTGAAAATGCCTTAATCACAAAAGGCACATACAGCGCAAAGGGTATCACGGAAGATCCGAGAGACGACATGTTCATTGCCTGTGCACTGGAAGGCGATGCCCAATATATCGTATCCAGAGATCCTCATCTCCGGAATATCAAACATTTTCAACGCATCCAGATTGTTGATGCGACAACATTCGTAGAAAAAGTAACCGGCAAAACGCCATAGATCATTTGCAAGAAATAGCGCAAAACGAAGCAGCGCGCTATTTTTTGTCAAGTGAATCCAATTGTTCGGCTTCCTTTAGTTTGTCAACATCTATCTGATCTTGTGGTCTACCACTCGCTTCTTTTGCCAATATAAGGTCAGATCTCGATATGAAAAATATTTTGAGATCATCCAATTCAACCACCTCACGGTTCTTCCATGCCACATCGAATTCAATTCCAGGAATTGACATCATAATATCAACTCGCATAGGTGGCCTCCCCATCTGATAAAAATATCCTTTGTGGGCGAAATCATCTGGAGAAAGGTTTTCTAATGGTGCACCGAACTCTTTCAATGCTACATAAACATTTTTCGCATTGTCATGGTCTGTCGCAATAAACACATCAAGATCTTTCGTAAACCTTGGTTCACTATATTTCATTACCGCATAGCCACCTACAATAAGATATCGAATTTTATGCTTTTCGAAAAGTTTCAATAGTTCTTTGAAGTCTGGACTCGTTAGCATTTTTTCCTCGTATTAAAAGATAATCATTCAGCATTTCTGTTACCGCTTCAAAAATGGCAAGATCTCCTTGCGATTGCCAGAAGCGAATGTCAAATGAACGCTTGTCATCGGTTATACGCTGGTAATTTTCTTCTATTTTTATCATCACATATTCCTATAGCCACACTTATACCGAAAACGCAGGCATTACAGGCGCGCGTCAGCGCGTCCATGTGCATGTCTTTTGAGCAGCGTCACCACTCTTGACCTATTTTTATATACCCCAATTGGATGAGAGCAGCATCTATTTCTCGCATAGCGTATTTACCAATATTTTTTGTTTGACAGATACTCTTTCTTCCAGCTTCAAGCACAATCTTTGGATTATCGAATACTTGCTCACCAAATCTATTACGAAGAGAATTTCGAGCCCGATTCGAAAGTAAAGCATAAAAAGACCACTTTTTGCATAGTGCTTTTTCATGCTGAAATAATAAGTATATTTGCTGTGCTCGTGTTGTAGAAATTTGAAATCGTGCTGCTATTTTAGAATAGGGCATCTCCTGCTCGCGCATTAAAACTATCTGCTGTTCTCGTTCTTTTAATTTCATAATTCGTTAGCTGCCCAACGTGCCGGTCACCGGCGGCGGCTTTTCGCCGTCCGGTGGTCTGGCTAGTGTACGCCCGTCACGGGCGTGAACTTATGGGGTGAAAGTCCCCTATACGAGAATCCTGTTAATAAA
>CAYTGW010000164.1:0-9321 GCA_964437395.1 uncultured Desulfocicer sp.
GGATGAAACGGAAACACAGGCGCTGCTTAAAGATTTTGAGGAGCGGTTTTTGAAAATGATCAGTAACCGGTAAATGAAAACAGCATTGTCAATCACATAAAAAAGACTTCCCGCTCACTCTATCAAACCACCGGACATGATGGATCTTCTGGATCTGGAAGATGAGCATGATCGTCTATTGAAACGCGTCAGAGAGTTGCTGGAAGCTAAATCAGGGTCGGTATAATGGGAAGCCGATATTTCTTTGTCTGTTGCATCTGAAAATCAATTCTGCTTCAAACAGTTTTTACAGATTCCATCCACACGGACTTCCACCTTATCGATCCGGCCGGGAAAGGTCTTTGATAGCAGTTCGACTTTAACTGTCAGGCTGTCCGGATTCAGACAGTCCATCTGCCCGCATTGTTTGCAATAGAAATGCGGATGCGGTTTATGGTAGTCATTGGGGGCCAGTCCGTAATAGGCTGATCTGCCGCCTGTGCTCAGGCGTTCGATAATGCTGTGATCTACCAGCAGGTCAAGAATCCGGTACACGGTAACCCGGTTTATTGAGCTGTTTCGTTCGAGGGTTTTGTAAATGTCGCCGGCAGACATGGGGAAGCTGTTGTTTCCGACAACTTCCAGAACCCGGAGCCGGCTTTCAGTGGCTTCCAGATTTACAGATGTTAATAACTCCTGGTAATTGCAGTGAAGGCACATGATGATCCTTTATAATGAACGGGAAGATATTTTTTTAGATTTTTCCGGCGTCTGGTTTGTATCTGGTTTTTGAAATCGTATGTATCTGATTGACCAGCAACGAGATGAAATAGGCAATCCCCGATACCATGATGATGGATGCCCCGGATGTAAGATCGCAGGTGTAGGAAAGCCATAATCCAATAATCGTAAACAACGCACCAGCCAGACTGGAGCCGATCATCATCTGGAACAATGATTTTGCGTATTTTTCCATGATAAGGGGCGGTATGGTCAGGAGGGCAATCACCAGAATCAGTCCCACAACCTGAATAACCAGCACAATGGCAACAGCCAGCATGCCGATCAGGAGAAAATATAATGTTTTTACAGGAACGCCCCGGATTCTGGCAAATTCTTCATCATACGACATTGCGAGCAGGTTTTGATAATAGAGCGCGACCAGTATGGTGATGAGAAATCCCAGGCCAACCATGATCCACAGGTCGGATTGGGGAACACTAAGGATACTGCCGAACAGATAGCTCATCAGATCCACATTATAGCCCGGCGTCAGGTCCATCAGAATGATGCCGAATGCCATTCCGAGGGCCCAGATCACACCGATAATTGAATCCGCACGATGTTTTGCTGTAAGGGTGATCGCGGCCATGAGCATGGCGGATGCCAGGGAAAAGCCAATGGTGCCCAGCAGAAACGGCCATCCAAAATAAAAGGACAGGCCAATTCCTCCATATGCAGCATGGGCAATACCTCCGGATAGAAAGACAATCCTGTTGACAACCACAAAAGTGCCCATGATTCCGCAGATGATGCTTGCCAGCAATCCGGCAATCAGTGCGTTTCTCATAAACTCGAATTGCATTGCTTCAATCATTCAACAATCCTCTTATTCGTTTGTAGCCCGGCTGGAATGGCCCTGCGTGATCAACTCTACAGGACAGATTTCCTCCACAGTACATGCGTACATCGATTTCAGCATATCCCCTGTGATTTCATTCTGGTTGTGATAATGAAGACGTCTGTTCATGCATGCCATTGATTTTGCGTAGGTGGAAATCACTAGGAGATCATGGCTTACTACCAGAATCGTAATATCTTTGTTGAGTTCTCTTAACAGCTTATAAAAATCGGTTTGTCCTTTTGTGTCAATGCTTGCTGTGGGCTCATCCAGAAGCAGCAATTGTGGCTTGGTGACCATTGCCCGGGCAATAAAGATCCGTTGCCTCTGTCCTCCGGAAAGTTCTGCGATTCTTCGGCTTGCAAGGGGGGCCATCTCCATTCGATCGATCGCTGCCATGGCGTCCTCACGGTCTGATGCGGTTGGCCGTTTCCATCGCCGTCCGGGTTCCAGTTTACCCATCATCACGACATCCATCGCGGTAATGGGGAAGCTCTGGTTGATGTTTATATTTTGGGGGACATATCCAATATGGTGTGACGCTTTCTGAGTTGCTTCACCCATAACCTTGATCGTTCCCCTGTTCGGTTTCAGCAGTCCCAGAATCAGTTTCAGCAAGGTGGTTTTGCCGCCGCCGTTTGGCCCGATCATGGCAATGAAATCCCCCAGTCGGATATCCAGGCTCACATCCTGGAGAACAGGCTGACCACTGTATGCAAACGATACGTTTTTTATTTCAACGATAGGAGGATTCACGTTTTTTATGGCCTCAAAGCAGTTTTGAATTGTTTTGCCACCTGGCGCAGATTGTCAGACCAGTTTTCTGCCAGAGGATCAATGAAGACAACTTCTCCGTGGATCTCTTTTGCAATCAGCTTTGCCATTTCCGCCGAAAACTGGGGCTGGGCAAAAACCACCCGGATCCGATTTTCTCTCGCGTGTTCGATTAACTCTTTCAATTGAGACGGTTTCGGCGTTTTGCCCTCGATCTCAATGGGGATCTGCTTTAATCCATAGGCATGGGCAAAATAACCCCATGATGGATGGAATACCATAAACTTGAGTCCGGGTTTGTCTGGAAAAGAATTTTTCAGATCCTGATCAAGCTTAGTCAGATCTGAAATAAAGGTATTATAGTTTTTTTCATAAACAGTGCTGTTTTCCGGATCAATTTCTTGCAGCGCTTTCAGGATCGTCCGGGCCTGAATCATCACCAGGGAAGGAGAAAGCCAGATATGGGGGTCAAGCAGACCTTTGCTATGATTCATTTCTTCATGATCATGCCCATGGTGCATGTCTGTTTCATGATGCTCAATTTCCTTGTGGTGGTGATGGGTATCCATGGGGAGCTTTTGTATTCCATGGTCTGTGTGAATGATCTGTAATTGCGGATTGGTTGAAACAATCTTATCCAGTTTTGCGGTTTCAAATTCAACTCCAATGGCAAAATAGAGTTTTGCCCTGGAAATTGCGGCCATTTGCCGCGGTGTGGGTTCATAGGTGTGCGGGTCTGCTCCTGGTTCCACCAGTATCTGAACATCGACCAGGTCTTTGCCAATTTGTTGCACAAACTGTTTTTGAGGGGGAATGCTGACAAACACGGGCACTGGGTTTCCTGCGAAACCATATCTTGAATAACATATTGAAATAAAAACATAAGCTATGATAACTATAGTTTCTTTTTTCATTTATAGTTTCCTTGATGTAAAAATGAGGTCGCTATTTGTTAATAAATACTCATAATCCAGTAATTATAAACAGGTTTAAAAATATTGGTTAATATATTTAAATTGTATAAAATAATGATATTTGATTCAAGAAATGCCTGAACTTTTAATGCAACAATATTGCACATTGATTATAATTGCAATTCATTTGTTATGAAACATGGATTTTTAATTGTTCTGCCTGTGAAAAATGTGGTCAGGAGATCGTCAATATCGGAAAAACCTGTTGACATCGGAGGATTTTCCACTTACTTGTATACAAATAACTACATGTCGGCTGAAAAGAATATGATATTTAATTTATAGTTATAATTTTGAATGGTTATTGATTATTCCGGTGGGTTTTTCATGAAGCCGGGAAGGGGGCAGCATGAACAAAATGGGCAGGCGAACCTTTTTAAAGGGTATGGGGTGTACGGCAGCAGTGATAGCAGGAGAAACCACTGTGGGAAAATTGACCTCGACCGGATCTGCCTACGGGAGTAGCGGAGATAACCCAAGGATGTACAGCACGGTTGAAGCCCATGGAATTGACCGGGCAAGCTTTGATTTTTATACAGATCACAAGTCCAGGATCGTGGCAGCCGGACCGGGAGAACTGGAACGGGAAGCGGTGTTTGAAATATCGGTGAATCCCATATCCATTTCAAATACCCCGATCATGCTTACTGCTGTTCAGAAAAGCGGCCCCAAAGGGTTTCGCTCCGAGTTGAGCCGGGAACAGGTTGTTTTGAAAAAAGACGGTCAGAAAATGGAATACCGGATTATTGCTCCTGCCGGAATGGAGGAGAAGACAGAAGCGATTTTTACAATTTCCGGTCAACGGGACCAGGAAGTCCAGGAGCTGCTCCTTCGGATAACGGTTCTGACTGCTGCACCCCATTGGAGAATGGGTAAATCGGAAACTCAGGTTGAAGACCAGCCTCAGAAAATATCCATTGGAGAAACCATCCGGTATCGTTTATCGCTTGGGAATCTGGGGCATATTACCGATCGGTTTGATGTCCGTGTGGACAAACCGGATGGATGGACAGCCAGGCTGCTGGATGGAAAGGAAAAGGAGATATCGACGATCAGGGTTGCTCCTGTCAGCGGAATGTTTCAATGGGAATATCCGGAAGAGGTCTGGCTGGAAGCAACTCCAGGCAGACAAGCTGTCATCAGGAAAAAGAATATCCCGATCACCGTCCGGGCAAGATCCGTCACAACAGGATTCATGGATGAATTAACGGTTCATGCGTTTTATTCAGAACCGTTGTTTTCGCTGAATGATCTGGATGGTCTGGATCCCCGGAGGCACTATGTACAGCCTGGACTCAAGACCAGTTATGTTCTTCATTTACAAAGCCGGGAGCCGCAGAATCAAATATTTCATCTCCAGGTTCAAGGTCTTCCGGTTGGATGGAAAGCCGTGCTTGCCGAAGATCGGGTTTTGGTGAATGCAAAAGAACGAAAGGAAGTCCAGGTGACGGTAACCGCACCACATGGGGCGAAGAGTGGAGAAACCTGCATCTGCCAGGTTGCTGCCAGATCCGAAACCGGACAGCATCTGGGAACCGTTCGTTTACAAGCCGAGGTCACGGACGTTCCAAAGATATACATCCTGGTTATTGATTCGCTGGATTACAGGTACCTCTCATTGAATCGCAATGGTGATGGACCGGGAAAAGAGAATGACTGGTTGTGTCCCAATATCCGGAGCCATGTAAGGAAAGGTGTTTCATTTACACATGCGGAATGTGGAATGCCGGCTGCTACAGACATGAACCATACCACCATTGTCTCCGGTGCAACGACAGGAACCCTTGGTGCCTATTGGGTTTCGGGATACTATGCTGGTCTGGATGAGGTCGGGGATATCAAAGTGATCCGGCCCAAACCGGATGTGATGCGATACGGATCGGAGGGTAAAAAACTTCAGCGGATTTTTGATATTGCAAAACAGAAGTACCCGGATGCACGTTCGGTGATGATCAGCAATAAACCCTGGGTAAGCCATCTGCATGAAGATGGAGACGCTGTCAAATGGGGAATTACCGGAAGCCATTTTCCGGTTTACGCTTCTCCGCCGCCACAGTATGTTCTGGGGGACCCGCCGACTGATATAAATCCCAAAGACCAGCGTCCCATAAAACCCAAAGAACTGGTAGTAAACGGTAATCCTCTCGAATTACTTCCACAGGTTTTGAGCGGGGATTTTCATCTACTGAAAGCGATCATCCAGGATATCGGGGAATTTATCGGCAGCAAGCCGGGAGACTTCCCGGATGATCGCTGGATAGCGGATACAACCTGCCAGGTGATCCGGGAAGAAGACCCGGATGTCCTTTATGTGAATCTGGCGGCTACAGACGAGGCTGGGCATGTTTTTGGAGCGGCCTGGGACCCGGATGAATGGAAAAAGGCAAACGGATTTTTCTTTGGATCTCATTGGGTGAGCAAATATTCGGACCAGGCCCGTCGGGAAGAGATTCTGGATGTGGTTCGGGAAGCGGATTTCCGTTTCGGACAGATTGTGAAACAGATCAAAGACAGGGGAATGCTGGATCATTCCCTGATTGTTTTTACTGCTGACCACAGTATGATTACAGAGGGGTATTGTAAACAGGGATACGCGCCGCTCGATATCAAAGAATATTTGCGCTCCCAGGGAATTGTTTCTCCCAAACACTATGGAACCGCATGGGCTTTGAATCACTGGGCCACAATTTTTGATGTCCGGGATGATGCTGTCCGGGAAGAGATACGACGTCTGATCCAGGGGATGGCCGTAGATGATCCAATCAAAGGCACGGAGTTCCATCCCTGTATTATCCTTAACGAGGAAGGTATTCGGACAGGCAGGGACGCAGACAACCCGTTTTTGCCTGAAATGGAAAAACAGATCACCGAGCCAAATGAACTTTATTCCGAATATTATATGCACCATGCAAAAGACAGTATCCGCTGGCCTGAATTGTGTATCTTTTTCCGCGGTCATTACCAGGCAGCAACCCCAGGGGATGCAATGATACGGGGTGTCAACGGTATGGGAGAAAAAGCAACCCTGCTGTCCAAAAACAGTTTACGCCTGGTGGGCATTCACGGGTCAAGGCTGACAACCCATGTGCCCATGATTTTTTCCGGCCCGGGAATCGGCACGGATCAAAAAATTCAAACCGCTGCCCGGTTGCATGATATCCTGCCGACCCTTTGCCATATACTGGGGTGGGAAATACCGGAAACCTCCGCCGGCAAGGTCTGGAAAGAGATACTATTGGCTGTGTAAAACAGGCGGCGCAGGGAAAATTTAAATACAGCGTTGAGCCGATATCGGGGATTTCGTTCAGATTCGTTCTCTGCACCGATTTCTGCATTGATTTATTTCGAGGAATGTTCCATGATCCTGACGTCAAGCCCAAATGGATTTTTTATCCTGGTTTGACTCACGGATTCATGAGACCGGGTACTCATTTTTTTCAATCATTCAAAAAACAAAGACCATTGCATACAGCCACGAGTTCGGGTATGATCGCACGACTCTTTTTCAGGGCGGAAATTGTACGCCCTGTTTATGGATCAAATATGAAAAAAACAAAAGAGGGGAACAATGAATAAAAGCTATTCACTGGAAAGGTGGTCTATTGAAAATGCAGTAGATCTCTATGGGGTTAACAATTGGGGTGCTGGTTACTTCAGTATTTCGGATCAGGGAGAGGTTGTTGTCAATCCGTCCGGAACAATTGGCGATAAAAACGCTGTCAGCCTGATGAAAATTGTTTCCGATATTAAAGACAGGGGAATGGGAATGCCCATTCTTCTTCGGTTCCGGGATATCCTTCAATCTCAGATCACCTGCCTTCATAAAAGTTTTCAAGATACAATCGATGAATTTGGATATAAAAATAAATACAGGGGCGTGTATCCGATCAAGGTCAACCAGCAACAGCAGGTTGTTGAAGAGGTAACCCATTTTGGGTCCCGGTTCCACCATGGACTGGAGGCCGGAAGCAAGGCCGAACTTATCGCCGCCATATCTCTTCTGAGAGATCAAGAAGCTTGCCTGATTTGCAATGGCTATAAGGATGAAGAGTTTGTTGATCTGGGACTGTATGCGTGCAAAATGGGTTACAATTGTTTTTTTGTCATTGAAATGCCGAGTGAACTGGAGCTGATTCTGGAAAGAGCCGAGGCTCTCGATATTAAACCGAAGATCGGCGTTCGTATTAAAATAAGTACCCGAGCAGGTGGTCATTGGACTGAATCCAGCGGTGATCGGAGTATTTTTGGACTCAGTATGATCCAGATTCTGGATGTCGTGGAAACCCTGAAACAAAGGGGGATGCTGGATTCGTTGCAGCTTTTGCATTATCATCTGGGGTCTCAGATACCCAATATTCGTGATATCCGGTTTGCCCTTACTGAAGCATGCAGGGTATACGAGGGGCTTTTTGAAGAAGGGGCGCAAATGGGGTATATTGATCTTGGAGGAGGGTTGGCAGTTGATTATGACGGCTCTCATACCAATTTCATCAGCAGCAGAAACTATACCCTGAAGGAGTATTGCTCTGATATTATAGAGGTGATTATGAGTACACTGGATGAAAAAGCAATACCCCATCCAGTGATTATCACAGAGTCCGGCCGTGCGACGGTTGCTTATTATTCCGTTCTTCTTTTCAACATTCTGGATGTTAGTCGATTTGAAACCTATCCAATTCCTGAGATTCCGAAGGAAGAAACCCATGAGATGATCGTGAACTTATGGGAGGTGAAGCAGTCGATCAATTTGAAAAATATACAGGAGTGTTACAATGATGCACTTTATTACCGGGATGAATTAAGGCAGCTGTTTAAGCATGGTAGCATTTCACTCCGGGAAAGAGCGATGGGTGAAAATATTTTTTGGCATATTATTCATAAAATCAGTCAAGATACGAAGAAGCTGAAAAATATTCCCAATGAGCTGGAAGGAATTGAAACCGCGCTGGCGGATATTTATTATGGCAACTTCAGCGTATTTCAATCTCTTCCGGATTCCTGGGCAATCGGACATCTGTTTCCGATTTTACCGATTCATCGATTGAATGAGGCGCCGACCCGTAATGTGATTCTTGCGGATATTACCTGTGATTGTGATGGAAAGATCGATAAATTTATCGATCAGCATGCTGTGAAGGATACACTTGCGCTCCATGAAATCAATGATACAGAAGAGTATTATCTGGGGGTTTTTCTGGTGGGGGCATATCAGGAGACTCTCGGAGATTTACACAATCTTCTCGGTGATACGAATATTGTCAGTGTTCAGATCACCGAAGATGGTGATTATGAACTGATCAAGGAGATTGAGGGGGACTCTGTGGAAGAAATATTGTCTTATGTGGAATATGACGTTAAAACAATGATTTCAGATTTTCGGGAATTGGCGGAGAATGCAATTCGAAATAAGCGGATCACTCCAAAGGAAAGGCAGAAAATAATGAAGGCATTCCGATCCGGACTCCAAGGTTATTCATATTACGAAAGATAGTGGAGGAAAAAGCTATGGGAAGGGTTTTAATCATAGGTGCGGGAGGGGTGGGGCAGGTTGTTGCGTTTAAATGCGCAAAGCTGCCGGAGGTTTTTTCTGAGATCTGTCTGGCCAGCCGGACAGTGGAAAAGTGCAGAAACATCGCTGCAAAACTGCCACGCACGATTCAGACCGCGCAGGTGGATGCGGATAATGTTCCGGAGCTGGTTGCCCTGATTAAAAAATTCAAACCAGATGTCATCATCAATGTGGCACTTCCCTATCAGGATCTTCATATTATGGACGCATGTCTTGAGACCGGTGTGGATTATCTGGATACTGCCAACTATGAGCCCAGGGATGAGGCTCGATTTTGTTATCAATGGCAATGGGATTATCACAAACGTTTCAAAGAAAAAGGGATCATGGCGCTGCTGGGAAGCGGTTTGGGTGCAGGGGTAACCAGTGTTTTTTGTGCCTGGGGTCAGAAAGAGCATTTTGAC
>CAYTGW010000165.1:0-9302 GCA_964437395.1 uncultured Desulfocicer sp.
TATGAGACTCGTGTCGTAATCGGCAAATGCATTGGAGCCAATCAAACAAATACTTAGTATGAAAATTATAAATATTCTCATTATTTTATAAAGCAGTGCCCTAACACCATGCTCACCTGACCCGAGGGCCGGTAGGCTATTCGGGTCAGGTGGAGCTTTTTGGTTAGCTTTTATTTATTATTCCTTAGCCTTATCTGGGGAAATGAAGGCACTCTCCCCAAACATATCAACATCATTTTGTAATGCCTTCCATGTTTCAGAATTAATTGCTTTTATAGAATCTTTGCTGTAATCCTTATTAATTTTATTAGCCTGCTTTTGTGATATTTTATTGAAAAAGCCTCCACAATTGCGGGCTCTGCCTTTTAAATATTCACCAAAATTAAGAGGAAGGATATATTGAGAGGATACAATAGTGCCGTTTTTAACGTGAATTTTTGTTCCAACCCATTCTTTGGGTCTCGGAACATTGATAAATCCTACGAGAACAACATGCCCCAGCTTTGTAAATACATGGGCTGTATCATCAGTCCATATTGCATCCATCTCAATTACTCGCAAGAAATATCTATTAATGTTCGTTGGTAGCTCATCAAAAGAATGTTCTTTAATAGCGCCTAAAAACAATATATGCTGTTCATGCTCTTCCGGATGTGGCCGATTATCCAATAAAAATTCTCTCCATACCTTTAATGCATGATCAATGGCTTTTTTGTGCTGTTCAGGATACTTTGATAAAGCTTCTTCTTTTAAAGAAGTCAAAACTCTCCATGAAACAGAAGTTGCAAATTTTAAAAGCCATGCCCCATAGGTTCCTTTTGATAATTTTTGATTACACGAGGGTTGAAAAATTTTTTCAGAAAATGCCTTCTCAAATTTTGAAAATAATTGTTCACACTCCTCACAAAGAAGATATTTCTTTAAACCATCCTGAACTCGTTTGTTTAAAATTTTACCATATCTTATATGACCAGTAGCAGATGACTCTTTAAGCCATTGAAATATAAAACTTGGAATTATATGGCTTTCGCATAAAATTGCATGCTTTTCACAAAGCTTACACGTGCCTTCCATTTTGTAGTACTTCCTTTAGAAAGCTAACGCTAAAAATAACCATACGGGCGGCGTTTTATCGTTCGGGCTGAGTTGATTTTTTTGTTAGCCATTGTATTCATCTAAGGGCGAATGTTTTGACAATGGAACCTTATTGTCTCTCTTAGGCATAACGGTGAAAAATGCATTTCCCCTTTCTACGAAGCCGTCTATGTTGCCCTCATATACTTCATTCATAATGAGTTCACAACCAACCCGTGTAATAGAATCCATGGCGGCTTGGTCCCATGACCATTTGCATTCCCAAGTTTTCACGTATTTTGCTATGGGGGCAGAAGTACGATGCTCATTCAATCTGGTATCCAAATTATCCGTATAGCCAATCTTCACTCGTTGCGGCATCATCTCTGGAACAAGCTGAATGATGTAGAAATAGCCGTACCTTTGAAAGGACGCAGGATTGTTCTGGTCTTCGGATTCCGTTGGGCCGCGGCTCTCAAACCATGTAAAGAGTGTGTTGGCATCGTCAATACCGAGACAATGGACTTTAGCCCCTTTAGAAGTTGGTGTCTTTTGAGAAAGAGGTTTAATGCCATGGGTTGTGGAGAGACGCTTGACTGACCGACGCACGGTAGTAATATCTACGCCAAGACGGTCAGCTATTTCCGAATACGTGAGATATTCAGGCATATTCTCTTCTCCATAATTTCAAATGAGGCAACCATTTATTCACAGGTCGATTTGTCCTGATATTCAATATCAGGGCAAATCAAAATACTCTTTCCCTGATCAAAAAAGAATTTATTTATCGTGATAAATCGCTTATCGTCCCGGAAGCGATACAATGTCCTGTTATATTTTTCCTTACAAATCTTCTCAACGATTCATAAGAATCATTATATTGATATCCTGTCAATATAAAAAAATGGTGATAAAACTCCAGATGATCTTTTTGAAATCAAATGGTTGCAGAAGGATTCTGCACAATTCTGGCGGTTGCATATTACCCGTCATGTTGAAGCATACAGATTTTATGAAACCGTAAAAAGTCGAAAAAAACCGTTGTTGTTATTCCGGTGAAAACCGGACAAGTATTGAAGACTGGTGCTGTCCACGAATGCTGGATGCCGGATCAGGTCCGGCATGACGAAATTTGCATGTTTTGATGCCGGGTTAAATCATATGGATACCGGGGTTCTGTGGCTGGATCTGCTGTACCAGAATTTCTTCCTGGTACAGCAGATCTAATGGAATAAAAATCGCCGATCATGCGGCTATTGAATATCCTTATGATATTCCTGCAAAGACCGGATATCGACCTTGTTCCTCCTTTTGGCCTCAATGCCTGTGGCGGCTGCAATGGATGCTGCAATGGTTGTGATGTAGGGGATATTGTATTTGATTGCGGTTTTTCGGATATAGGAATCATCAATTTTACTTTCTTTGCTGCTGGGGGTGTTGATGACTACATCAATTTCTTTGTTTTTTAAGGCATCCACAATATCCGGTCTGCCGAATCACAGCTTTTCGATGGATTGAGTCGGGATTCCGTTTTCTTTCAGATATTTTCCAGTACCTTTTGTTGTGAGGATGGTAAAGCCAAGTTCCTTGAACAGGGTTGCGGTTTGTATGGCTTCTTTTTTATCCTTGTCCGCTACGGTAATTAATACGGTTCCTTCAACCGGCAGAGGGGTTTTGGTCGCTTCCTGGGCTTTGAAAAATGCATACCCATAGGATCCGGACAAACCAAGCACCTCACCGGTCGAACGCATTTCAGGGCCGAGCAGGGGATCCACTTCCGGGAACATGTTAAAGGGGAAAACCGATTCCTTCACCCAGTAATTTGGAATCATCCCTTGCATGATGTTTTCGAATCCGATAAAGAGATGTCTCTTGTTCTGGTTTACAGAAATAATGTTTTCAAGGAGTGAGACGCATGAGCAAACGGGATGAAAACACCTGGGTCTGGGTGGTGATTGAAAATCCGGATAAGGAAGAAAAAATTGTCGGACAACTGGATGAGAAGTCGGGTATTTCTTTTATTCCAACGTTTGAAAGCAAGGAAAATAGTTTCATGTGTTTGAATCTTCTGGCCAGAGAGCCGGGTAAAAAATATGAGCCGCAGGCGATTCTGTATGAAGAACTGGCAGCCTATGCAAAGGATCACCGGTTTATGATCTGTTTCCTGGATGGAACCGGAAAAATAACGGAAAAAATTGAGGTTTAATCCTTTTCTTTAATCATATCTTGACACATCGGCTGTATTCTTTTATATCTGTTCCATAATGAATATGTAAGATAAACCGTATCAATCTTCCAATCCAAAATGGCGACTTTTTACAAAATCTGAGCGAATCTGTTTGTTTCTGTCGGACTTGTGCAATGTAAGAAATGACGCCTCCGATCAACTTCTCGATCTTGAAAAAAAAAGCTCATTTATGGACTGGAAACCGATAAAGCATAATTTCATATCATGGATGAACACTGTCAGGTTATCCCTTAATACAATTATCCTGTGAAACGTTTTTTGGACAGGTGATTTCACAGAAGAGTCATTGAATGGTAGTAATGATCCTAAAACATCGGTATTAAAGCCATTATGAGTGTTTCCATGAACCATCCCATATCCACATGGCAGGAGCCTGAACCGGGGAATTGTTTCGTCAGGTTCCGCGGCGATACATTTTCCTTTACCCTGAAGCTATCCCGGAAGGAAAAGGGAAGGGCATGGGTGCGAACCAATATCGGTCATGTGCGGATAACGAGAAAGGAGGTTATTCAGGAAGTCGATCTTGAAACACCCCGTCTTGGACGGGACTGGTTTGATATTCCGATGATTCAGATCGATGACTGTCAATTTAAAATCACGCTTCCTTTATGTCAGGTCGGCCATTTTGAGGGCAAATGCTTTTTTTTAAGAGAAGGATCCGATACACCGATCTGGCCGCAGGGAGGCAATGTTTCGATTCATGTTTCCCCGGCGCACAGTTGCTGCTCGAACATCATTTACAACACTTTTGTTCGTCAATTCGGTCAGAACAAGGAAAAAGTTCAACCCATTCCGGAAGATGTGAAAAACAGTATCCATTTTTTGGATCATGCCGGATGGACGGTAATTCCACCGTCCGGCAGGTTCCGTGATCTGGTTTCCGAGCTTGATTTTATTACCGGAAAACTGGGTTGCCGGTTTCTGCAGCTTCTTCCCATTCATCCCACACCAACAACATTTGCCCGTATGGGAAGATATGGCAGTCCCTATGCTGCTCAGAGTTTCGTTGATGTTGATCCGGCTCTTGCAGCCTTTGATCCCATAGAAACTCCGGTAGAGCAGTTTATTGCATTTATCGATGCGGTTCATGCCCGGAATGCTGGAGTGATTCTGGATATTGCGATCAATCATACAGGATGGGCCGCCAGCCTTCACAATTCACATCCTGAGTGGCTTGTCCGGGATCATGACGGGCGAATCGAGGTTCCCGGGGCCTGGGGGGTGACATGGGCGGATTTGACACGTCTGGATTACTCGAAAAAGGGATTGTGGAAATACATGGCCGACATTTTTCTCATCTGGTGTGAGAGGGGTGTTGACGGATTTCGTTGTGATGCCGGGTATATGGTTCCGGTTGAGGCATGGAAATATATTATCGACATTGTCCGGGGACAGTTTCCGGATACGATTTTTCTGCTGGAAGGGCTTGGGGGGAAAATATCGGTTACTCAGGAACTGTTGAATTATGCCGGGTTTGACTGGGCATACTCGGAGTTGTTTCAGAATTATGACCGGTACCAGATTGAGTCCTACCTGCCGGGTGCATTACGGATATCCAGAGAAAACGGTGTTACCATCCATTTTTCCGAGACCCATGATAATGACCGCCTTGCAAAACGATCCAAAAAATATTCCCGGATGCGGAATGCACTCTGCGCGCTTTTTTCCGTGAATGGCGGTTTCGGGTTTGCCGGAGGAGTGGAATGGTGTGCCACGGAAAAGATCATTGTTCATGATGCCACCTCCCTGAACTGGGGGGCGGCGGATAATCTTGTGGATGATATCCGGTGTCTGACAAACCTGCTGGAGGTGCATCCTGCTTTTCATGATCAGGTGCATCTGGAACTGATTCATCAGGATGGAGATAAACAGGTCGTGCTTTTCCGGCATCATCCAGCCTCCCGGAAAAAACTGCTGATCCTTGTGAATATGGATGAAAACAATCCGTGTGAGGTTTTCTGGGATTCCGGACTTTTATCTTTTGGTACCGGAACTCCGGTGGATCTGTTAACCAGGGCATCGGTTACCTGTTACGAGTCCCGGGGCCGGGTGGCCTGTTGGCTGGAAGCTGCACAGGTGATCTGTCTGTCCGGTGATCCGGAGGATCTGAAACAAATCCAATTTCCACCAGAGAAAAAGCAGGGTCTGCCGGATCGGATCAAAAAACAGATGATGCGGGCAAAGGTTCTTGATATTTTCGATTTTTATCATGGGGTTCAGGATCTGGGCGCTTTTGATCCGGATCAGGAATCCAGCAAACTTGAGGATAATCCCCTTGCGTATTGCCGGGTGCAAAACCCGTGGAGTGATGAGTCAAGGGTGGTTGTCTGGAAATATCCCTGTGATACAAAACGCGAGGTCATGGTGCCTCCGGATCATTTTCTGATGATTCAGTCCATCCATCCTTTCAGAGCTTCGATCCGTGATAAAGGGAAAACGGTTTTGATGGAAAAAAGCCTTGAATCCCGTGATGGACACTTTTTTGCGATTTTTTCACCCCTACCTGTGCCTCAAACTCTTTTCTCCTGCACATTTAGAATTTCAATCTATCTTGATAATCGATGTGAACATGTTGAATCTCCACTTCTTTTTCTTCCGGAGAGTGGAAAAAACAGGGTGCAGACGGTCTTTAACCGGCATGAAATCCTTACCAGGCCTCTGTTGTTTCTGGGAACCAATAACCGGGGCGGTATGATGCGATCCAATGTTTGCTGGGAGAAACTGGAAAGCAAGTATGATGCGATCCTATCCGCCAACCTGCATCCCGGTATTCCGGTTGACCGGTGGATGATGTTAACCCGATGCCGCATGTGGCTTGTCTTCCAGGGATACTCGCAGGAGATTTTAAGCAGTTGTCTGGACTCTTTTCACTATGATTATCATTCCAGGGGGACATGGCATTATCAGGTTCCGGCAGGACAGGGAGAGCATATCCGGCTGGATGTATGCCTGGAAATGGTCAGGGGGGAAAATAAGGTTTGTTTCACTTTTTTACGAAATGTAGCAGACGGATTGCCTGAAAATCTGGCGGATGAAAAACAGATCCGACTGATTATCCGGCCGGATATTGAAGACCGGAGTTTTCATGAGAATACCAAGGCATATGCCGGCGCTGAACACAAATGGCCTTTTGCGATAACCAGGGATGAAAACGGTTTTGCATTTTCACCGGTTCCGGAAAGAGTCCTGCAAGTCCGGGTATCGCCGGGAAAATTTGCATATGAACCGGAATGGTATTATATGGTCTACCGGGCGCGTGACAAAGAAAGAGGCCATGATCCGGATTCCGATCTGTTCAGTCCGGGTTATTTTTCCATTGAGCTGGCTGGAGGGCAGTCTGCCCGGTTAACTGCCTGGCATCAGCCTTTTTCAAAAGAAAAATCAGATGACCGGAAACAGACGGATACGGTCTATCAAAAGGACAGGAAAGGTGCCTTGGCACCTCTTGAGGCCCTGACCGCTTGTCTGGACCATTATCTGGTGCAGAGGGATTCCTATCAAACCGTTATTGCTGGATATCCCTGGTTTCTGGACTGGGGAAGGGATGCTTTGATTTTTGCCAGAGGGGTGATTGCCGCAGGCAAACACAAGGAGGCGGTATCGATCCTGGAGTTGTTCGGGAGATTTGAAAGTCAGGGCACCCTGCCTAATATGATTCTCGGGGCGGATGCCGGCAACCGGGATACATCCGATGCCCCGCTCTGGTTTTTTGTCGTCTGTTCCGATCTGGCCCGATGTGAGGGAGGGGATCGTTTCTATCTCAATTCCTGCGGATCAAGGACTTTCCGTGAAGTTCTGATCTCCATCGGAAATGCGATTGTAAGAGGAACCCCGAACCGGATCATTATGGATCCGGAATCCGGGCTGGTTTTCAGCCCGTCTCATTATACCTGGATGGATACCAACCATCCGGCAGGAACACCCAGACAGGGGTATCCAATCGAGATACAGGCGTTGTGGTTTCATGCTGTAACCATATTGGAACAGATTGATTCTAGTGAAAACAGACAGAAATGGGAGAAGATAAAAGTTCTTGTGAGAAAGTCGATCGAAACCCTGTTTTATCATGAGGACAGAGGGTATCTTCTAGATTGTCTGCATTGCAATCCAGGGACACCGGCACGTCAGGCTGAACCGGATGACAGTCTGCGGCCCAATCAGCTTTTTGCTGTAACACTTGGCGCAGTGGATGATGTAAAAATCTGCCGAAGGATTGTCGAGGCCTGTCAGGAACTGATTGTTCCGGGAGCCATTCGCAGTCTTGCTGACCGGAAAGTTTCAAGACCGCTTGAGATTCATCATCATGGCAGGCTACTGAACAATCCTTATGAGCCGTATCGGGGAAAATATACCGGGGATGAGGATGTGGACCGGAAACCGGCCTATCATAATGGAACAGCCTGGACATGGATATTTCCATCTTTTTGCGAGGCATGGGTGATTGCGTTTGGCAGCAAAAGCATTCCCACAGCACTTTCCTGGCTGGGCAGCAGCGTCCGCCTGATGAATGAAGGTTGTGCAGGACATGTTCCTGAAATTCTGGACGGAGATTATCCTCATCAGCAAAGAGGCTGCGATGCACAGGCCTGGGGAGCAAGTGAACTGTTGCGGGTCTGGCATTTGTTGTTACAGCAAAAAAAAGAGGATCGGATAAGGAGGGGAAAATGAGCATAAAAAAAAAGTATCTAAAAAGCAAACCAAAATGTAAAGTGACATTCAGGCTGTCTTCTCAAGTAGCCAAGAAAGCAAAAGACGTTCATATTGTCGGCGAATTCAACGACTGGAGCAAAGCCGCCATGCCTATGAAGCGGCTGAAAGACGGAGCCTATGTTGTAACCCTGGATCTGGATACCGGAAAAGAGTACCAGTATCGATACCTGATTGATGAAGATATCTGGGAGAATGACTGGGATGCAGATAAATACGTTCCATCTCTTTTCGGTGGATGCGAGAATTCGGTTGTCATTGTATAAATATAGATCGGAACTGATTATGAGGAGAGAATGCACAAATGAATTATTTTCAAACATTTCAAGTTTTTCCAAACATTCCTGAACCACTTTCTTCAACCCTGAAACTGACGAGGAATCTCTGGTGGTGCTGGCATCTGGATGCCATTGAACTGTTCAGGAGGCTGGACCCGAAACTGTGGAAAAATTCCGGCCAGAATCCGATTCTTTTTGCAAGCATGGTTTCCCAGAAGGAACTGGAGGATCTGACCGAAGATGACAGCTTTATCGCACATCAGCAGCGGGTCTGGGAATTATTTGAAAAACAGGTGTTGGAGCCCCTCGATTATTCGGCGTCACCGTTTCAGAAGCATGGGGCCATTGCTTATTTTTCAATGGAGTTCGGTATCCACGAAAGTCTTCCTCTTTTTGCAGGGGGGCTTGGAGTACTGGCCGGGGACCATTTAAAAGCCGCTTCGGATATAGGCATTCCCATAACCGGTGTCGGCCTGTTTTATCGCCGGGGATATTTTCATCAGTACCTGAATGGGGATGGTTGGCAACAGGAAGAGTACCCGGAAACCGATATTTATCATATACCGGTGATTCGGGCCAAGGATGCTTCCGGCAAAGAGGTATTTGTCCGGATTGATGGCCCAACGGGTGAAATTGTGGCCATGGTCTGGGAAATCAAGGTCGGCCGCATATCCCTGTTTCTTCTGGATACCAATATACCGGAAAACTCTCCTGAAATCCGTAATATCACATCCAGTCTGTACGCTTCCGATGGCAAGATCAGGCTTGCACAGGAGGTACTGCTCGGTATCGGCGGTATGAGGGCGCTGGAGGCTATGGGTATCCATCCCCTTGTTTGTCATATGAATGAGGGGCATTGTGCTTTTGCCAATATGGAACGTCTTGCACTGATCATGGAAAAACACAAGATTGACCTGAAAGTGGCGCAGGAGATCATTACCCGGACAACGGTTTTTACAACACACACACCGGTTGCAGACGGTCATGATGAGTTT
>CAYTGW010000166.1:0-9285 GCA_964437395.1 uncultured Desulfocicer sp.
AAATTTGCTAATAAAGTTACGGTAAGAAACTCGGCCCCTACCAAGGATGAACAATATATAAAAGTTCCAATTCCATTAATTATAGAACAAACACCCCATAACTCATGCCACGCATAACCCCTATCACATGGAAAGTGTTAGAATGTATTTTTCTAAAAGAAGGTTTTAGGTTTGACAGGCAAAATGGTGATCACAGGATCTATGTACAAAAGGGGGTTTGAAGGCCTGTTGTAATACCAAAATACAAAGAGACAGATATTTTGAATTATTGAATCTTTGTTAACCTTATCTTAATCAAATCCACCAAACATCAATTCCCAATTCCGTACCTAAATCCGGGAAAGCCGATTTTCACCCTTCGAAGGTATCCTTTTCCAAAATAAAATTTCACCTGATTTTTGTCTGTTTTCAAGCTGAGTGTGGGGAATACTGTGGGGAATATAAATTTTACCCAATAAAAAAGGGACTCAGAATCACTCCTAAGTCCCTATTTTTATTAATGGTAGCGGGGGCTGGATTTGAACCAACGACCTTCGGGTTATGAGCCCGACGAGCTACCGGACTGCTCCACCCCGCATCAGAGTTGTTTTATATATAGAACTGAAAAAACCTTGTCAAGAAAATACTAATTTTTTATAAACAATTCAATCTTTTTTTTGATCCGTCCGATCTCTTCTTTGCGGTTTTTGTTCGATTCCGGTTGAATGCGCACAAGCTTGGTTCTTGAGGAAACCCCTGAAACCACCTCTATATTTGACCGTGGAATGTCGAAACATCCGGATAGAAACTTTATGCACATGGCATTGGCTGCCCCGTCTACCGGCGGTGCGGTCAGGCGCACTTTCAGGGCATCACCATGCAGCCCCTTGATCTCATTTCTGGATGAACGCGGCTGTACAAATATTTTGAAGGTCAGCCCCTTTTCGTTTTCCGTAATCTCCAGCATAATCTTGTAATCACGATGGTACTGCCAGCTCTTTTTGCAGCAATTTCTGTAAAGCCGGATAATCCGTTGTTACCGGAAACTCCGGGAATTCCTGAATGACATTTTCCGGAGGCCGGAACAGCATGGCCGCATCCGCCTCTTTCAGCATCCCGATATCATTATAGGAATCACCAAAGGCAATCACCCTGTATTTCAGGCTTTTCAGGGCCAGAACCGTCTGTTTCTTGGCTTCCGGCTGCCGCAGATTGTATCCGGTGATTGTACCATCTCCATTAATGGAAAGGGAATGGCAGAACAGGGTCGGCTTCCCAAGTTTTTCCATCAGCGGGCCGGCAAACTGTGAAAAAGTGTCGGATACAATAATCACCTGGGTTTGAGACCGGAGCCAGTCTAAAAAATCAAGCGCGCCCTCCATCGGGTCCATGGTTGCAATTACTGCCGTGATATCCTGTATTTTCAGATTGTGCTCTGCCAGAATTTTCAACCGTCTTTTCATCAGGACATTATAGTCTGAAATATCCCGTGTGGTCAGCTTCAGTTCCTCGATTCCTGTTTTTTTGGCAACATTGATCCAGATTTCCGGTACAAAGACCCCTTCCAGATCAGAACATACTATATTCATGATTCCTCTTTTAATTTATTATCTTTCCGTCTAACTCAATAGGCTGATATCGCGGCAGGATGCCGCTCCCACAAATGCCATTCCTACATAAAAATCAAGATATTTTTTATCAAAAAGAGGCTGATTTAGTCCATATCATCCGACTCGATCCGGATCAGCACGGGCGTATCGGCAATTGCATCCAGACTGCTGATCTGATCCATCGCATTCATGACATCCGCCTCTTTTGCGATATGCGTCACCATGACGATGGGCACCGCACCTTTTTCATCCCTTCCGCGCTGATGAACGGTCTGGATGCTGATTCCATGGTCTCCCAGAATACCGGCCACTCTGGAAAGAACCCCCGGCTGGTCCAGGGCGGAAAACCGGAAATAATAATGGGTCCGGATATCATCCATCGGCGTTACCGGAATCTTCCGGATATGCTGAGGCTGATAGGAAAGGCCGGGAATCCGGTTGCTGACCCCCAGCATCAGGTTGCGTGCAATATCCACAATATCCCCGATGACCGCACTGGCGGTGGGCATCATGCCGGCGCCGTATCCGTGAAGCAGAATCTCTCCGACCGCATCACCGGTGACCGTCACCGCATTCAGGGAGCCGCTCACATTGGAAAGCAGATTCCCGGACGGTATCATGGTAGGATGAACCCGCGCCTCCACGGAGCCCCCTGAAAACTTGCTGATGGCCAGCAGTTTGATGGTGTATCCGGACTGTTTGGCAAATTCGATATCCATGGAATTGATATTGGAAATCCCCTCCACGTAGATATCGTCCAGATTCAATTCCATCCCATAGGCCAGGGAGGACAGAAGCGCCAGTTTGTGAGCAGTGTCAAACCCTTCGATGTCCAGTGTCGGGTCTGCTTCTGCAAAGCCTTTTTCCTGGGCTTTTTTCAATGCTTCCGCAAACGGAACACCGGTTTCGGTAATGCTGGAGAGGATATAATTGCAGGTGCCGTTTAGGATTCCTCTCATTTCCAGAATCCGGTTTCCCACCAGGGATTCACGGATGGTTTTGATGATCGGCATGCAGCCGCCCACGCTGGCCTCAAACCCGATATCCACGCCTTTTTGGGATGCTGCCCGGAAGATTTCAATGCCGTGAGACGCCAGCAGCGCCTTGTTGGCGGTCACAACATGCTTTCCGTTAGCAATGGCTTTCATCATCAGTTTTCTGGCAACGGTCTCTCCACCGATCATCTCAACAATGATGTCGATATCCGGATCATCCACGACCTGAAATGCATCAGATACAAACACACCTTCATCAAAGCAGATGCCCCTGTCGGTTTTCATATCCAGATCCGCCACATGTTTCAGGATCAGCTTGGCTCCGATCCGGGACTGGAGCAGGTCGCTGCTTTTCAATAAAAGCCTGGCAACTCCGGTTCCAACGGTTCCGCAACCCAGTAATCCGATTTTCACTTCTTTCATGATCCGTTATTCTCCTTATTTCGATTTGCTTTCATGTTGACACTATACATTATGGTCACACAAAGGGCAGGCACAGGGGCCTGCCCCTACGAATCATGCCATCTTGATTGCAAAATTGAATTAGCGATATCAACCTATCCAAAAACTTTTTTAATTCCCCCTCACAGCCTGATTGATTCTCTTGTTGTTTTCGATCAGTGCGAAACGGACATGCTCATCCCCATATTCTCCAAACCCCAGGCCCGGAGAGACCGCCACCTTGGCTTCCCGTACCAGCATTTTGAAAAACTCCACAGACCCCATGCTGCGGAACTCTTCCGGAATTTTTGCCCATACAAACATGGTGCCTTTGGGGCTTTCGATTTCCCATCCCCAGGTCAATAATATCCTCTCCGGCACGTCTTGCTTCCATTTTAAGCTGATTGACCGTAGCAAAAACATATGGCGGCAAACGATCCAATCTTGCGAATTTTGTCATCTTTCAACCTGTCATTGTCTTGAAACGATTTTTACAAACGAAATGTCTTATATATCAAAAGACCCCAGGGTATTTTTCCCCCAGTTTCCGCCTGACTGCTTATTTCCCTTTCAATAACCAGACATTACACGATGGCAGTACAGATGTCAAAATTTGTTTTGACTTTTCATCGGTTTCAGTTTAGATTTTTTTTTGCCTTTTTGATCGTCTAATCCAGGAGAAAATAATGACAGACCCTTTGACTTACGCGGATGCCGGTGTCGATATCGACAAGGCAAATACATTTATAAAAACAATTAAAGAGATCGCAAACCAGACCCCCAGAACCGGTGTAATGGGAGAAATCGGCGGATTCGGGGGGCTGTATTCTCTGAATGTTGAAAACCTTGAAAGACCGGTTCTAGTCAGTTCCACGGATGGCGTCGGTACAAAACTTAAAATTGCGTTTATGATGAATAAACACGATACAATCGGTATTGACCTTGTGGCAATGTGTGTCAACGATGTAATTGTACAGGGAGCAAAACCGTTGTTTTTTCTGGATTATCTCGCCATTGGCAAATTGAATACAGATACCGCTGCTGACATTATCAAGGGTATTGCCGAGGGCTGCCGCCAGGCCGGATGTGCGCTCATTGGTGGGGAGACCGCTGAAATGCCCGATATCTACCATGAAGGCGAATATGATCTGGCTGGTTTTTCAGTGGGTGTTGTGGATAACAGCAAAATCATTGATGGTTCGGAAATCCGTGTAGGAAATAAGCTTATTGGTATCGCATCCAGCGGCCTGCACAGCAATGGATATTCCCTTGTCCGGAAAATCTGTTTTGACAGGCTGAAACTCAAAATCGACACCCTGGTACCGGAACTGAGGAGAACCATTGGTGAAGAACTCCTGGAACCAACCAGGATCTATGCGGAAACCATTCGACGCCTGATTAAAGATCTCCCCATTCACGGATTGGCCCATATTACCGGCGGGGGCATATCTGATAATATCATCCGAATCATTCCCCAGTCCTGCAAGGTCGAAATTCAGAAAGATTCCTGGGCTATCCCTCCGATCTTCTCTTTCCTTCAACAGGCTGGAAAAATATCGGATATAGAGATGCTGCGTACCTTTAACAATGGCATTGGAATGATCGCCGTTGTTCCGGAAGAGGCTTCACAGGAAATACTCGAGCGGCTTTCCGGGATGAATGAAAAAGCATACCTCATCGGAACAGTTGTCGAACGGAAAACATCCAAGACCCAGATCAAATGGATTAAAGAAACAACTTGTTGATAGAATGATTGTTCTCGGAATTGAGTCATCCTGTGACGAAACCGCAGCAGCTATTGTGGAAAACGGGGAAAAAGTTCTTTCCTCCATTGTCTCTTCACAGATTGATATTCATCATCGATATGGAGGCGTAGTTCCAGAGCTTGCCTCCCGGAAGCATATTGAATCCATTGTTCCGGTCGTCAATGAAGCCATTCACACATCCGGCAGGAAGCTGTCCGAAATCGATGGCGTGGCCGTTACTCAGGGCCCTGGACTGATCGGTTGCCTGCTGGTAGGTTTCTCTTTTGCAAAAGCATGGGCCTGGTCACGGGATATCCCGGTTGTGGGCGTGGACCATCTGGAAGGACATATCAATTCCGTATTCATCTGCGATAGCCCTCCGCAGTTTCCTTTTATTGCCCTCCTGGTTTCCGGCGGACATACCAGTATCTATCATGTAACCTCCCATACACAGGCCAGGCTGATGGGCCGTACAAGAGATGATGCAGCCGGAGAAGCTTACGATAAAGTTGCCAAGATGTTAAAATTAGGCTATCCGGGCGGAAGCATCATTGACGAGCTGGCGGTCAGAGGGGATGCCGGAAAAATCAGGTTCCCCAGATCCTATCTGGACAAGGATGGATTTGATTTCAGCTTCAGCGGAATGAAAACAGCCGTCAATCGATACATTCAAAACCATCCAAATGAATACCGGGAGCAGGCTGCGGATATTGCTGCTGGATTTCAGGACGCGGTGACAGATGTTCTCTGCTTCAAACTCATGAAAGCAGCTCAGGAAACAGGCTGCCGCCATATTGCGGTTGTCGGGGGGGTGGCGGCGAACAAAGGGCTGAGAGAAAAAATCAGATCCCAGGCTGCGGACAAAAACCTGACACTGCACATTCCGCCCGTTGAACTATGCGGTGACAATGCTGCAATGATCGCAGCAACAGGCTTTCACTACCTGAAAGCCGGGCACCGGCTGCCGCTTGATGCGGATGTTTACTCCCGGATTAAAAAGGAGTAAACTCATTGTTGGGTTTCATATCTCAATCCAAGGTGGAGAGTTTCAACACTTTAAACCTACAAACCGCCGATATAACTCGTCACCGGCCAATTTAACCGGCTATATTCACAAAATTCTGTTCGCAAAATTCTTGACTAAAAAGCAAATTTCAATTACAATTCGAACCATAAATATAAAATCTTATCATTGCTATTCAAAGCCACCTCAACCGTAAAAAAGCCGGTCGACACAATATCCTGGACACATCACCAGGGTATAGCATCCGTAACGATTTCCATAAATCGATTCGTCATCCGGTAAAAATTAGTATAACGACGGATCATCGAAAAACGGGAATTATCAGTGATTTAGTCAACGTTCCATAGGACAGAGCCGTCAAACCAAAAAATAGGTGCAACATGAATAATATTAATCAGGAAATGCAAATCATCCATCGGATATCAACCCAAGTTTATCAACAGGCCGAAAAATTCGGTTTCCCATTGTCCCCGAAAAGTTACCTGGTTTGGTATGAATATCTTGAGGGTAAAAATCCCGTGCTGTGGGATGCCATCCAGAAGATGGTGGATAAAAAAATCCCATTCACCCATGAGACCATCATCGATCTCTACAAACAGTATCTGGATCCCGACCATAAGGAGGTTATGGCCAAAGTTCAACAGGAAACCCAAAGCATTCTTCAGGACCTGTTACATAGCATACTGAATGCCAGCAACTCTTCCAATGAGTATGAAAAAAAACTATCCGGCTATTCCGAGGATCTCTCTCTGACTGGAAATATAACCAAAGTTAAGGATATCGTTGGCTCGATCATTGTTGACACCCAAAAAATGGCCGACAAAAACCGTCAACTGCAAGATGAATTTCAAAAGGCTCAAAATCAAACAGAAACCTTGAACAAAAAACTGGAGGCAATCGAGACCGTTGCTTCAACCGACACCCTCACAGGGCTTTTCAACCGGCGAATCTTTGACATGGAAATCCGGAACCTCGTGGAAACATATAGATCGACCAACGAGCCCTTTTCCGTCATCATTCTCGATATCGATCATTTCAAAAAATTCAACGATACATACGGCCATCTGATGGGGGATACCGAATTGAAAACTGTTGGAACGGTGCTTAAAAAAGGTGTTAAGGGTCGGGATATCCCAACCCGATATGGCGGAGAGGAATTCGTGATCCTGCTGCCGGAAACAACCTGTGACAACGCCCAAATTCTCGCCGAGCACCTTCGTATCCGAATCGCCGTCAGCCAATTGCAGGCACCCCAAACCGGCCCGGAAAACATCAAGGTCACGGCCAGTTTCGGCGTGGCGGAAATCAATCCGCAAGACGATACTGCTTCAATCGTCGAACGAGCAGACAGGGCGCTGTATGCTGCCAAGGAAGCTGGCCGGAATCAGACGAAATCGGAGAAGGATTTGAATCGGTGAGATATGGGCTTCCTGTTTCGTTACCGTTCTGGAATGTAGTAATGCTCTCTTTGCTATCTGATAAAATGATGGTTATTCATATATTTTCTCATCCACTGCATAAGCTTCTAATGCATCCCCTTCGCAATCGCGGGTTCTTGATGCCTGCTTGCTTTTTGCATATTCTCCATACCATTCATGGGCGATAATCATGGACATCACTTCATTGGAACCGGTCCAGATGGAGGCGAGCCGAAGATCCCGTTCAATCCGTTCAATGGGATAGACATTTGTGTATCCGATCCCACCCATGACCTGCATGGCATTATGGGCCACTTTCTGACAGGACTCTGTGACAAACTTTTTGGATTCCGAGACCATTCTCCTTACCTGTTCAGGATGGACACTGGACTCAACCGCCCGGCAGGTAGTATAAATCATGGAACGGCAGGCATCCAGCAGCATGGCGGCTTCTGCAATCTGGAAACTCACACCCTGAAACTGGTTGATGGTTTTTCCAAATGCTTTTCTTCTTGTTGAATAACCGGTTGCAATCTCCAGAGCCGGTCTGGCAGCACCGATAGTCATTCCTGCCGTGCCCAGCCTCTCCGGTATCATCATGGTATTGAACACTGCAAAAGCGTTGTTGACAGATCCGACAATATTTTCTTTTGGAACCCGGACATCCTTAAAAACCAACCTTCCTGCTCCTCCTCCCCTGCACCCCATGAGGCCGTATAAATACTCGACTACTACTCCCGGACCCCGGTCAACGATAAAGCAGGTTAATGATTTATGGGGTGCTGCTCCCGGATCTGTTTTTGCGTATACCAGGAAGTAGTCCGCTCCTTCTGCTCCCACAATGAACCGCTTCTGGCCGTTCAGCAGAAAATAATCTCCCTTGTCTTCCGCTTTTGTGGTTGCACCAAAAAAATCCGACCCACCTCTCGGCTCGGTCAGGCATTCCGCTGCAAACATTTCACCTTTCAGCAGCGGTTTAACATATTTTTCCTTGAGCGCATCTGTGCCATGAAGGATGATTGCGTCACATACCAGTTCCGCGCCCACACCGAAAACACAGGCAAAAATGTATCCGAGCGTGCCGATCTCTTCCATAACCGCGGTGGTAGCCACCCAATCCAATCCTCTGCCACCCCACTCTTTTGGATAACGGCAACCCATCAGATTCAATCTTCCGGCTTCCTGAAGAAACTCTTTGGGAAATTTAATCTTGTCCTGATCCATGTCGATAATCATCTGCCGGGGAATTGATTTCACGAATTCCCTTGCCTCATCTCTTATTGCAAGCTGTTTTTTGGATAACAAATACTCAAACATCGGATAATCCTTTCATTTTATAAACTTAAAGTCAGCTCTAAGTTATTCTGCCGGATGCGTCAAGCCTGTTTTTCAAATGCCATCTAAAAAAAACAATTGCTTTCTAAACAATATTGTTTATTTAGTGTATTAGTCTATTTTACACAAAGTACCCGCTGCCTCGGTGCACTCCATGAACAACGTTACACCAGAACCGGAAAAACCTGGTTCCATAAAAAGGAGCAGACCATGACAAAAGAAAAACATCAGATTGAAACCATCGCTCTCCATGCCGGCCATACACCGGACTCCGAAACACTTTCACGGGCCGTGCCCATCTACCAGACAACCAGCTATGTTTTCCGGGATACCAAACATGCTGCGAATCTTTTTGCATTAAAAGAAAGTGGTTATATCTACAGCCGGATCATGAATCCCACAACCGACGTTCTGGAAAAGCGTCTTGCGGCATTGCATAATGGTGCTGCTTCCATCTGCACCTCTTCGGGAATGTCTGCGATCTTTTTTGCCATCTCCGTCATCACCGGTGCGGGTCAGAATATTGTTACCGGATCCAATCTTTACGGTGGAACCCATGTTCTTTTTGAAAACACCTTAAAGCGATTTGGTATTGAAGTCCGCTTTGTTGACTCATCAAACAGTAAAAATTTTGAAGCAGCCATTGATGAAAACACTCGGCTGCTCTACACCGAAAGCATCGGCAACCCCCGTTGCAATATCGATGATATGACCGCCATTGCAGAAATTGCACACAGA
>CAYTGW010000167.1:0-9271 GCA_964437395.1 uncultured Desulfocicer sp.
TTTGTAAACATGCTTAACTAAAATTCAGATTATTCCGCTGCTGGTAGCAAAGGATTTTTTAGCTTCTTGTGAAACAATCCAGGAGGAAGGCCATGACAAAACAAATTCAGACTGATGTATTGGTAGTCGGTGGTGGTGGTGCTGGATTCAGAGCCGCTATCGGAGCCAGGAAAACAGGCGCATCCGTGATGCTGCTGAGCAAGGGACCCCTTGGAAGATGTGGAGCAACGCCCATGGCTGGCGCTGATTTCACGCTGGACGGAAAAAGCATGAGCCGGATCAAAGGACTACCCGGTGATCCCAGAGACAGCAAGGAAAAAGTGTTCAATGATATTGTGACGCAAGGCTGTTATCTCAATAACCAGAAACTGGTGGAACAATACATCCGAATGGCTCCGCAATGCCTTGAAGAACTCATCAATTGGGGCATTGAAATCAAGGCATCGGATCAACGTATGATTTTCACATCCGGAACCGGAATCATGGATGTGCTTCTGAAACATGCAAGATCCATCGGGGTCGAAATGGCAGAAGATATCGCCGCTCTTGAGCTGCTGAAGCAAGACGGAAAAATTGTCGGTGCATTGGGAATCGATCTCCGGACAGGGCACTTTCTCCAATTTTCCTGCAAAGCCATCATTATTGCAACCGGAGGATGGCATAAAGCATTCTGGCCCAACACCGGAATGCGGGATCTTTCCGGAGAGGGGATCGCCATGGCTCAACGAGCCGGCGCTGCACTTGGAAATATGGAATTTATCACATTCTGCTGCAATGTATTTTATGCTCCCCCCATATGGAGAGGAAGCATTGCCCCGTATATACTCAGCCTCATCTGCGGCGGAAGGCTTGAGAACAGAAAAAATGAAGATATCCTGAAACCGTATGACCCGTTTCTGGTTAAAATCGGAACCACTACAGAATGGAATAAAAGTTTTATCTCCTATGTTACAACCACTGAAGTACGTAAGGGAAATGGACTTGAAAACAACGGTGTGGGATACAGCCGGGGAGACGTACCATGGGAAAATATCGAACTGATCGCCTCATTCCTCTTTCCCAAATGGCGGTACAAGGCAATCGATCTTAGACCCTGGAGCCAGATGCTGAAAAACAATGAAATCGTGGAGGTTGGACCGGCAGTAGAATACTTTGACGGCGGCATAGTTGTTGATGACAGCTTTCAGACCACGGTTCCGGGTCTTTATGCTGCCGGGGAATGCGCACTCGGAGCGTTCGGTGCCAATCGGGTTTTTTCCGCCATTACCGAAATGCTGGTTCATGGAGCAGATGCCGGGAAAAATGCCGGATCCTATGCGTCAAAAAACAGCTTGCCGCAAGTTGATGTAAGCACCACCAAAAAGCTTATAGAAGAAATAAAAGCCCCGCTCCATCATCGAAATGGAATCCGACCGGCTGAACTGAGAAGATCGGTTCAGGAAAAAGCACACCAATGCCTGGGACCCATACGAAACCATGATGAACTGAACGCTTTCCTTGGGTTTCTTGAAAGAATCCAGAAACAAGCGATTCCCTTTCTGTCTGCGTTTTCCAGCAATCCAACCTATAACAAGGAATGGATGGATGCCATTGAACTGAAAAACATGATTCAACTGCTGAAAGCCTCGACAATGAGCGCACTTTACCGAACCGAGAGCCGGGGCGTTCACTTCCGGGAAGATTTTCCGGAAACAAACAATGAAAAATGGTTAAAAGAAATCATTGTACATTCGTCCGATGATAACATGAGCATTTCAGACAGGAAAATCATTACAACCAGCATGTCCCCTCCGGGCGGAAAAAAGCCTTATCTGGATTTCATGCGGCAGATGATGGAAAGCCACTCCGATACAGGAGGAAAACATTGAACTCCGGATAGACGTATCTGGACGTGTATCATGGGAATCATGTGTCAAAAACTATTCTTGATAAAAAAGAATGAGGTGATACAATGTCAACCAAATCCATAAAAGCTACTGTTTATCGGTCTGAACCTTCGGATGCAGAGGGATCTGAATTTCAGACATACGAGGTTCCATGGGAACCGTCCATGAGTGTGATGAATGTCCTGGACTACATTTATCAGAATCTGGATAGCACGATCGCTTATTATGATCATGCCGGCTGTTCTCTGGGAATCTGCGGAAAGTGTACGGGAAAAATTAACGGAAAACCCGGATTATTCTGCCAAACCATTGCAGAAGGAGACATCCTTCTGGAACCCCTCTCAAAAGAGAATGTTCTGAAGGATCTTGTTGTAAAAAAATCATTGAAACCGGCAAAAACAGATGAATCCCCTCAACCAGGAGATACGGATATGCCTCAGGATATAAATAGCATAAACATGCTTGTCAGAAGAGAGATTGAATCCCTTATCGCAGCCCCGATTATCCGGGCGTTTTCAGAAAAATTTGGAAAGGAAGAAGCAGAAAATACAGTCCGAAAGGTTATACAGGGCCTATCGCATGAAAGCGGCAAAATGCTCGCGGCGTTCTGCGGCGGCAACAGCCTGGATGATTTAAAAAAAGGATTGCCCCTTTTCTCCCAGGGGGGCGCCCTGGAATTTGAAATCCTAAACACCGATGATACGGAAATCAGATTGAATATAACCAGATGCCGGTATGCGGAGATGTACAAAAACAATGGGTTGGCTGAATTTGGCTATCTCCTTTCCTGCAACAGGGATTATGCGCTGATTAAAGGATTCAATCCGGACATCACCTTTACAAGAAAGCAGACCATCATGGAAGGAGCAGACTACTGCGATTTCTGTTTTTCCGTAAAAAAGGATAAAGAGTAACCCGGAATTCAAACACTTTTAAGGAGTAGCAATGAAGGACGATGCTGTAACACTACTATCAGAATATCTAAAGATCGATACCACCAATCCACCCGGAAACGAATCAAAAGCCGTAGCATTTTTCCAGAATATTTTTTCCCGGGAAGGGATTGAATACAAAATCTATGAGCCAGACTCGGGTCGAGCTTCCATCCGGGCAATCCTGCATGGTTCAGGAAAGAAAAAACCGATTATCCTGCTGAATCATATGGATGTTGTACCGGCAGAAAAACAGGAGTGGAGCGTCGATCCTTTTGGAGGAGAAATCAAAGACGGTTTTATCTACGGCAGGGGTGCCCTGGATATGAAAAGCCAGGGAATTATGGAGCTGATGGCATTCCTTGAAATGAAAGCCATCGGGAGGACACCGGATCGGGATATTATTTTTCTGGCTACAGCCGATGAAGAGGCCGGCGGTACGCATGGAATAGCATTTCTGATGGAAAATCATGCAGAAGACTTTTCCGCTGAATTTGTCATCAATGAAGGCGGGTTCGGCATTTCAGGGTTTATTCCTGAAAGACCCGTTTTTATGATTGCCACCGCAGAAAAGGGATTATGCTGGCTCAGGATGAGGGCCACAGGACAACCTGGTCATGGATCGGTTCCTCATGGTCAGAACGCCCTGGAAAAACTGAATGCAGCCCTATACCGACTTCTGTCTGAAAAATCAGGCATCACCCTGACACCGATCATCCAAACCTATTTCAACAATATCGGAACCGGCTGGAGCTTTCTGGAACCATTCATCAAAGATCAGAAGTCTGAAACCCTGGAAACAATACTGAACCAGACTGGCCTGATTCAAATGCCCCAGATATCGGCCATGCTTCGGAACACCATCAGCCTGACCCAGATGCATTCCGGAGATAAGGCCAATGTAATTCCAGCATCTGCAGAAGCGACATTGGATATCCGGCTGCTTCCCGGTCAAACCCTGGAGGAGTTTCTGCATCAGATCAGAGATAAAATGGGGGATGAAAATCTGCAATTGGACATCATCACACAAAGCGAGGCAAGCACATCACCTCCGGATACCCCATATTTTCAGTTGATAGAAGAAAGCATCAAACAGCAATACCCGAATGCCCTGGTCACCCCCTCTCTGCTTTTTGCAACATCCGATTCCAGGATACTCAGAAGGCACGGAATAACGACCTATGGCTTTTGTCCTGCAATCATTGATCTGCAGGAGATTCAAAGAATCCATGGCATTGACGAACGGATCTCCATTGAAAGCCTGATCAACGGAACCAGCTTGTTCAAAAAAACGGTAAAAAGGATATGTATGGAGTAAAGGGATAATGCGATAAGCAGATTCCGTTGTGCTGGATGAATCACCTTGGATATTGCAAGCAACCGTAAGGAGAGAGAAGGAAAAACCGGAAATGAGCTATGGTGTGAAAGATATTTTAAGAATAGAAGTATCCCCGGCCCTGGGATGCACGGAACCGGTCGCCATAGCCCTTGGAGCTGCCGCTGCCGCATCCCTGCTGAAAGGGAAAAAAATTGAGACCATTGAACTTTGGGTGGACCCCAATATTTATAAAAATGGTATGGCGGTCTCGATTCCGGGGACAAAAGGGCTCAGCGGACTTGATACAGCCGCAGCGCTTGGAGCGATAGGAGGAGACCCCTCCCTGAAAATGGAAGTGTTGTCTCCAGTGGATGCGGTCATTACAGAGAAAGTATCGGCATTTCTGGCGGCCGGTAATGTCAGGGTCAATCTTCTATCTGACCATAAGGGGCTGTATATCAAAACCATTGTGAAAAGCGGCGTCAATACGGCTGAATCCGTGATTCAGGATCTCCATGACAATATTGTTGAACTTTCCATAAATGGAAAAAAAATCACCAAGCACCCTCTGCTGGCAATACCGGGAAAAGAAGGAGAAGGAACACTCGCCTCCCTGGAAAAATGGTTAAAAGAGCTTTCCCTGAAACAATTATTTGACCTGATGGATGAACTGGATCAAGAAGACCTTGCGTTTCTGGAGGAAGGACTCCGGATCAACATGCACCTTTCCGATTATGGATTAAAATATGGACCTGGCATGGGAATCGGTATGGCACTTGAACGGCTTGCGATTCAAAAAATAATCCGGCGGGACATGGTGTTGATGGCAAAAATACTCACGTCAGCGGCTGCGGATGCCCGAATGGCCGGTGTAAAGCTTCCAGCAATGACCTCTGCCGGAAGTGGCAACCATGGCCTTACGGCAACTCTTCCCATTCAGGCAGTCAGTGATTTCATTGAGACCTCGAGAGAAACCGTAATGAAGGCCATTGGCTTCAGTCACATTATCACCGCATATATCAAGGCACATACCGGAAGACTGAGTGCTTTGTGCGGATGTTCCATTGCAGCAGGAGCCGGAGCTGCGGCCGCTGTCACCTTTCTTCTGGGAGGAACCGTTACCCATATTGCCGGAGCCATTATCAATATAACCGAAGACCTGGCCGGTGTGATCTGTGACGGTGCCAAAGCAGGCTGCGCGCTCAAACTTTCCACGGCAGCCGGTTCCGCTGTTCAGGCTGCCTTGTTTTCCCTTCAGGGAATCACGGTCTTGCCAACCGATGGGATCATCGGTTTTTCGCCGGAACAGACCATGAAAAACATCGGACTGCTTGCAACCCACGGCATGATCGAGACAGACAGAACCATCCTGAAAATTATGATTGAAAAAAAATTTACCGGATTTTAAATGGAGCCAATTTCAAAAGTCTGTTGTTGTAGTTCCGGCGAAAGCCGGACACGCAGTAAAGCGTAGCGCTATCTAGTATTTTCAGTTCTTTTCTGGACATCGGCTTTCGCCGGTGTGAAGCTTTTAAACCGTTTTGAAATTGGCTAAAATGGAATCAGAACAGATCAGCCATTTCCGGAATCAGATTTTCCGGTTTCTCTCCTTCCAGACCGGCGATCACATTTCTGGCCACCATCTCAGACATTTTATTTCTGGTCTCAATGGTGGCAGATCCGATATGGGGAAGGAGCACAACATTGGGCATGAGAAAAAGTTCCTTTGTAATCTCCGGTTCATACTCATACACATCAAATCCGGCACCTCTTACCTTGCCTGATTTCAGATGCTCCACCAGAGCCGCTTCATCGATCACCTCCCCCCGGGAAGTATTGACAAGATACACACCATTCTTCATTTTGCGAAACGATTCCCTGCCAATCAGGTGATGCGTTTTATCAGTTAACGGCGTATGAACGGATATGACATCAGACTGTTCCAGAAGCTGATCAAAAGAACAATAAACTGCATCCAATTTCTGCTCGATTTCTCCGGAAACCGGCTTCCGGCTGTGATAAATCACCCTCATCCCAAAAGCCCTGCACTTGCAGGCCATATCCTGACCGATCCGGCCCATACCGAGAACACCCACGGTCTTACCTTTTAATTCATCCCCGAGAAACAATAAAGGGTCCCAGCCAACAAATTCACCATTCCGGGTAAACCGGTCTGCCTCGACTATTCTCCGGGTCAAGGCGATCATTAGGGCAAAAGCGATTTCACCGGTTGCATTGGTCAGGACACCCGGGGTATTGGTAACCATAACCTTATGCTGCCTGGCTGCATGGATATCGATGTTGTTGTATCCCACAGCATAATTGGCAATGATTTTCAGATTCGCAGCTTTCCGGAGGAGTTCCTCATCTATTTTATCGGAAAGAAGCGTGACAACTGCATCACAGTCCTGAATTTTCCGAACCAGGGTGTCTCTGTCAACATTTCCGGGCCCGGGAAAAACGTCTACTTCATATTTTCCCTGAAGCATTTTGATTCCGGTTTCCGGAATCCTGCGCGTAAAAAAAACTTTTCTTTTCATGGCGATATACCTTCCGGATCAGCTCTCCTTTCACAAAGTTCGCCTACACCTTGAAGGCGATCATTTCCGCAATCTGCTCCTGGTCAAGGTTCTTGCAGTCGATGGTCAGATCCGAATATTGTTCATACAGAATTTTTCGTTCTTCAAACAACTCCCGGAAGGTCTGATCTTTTCGCTTTGCAATCCCCCGCTGTTCAAAATTGTGTATCCTTCTTCTGATCTCATCATACTCCACATGCAGGAATATGATCTTTGAGATCCCCTTTAGATGCTGCATTGCCTTTTGGCTGTACACAGCACTTCCTCCTGTTGAGATCACATGCTTCTCTATATTGATCTTCAAAATTTCATGTTCCTCGATTCTCCGCAGATTCAGGTAATCACTTTCATCCATAATCTTCTGAAGGGATTTCTGCTGATTGATCTGAATCAACACATCCGTGTCAATAAACCCGAAGGTCAGATTTTTGGCCAGAATAATGCCGATGGTACTCTTTCCTGCTCCGGGCATTCCGATCAATGTGAAATTGGACTCCATCATATCGAAAACAGCTCCTTCGCGTTCTGCCCCAGAATCTGTTTCAGCTTTTCGCTTTCCTGAAAAAAAGCTCCCAATTCTTTTACTTCACGATCCCAGGCATACGGGATGTTTGGGAAATCAGACCCATACAGGATGCGATCTAACCGCATGTCATGAAGAGAGACGGGATTTTGGCCCGGAAGATAATCGGTAATGGCCATTGCCGTATCCAGCCACAGATTATCATATTTTTCAATCAGGCATTTGTAGGCAAAAAACTCATCCGCACCCAAATGGGGCACACATACCTTCAAATTCGGAAAACTCCGGAGTACAATCTCCAGTTTTTCCGCTTTGCAGATCTGATAGGGATCACATGCATATCCCGGACTTTTGGGTTCCCGGCCGACATGCATGACCATCGGCTTATGAGAGGAGCTGCAAATATCATAGATAATATCCATCTCCCTGCTGTTCATGTCAAAGCACTGTACATGGGAATGGAGCTTTACGCCGGAGAGCCCTTCATCAAACGCTTTTTGAAGAATCTCTTCCGCACCTTCCTCACCGGGAAAAACCGTTGCCATTCCGGTTATTTTTCCGGGGAATTTCCTGCACAGCTCCGCCATGAACTGATTCAAGTCAACTGAAATCCCCTTTTTGTGGGCATATTGAAGGGCAACAACATGGACGACTCCCCTTTCCAGAAGGAAACGAACGATCTCTTCACTGCTGATCCGGTATCTCACCGGCCAGCCGTATTCATCAAACCACTTCCATACAGCCTTGAAAATATAATCGGGAAACACATGAACGTGTGCATCCACTACTTCCGGGAAGGATATTGGAACATGACCTCCCTCAGGATCGTTCAGGGCTGGAAGAGGAGTCTTGAGCATCATAAAATCAAACCATCCTCATCGGATCTTTTTAATGATCCAGTTTAGCAGATTGTCGGAATTGTAAGGCTTGATCTCATGTTGAATGACGGTCAGCGGGATTTCAGCTCGTGCTGCACTCTTGTGTCCTCCGGCACTGCTGATATTCCCGAAACGGTTGGATGCCAGTGCTCCGGCATTTTTCCGGACTCCGTCATTCCGAAAAATAATAATCAGAAGGTCATTGTATATCCCGGAAACAATACTCCATTGTATGGACTCTATTTTCATGAAAAAATCAGCGATATTCACACAGATATCCGGATTTTCCACTGTCCCGAGATGACAGAAGAGTCTTCCCTTTTTGATGACTTTCCCTTCCAGAGCCCTTTCATAGTATTTCAATTGATTTAACCGGATTTCAGATTGTTCAATTTTTTGAGAGAGCTGGATATTGACGTATTTGAACAGGAATTGAAACGCCTCCATATCCTCGACAATCGCTTTTCTCTCAAAATTGCATGTATCGGTCTTAATGGCATGGAACAGGGCCGTTGCCAGTCTCACAGATGGCTTGATCCTGGCGGCCATGAGATATTCGGTCAAAATGCTGGCTGTTGCGCCATAAAGAGGCCGGATATCTGAAAATGTATTCTCAATTCTGGCATCCGGGTGATGATCAATTACAACATCGAACTGAAACCGGGAAAAGCGCTCGTGATGGTTTGGCTGAGAATCCAGAATGACAAACCGGTTATAATTCTCTATCGTGATGTCATCGATATGGATCATTCTTATCTTCAGAAGACGGATCATGGCAATATTATCCGGGCGATCCAAAATATTGATATTGGAAATTGCAATAGAGGAAACCCGTCTCCACATAATCCTTTTGAAAGCCAGGGCGCTTCCCATGGAATCCGGGTCTGCATTGATTACAATGAGGACATTGTCCCCTTCCTGGAACGTCTTGTAAAGCTCTTCCAACCTTTTTGCAGTTGTTTTTTTCTTCATATATGTCTTTGGCTTTTATCTTTCCAGATCTGAAATTTTAAATTCTCCGGCAAAGAGTATACGTTTTTTTTATGAAAACTTCAAGGAGCTGAAAAAAAGAGCCGCCATTTATTGTAAGGGGTTAAAATTATGGGGTAGCCCATTAATACGCAAAAAGCTCTTGTAGACAATCGATTGTTTTGG
>CAYTGW010000168.1:0-9180 GCA_964437395.1 uncultured Desulfocicer sp.
TTTACATTTAAAACATCATACCTTTGTCCTTGGGCGGGACAATGGATAAAACGTTTTGCAATAGGTGGAATATTTTCCATCTATCCACTTAGCCCAGTGAGGGAGTCACTATGTTCTATCATATTATCGTTGAAACAACTGAAAAGGTCGGCAAGAGAGGCGAGAATAGGGAGTACTTTGAACTCGATAAGCCCGATTTGAAGGACGCGATGGAGCGCATCATCTATCCCTACATTCGCAAAGATGGATTTCAGTTTGACGGATATTTCCTTCAGTACAACGAAATTCGACGTATCGCCATTAAACAGACTGAGAAGAGTTCCAAAGTTTTGTCGAAGTACGAAAACGACGATATGCCACCAGGCCTTATCATGTTCGTTTCACCGAGCGATGTGATTTCGTATGAAAGACATGCGAAGGACATCACAGTAAAGGTCTTCGATGAGGCAAAGAAGTCTGTTCCAACTAAAGGTCCATCGAAACCACTCGATAGCCGCGACTTATCCAAGGTCTTTATTGTCCATGGGCATGATGACTTGGCGAAAACAGATGTCGCTCGTTTTGTTGAGAGACTTGGCTTTGACGCCATAATCCTTCACGAGCAGGCCAATTCGGGACAAACAATCATCGAGAAGATTGAAGCCAATACGAATGTAGGGTTTGCGGTTGTTCTTTACACCCCTTGCGATGTTGGTGGCTGTGCAGGTGGACCTCAGCGATCACGAGCGCGGCAGAACGTAGTCTTTGAGCATGGATACATCATTGGCAAGCTCGGCCGTCGCAACGTTTCTGCGCTTGTAAAGGGCGACGTCGAAATTCCTAACGACATAAGCGGGGTCGTTTACGTGCCGATTGATCCACATGGTGCTTGGCGCCTTGCTCTGGCTAAAGAGCTTAGTACGGCGGGCTATCCTGTGGACATGAATCGCGTGGTGTAGCGCAAGGGCGCACCAGCGTGTGAACTTGACCGGGCAAAACGACACGCCTGGCAAGTTACCCGTATGTTCGGCTGAAAGGAGAGAAGATGGGCGCAACTGATTTTCTAAAAAACATCCAGGGCAAGGTGGTGGATGCAGCCACTTACCAGTTTCTTGAGCGCAACTTCCAGTTGCAGGCTGAGCACAACAATCTCCTTTCCGACAAGGCGGACCTCCTCCAGCAGAAGCTCGATTACCAGGCGGAACGCATTACACATCTTGAGAAGGAAAACGAAACGCTGAGGCGGCAGGTTGAAGCCAGTCAGAAGGAAGAGGAGTTCCGGACATACAAGTCTATGGCATTTAAGAAGAAGGCCAACGGGAAATTCTCAGACGAACCCTACTGTCCGCACTGCCACAAACTGATGAGCGTTATGGAGGGCTTCATTGTGGATTGCAGACTGTGCCACCACACAATCACACTGCAAGGCGAGCGTCTTCCGGAAATTGCGAAGTGGTTGGATGAGAACCCGGAGTAGCCGAACATCTATATGGCCTCCGCTTGTCAAGAAAAAAATCTCCCATAGATCGGAAAAGTGCAAATGAAAAATGCTTCCGTATAAAAATTGATTTCTTAACAAGTGCCCCGTTGGTTCCCCTTAGCTTTTGTCTTCGGTCTTGGGTATCAACTGCTGAAGTTCACCCTTTTGTCGGATGTTTCTTTAAAAACGAACGATGGTATAAATAGATGACCTTACAGAAAATCATATCTGGCGGTCAAACCGGTGCTGATCTTGCAGCCCTTGACGCCGCCATAAAATATAATTTCCCCCACGGCGGGTGGATCCCAAAAGGTCGTTTAACGGAAAACGGGCCTTTGTCAGATATTTATAAACTCAAGGAAATGCCCACATCGAGCTACCCCAAACGGACCGAGCAAAACGTTGATAAATTAATTGCCGATCTTGAAAGATCTGAATCAACATAAGAATAAATGAAAAAATTTCATGGAGAAAAAAATGGAAGCCCCAAGAGATGTTGCATTATTAAATTTAGTAAAAAAAATTGTAGAGGTACTAACTGACCCAATTGGAATAAGTATTGAAACAGGAAATTTAGTTGAGAAATTTAGAAAACGAATTGAAAATTTGCCTGTTGAAGGACTTCAGGAAATCTCTAATCTTGGGGACATTGTTTACAGTCATATTAATAGAATAGAGATCTTTGAATTCTCCCCAGAATCGGAAACTAGAGGTCTTTTAGGAGATGAAGATGGAATAGAAAATATAGCAGAAAAATTTATTATAAGAATTTATGATGCCATTCTCAAAGCTCAAGGAACTATTAAAAATGATACTTTTTTCTGGGGTGAACCAGGTAGAAACGATGGTATTTTAGATCTGGATGAAGATGATGATTATATAGATCCATACGCCGATCTTCGAAATATTCTTAGAAAAAGGGTCAACGATTCAGCGATAAATTACCACAAATTACGTCCACCATTTGTTAAACATGGTCGAATACCGGAAGCTGCTAAAAAATTATATTCTGAATCAAGATGGTGTTATATATTCCAAAATTATTCCGCTGCTGTTGCTCTAAGCAGAACCATACTCGAACTATCGCTTAAAGACAGATTTGAGAAATTTATTGATATAAGGATTGGTACAGCAAAGCAATGGTTAAACATGGCTTATAAAAACAAAAAAATCTCCAAGCAAGTATTTTGCATTGGTAAAGATGTTATTTTAGAGGCCAATGATGTTTTACACGATGGAAAAACAATTGATGAAGAGAGAGCATTAGAGGTTATTGAGCAGACGAAAGATTTCTTAGAGCAGATATATAAGGATTGATAGTTTCAAATCAGATTCGGAAGCAGATGGCCATAAAATCATGGTCAAATTATGGGAAAGGCTTCAAGGATCCCATAAGATAAGGTCGGTGAAATGAATAACGCATATCTCCAAAAGAAAATCCTCTTTTTATCAATATCCGTTTTCATCGCCCTTCTGGTCTCTGTTTCCATTTCAGCCCATGCCGGACAATACAAAGTCATCCATGTTGTTGATGGCTACACCATTGATATTGATTATTACGGCAAAAAAGAAAGGGTCAGGCTTTTATCCGTTGATACGCCTTAATCTGTTCACCCAGACAAAAAACAAAACATCCCGATGGGATTGACAGCATCCAATTACACTAAACAGCAGCTCAATGGAGAATTCATTGACCTTGAATTTGAAGGAAACGAGCGTGATAGATATGGCCGGCTGTTGGCATATGTCGTAATCAACGGTAAAAATTTCAACCTGGAATTGGTCAGCCAAGGTCTTGCGCCGTATTACACCAAATATGGGAAAAGCAAAAAATACGACGATGAATTTAAGGCTGCTGAAAAACAAGCCCGGAAACAGGGATTGAATATCTGGGGTGATCCGGCGTTAACGGAAAAATATTTACACCTAAAATCGAAATGGGGACAAAAGGTATCGCAAATTCATGAAAACAAAGAAGATGATCAGGTTAACAAAGAATCCGGAATTTATATCGGCAATAAACGGTCAAAGAAGTTTCATCGAGCGGATTGTACATCGGTGGCTAAAATATCGCCAGGTAATGCTGAGCGCTTTCAAAAAAGGGAAGAGGCCATAAATAACGGGTATGCGCCGTGCAAGGCTTGTAAGCCGTGAATAAAAAAGGAAGACTATGGATAAACAGGAACTCAAGGAAGAAAATGAATTTTACGTGCTTGTTCGCCCGGATCATGAAATCACAGGTCGGATTGATCGGGTTAAAGGTAGCCATGTCATTTTGCGATATATTTCAACAGAGACAATTGATAAAAAACAGATCAATGTGGATATTGTTTCAAAGGACAAATCCCTATACATCCCGGATGTCCCGTTAAAAATTATCAGGTGTTTCAAATCCACAGGCGATTCAACAGCAATGCAATTCAGGGAATGCTCTGTCCGGTTTGGGTTTATGAGTATTGCCAAAAAATTGCAGATAAAGGATTTAATGCATCGGTTAACGTCCAAACGTTACGCAGCAGAGCCGATTGATTTTCAAACCTTGACTCAAAAATATCTATAAAGGGTTTTTAAAATGAAACATCAAGAGGGATTCTTTGAGGGTTTTGAGGGAGCCAGGACTTATTATCAATGCTGGACTCCAGAGGGCGAGGCAAAGGCGGTTCTTCTAATAGCCCATGGTTTGGCAGAACATAGCGGGCGGTATATGAATGTGGTCAATTATTTCGTACCGCTTGGGTATGCGATTTATGGGCTTGATCATTACGGGCATGGCAAATCCGAAGGCCCCCGGAAATATGTAAAACACTTTTCGCATTATATCGAAACTCTTAAAATTTATTTTGATATGATACGCAAATGGCAGCCCGAAAAGCCGATATTTCTAATTGGACACAGCATGGGCGGGCTTATTGCGACTGCTTATCTGCTTGAATATCAAAATGAGCTGTCCGGTGCCATCCTTTCAGGGCCTGGAATCAAAGTGTCCGACAATATTTCTCAGCTTGCTATTTATGTGGGCAAGTTCATTTCATTCATAGCTCCAAAGGCAGGCGTGCTTAAATTGGATGCCAATGGCGTTTGTCGTGATCCCGAAGTTGTTCAGGCATATATTGAGGATCCATTGGTATATACAGGGAAAATAACAGCGCGATTGACGGCTGAATTATTCAAAACCATTCAATTGGTAACACCCAAATTATCCCAGATTACTTTACCGATATTTATTGTGCAGGGCGGAGCAGATAGCCTGGTTGATCCTGCCGGTGCACAAATGATTTACGATAATGTTGGGTCCAAAGATAAAGACATCAAAATTTATGACGGCCTGTACCATGAAATATTTAATGAACCGGAACATGCCCAGGTATTGGGAGATGATGAAAAATGGATAGAGGCTCGTCTCCAATCTTAAAATAGGGTTTGGATATAGAAGGAAAATGGAATTAAACGAAGAGAATCAAATCATCCAGGTTGAATTTTATTCCGGCTATAAAGCTGACGAACGGCCTGTAAGCTTCATTTTGAATGGAAGCAAGCTTATGGTGGATGAAATTATTGACCGCTGGCATAGCCCGGATTGCGAATATTTCAAGGTATTGGCAGATGATGGGAACAGGTATCTGTTGAAATCCAATTTCAATGGGGAATGGGTTCTGGATAAGGCGTTTATGCCATAACAAAAACTAATGACTCAAAAAGAAAACTGGAAGGAACATGAAAATAAATATCACAAAAAACGAATACCGACTATTGCTTGACGTCTTGTCAATTGCTGATTGGGTAATGAATGCATATCAAACAGAAGATGATCCAAGGACAAAGCCTTATAAAGATCTTGAGCAGAAGTTCTTGGCTTACGCAAAAGAATTCGGATTTGGGAGCCTAATTGTTTATGATAAAGAACTTGAAGGATATTTTCCAACAGGTGAATATGAAGACGCTGAGGAAGAAATGGGATTTATTGATGAGTTTGAGGAAGAAGTCTTTTGGAATATGCTGTGTCATCGTTTGGCAGAACGTGATTTAATCGAAGAAAAAGGGATTGATGAATTTGAAAAAATGGAACCAGTAAAAAGAATGATAGCAGAAGATGAAATCGGAGAGAAATATAATGAAGAATTTGTAGAGAATGGGATAAACAACCTCCGGTTATCAAAGATTCAAGAGGATGATGACAGGGCACTGCATTAGCAAAAAAGAACATGTTGACAAAAATCGTTAAACCCGGACTGAAGGAGCTTCAGTATGGCCCTCCCAACCTATTCCCACAAAACTATGACCCTCAATATCCTTCTGTTTTATTCAACCCTGACTCTCGGAGGATATCTTTTGGCGAATAAATCCCTGATCCTCTTTATCCTTTATACAGCGACACTCACGATAACCCTGATAGTCGGACGTTATTTCGTATGCACACCATGCCACTATTACGGAAAGCCATGCCCCAGCTTTGGATTCAGCTATCTGGCTCTGATCTTTCCCAAAGCTGAAAACAAGCCCTTCAGCGGCAGAGCAGCCCTGATTGAAACCACGATCATAGGAGCCTGCTTAATCCTGCCTGTCTTATCCTGGATCTTTTCATGGATTGGATTGATCAAACCATACAGCATGCCGGAACATTTCTTAATGGCGATCTATATTGTTTTGTTGATCTCCATGAGCCTTGTCCATAAACGGACAGGATGCGATAAATGCGAGATTAAGGATTGTCCTTTGAGTAAGGATTGACATTTCATCATCCCAATTTAACCTTATTAAGGTGAGGATCTTAATTTATAAGGACAGCATTAAATTTACACATTATGGTAAAATATGGAAAATACCGTAAAGAGCATTCTTGATCGTATTTTGTATCCTACGCCAATCGATATGCAGGTGGTCAGGATATTTTTTTGGGTTTCAATTATTACATGCCTGCTACTGCCAAGATATTACGAGGATTTGGCACAAAATCAGACCTGGACTTTGCTTTCTTACGCATGGCTTGCTTTCGTTGTTGGCCTCCGGATTGTTGTTCAGGTGAGGTTCACAAAGAATAGGCAAAACCATTAAGGGAAAAGCCACCGGTTGAAATGTAATTTGAAGGATGAATGGATGTTGGAAAAGGCAGGCATAAAAAAGGTTTCCTCCTCACCCTCTTCAAAGAAAAGAGGGTATGAAAACAGTCGTGGCATTGGAAAACAACTGCCATTTGTAGCTTCATCTTACACAAACCCCATAAACGACAGGTTTTTGTCGTGACAAATGCTGTTTAAAGAGATTTTTCGCCCGGCAACTTTATAAGGAGAAAACACTCATGATAAAAAATGAAAATCATTTTCGTGTGGCTGCCGTACAACTGTCGCCGGTTCTTTTTAATCGGGATGAAACCACGGCAAAAGTTATTAAGACGATTGAAAGATGCGGCAAAGAGGATATTCGCCTTGCTGTATTTCCAGAGACCATTATTCCCAATTACCCTTATTTTGCTTTAATGAATCCACCCTTGCTCATTCAGGAATTGTTTGAAAAACTATTCGATCAAGCTGTAGATGTGCCTGGGCCGGTTACCGAAGCCGTAAGTATTGCGGCAAAAAAATCATCCACTGTAGTTGTCCTCGGAGTAAATGAAAGGGATGGCGGCAGCCTGTATAATACCCAGCTCATTTTTGATTCAGACGGCACACTGTTAGGAAAGAGGCGGAAAATCATGCCGACTTTTTATGAAAGAATGATTTGGGGATGGGGGGACGGCAGTGGGCTTAGGGTATTCGAAACAGCGGTCGGGAAAGTAGGCGCCTTAATCTGTTGGGAGCATTATATGCCTCTTGCGCGTTATGCTCTGATTTCCCAAGGCGAGCAAATTCATTGTGCTCACTTCCCCGGTTCGATAGGCGGGGATGAGATGTCCAGACAAATAGATGCGGCAATTCGCCATCATGCAATGGAATCAGGCGCCTTTGTGATAAATGCCACAAGCAGCCTCAACGACAACCAGCGGATGGAAATTGTATCTGATCCGCGTGCAAGGGAAGTTCTTAGAGGCGGGATCTGTACAGCAGTTGTATCACCGGATGGTCAATATCTCGCCGGTCCGCTTCCGGAAGGAGAGGACATGGCAATTGCAGAAATTGATTTTTCCGCCATTGTTCGTCGAAAAAATCTTCTTGATACGGCGGGGCATTATTCAAGGCCGGATATTTTAACCTTGAAAGTGGATAGTCGGCCTAAAAATAATATGGAAGAGATGTATTATGAAGGGGAAAACAATCCAGGCAAAAATATGCAAGGTTTAAGAGAAAAGCCTATAGAACCAGGTTCTGATGTCGAGGTTTTGTTATAATGCCCGCAGTCTGTTGGCCCGATTTTAAGACTATGACAATAATTACGTCATTGTAGCGGACGAGGGAGCTATCACTCGCTATTGAATCGGTTGTTTCAAAACTGAAAAATGAGCAAAAATAATTGGGTAGTTTATTTAATCCGTTGTTCCGATGAATCCTTGTATTGCGGGATAACCAATAATCTCAAAAACCGTCTGTCGATGCATGATTCTGGCAGAGGTGCCAAATATACGAGATCCCGGCGACCTGTTGAACTGGTTGCTGTAAGTTCTGAAATGACAAAAAATGATGCGCTTAAAATGGAATATCGCATTAAACAGGTATCTGCTGATAAAAAAATTCTTGAACTCAAAAAGGGGAAGGATAAATCGACGATGAACCTTAAAAAAGAACTTCAGAAGGTTAACGACAAAATTAATGTGATCGCCAAGATGGTTGATAAATTGATCGCCGCTACTGAAGAGCCTGAAAAGCCCAACCCAAAACCGGCCAAGGCAAAACCGGTAAAAAAGGATGCTGCTGTAAAACCCGTCGCCAAAAAACCAGTAAAATTAACCCCGCTTCCCACTACAGTGTATTTGCTTCGCTTGCTTGATCCTATGTTTCCGACGATCACCTCATCTTCGTTGATTCCGATCCCCATCTCCAGTTCCGGCAATCCATTGTTTCGATTATCAGTGTTCACATTTGCCATGGCATTTTGCATGTCAATGGCGCAGGCGATGGCTTTATCTGCTCGATCCGGCATCTCCTGGGGGGCTCCGAAAATCACAAGCAGTGCGTCTCCGATAATCTCATTGATGGTCCCGTTATATTTGAGCACGATGTCCACCATGACCTCAAAATAGGCGTTCAGCATTTCAACGACTTTTTCAGGCTTGAGGCGTTCGGTAAGGGCAACAAACCCTCGCAAATCCGTCATCATGATGGTGACTTCCCGTTTTTCTCCACCAAGTTCCAAAGCTGATGGGTTTTCGATCAAGGTGTTCATCACCTCTGTAGATAGATAACGGCCAAACATCTTCTTGAGAAGGTCTGAATATTCATTTATGGAACGCTGTTGATAAAAATTTATTCTTGCCATGGATTCGTTTTTGTATGAAGCATATATTTGAGCTACATAAGTAAATAAAATAAAATTTGAAGCGCCTAAATAAAAAAACATATCCAGACGCTGATAACTCAGCAGGAAAAATCCATAATAAAATATTAAAATACTCAACATAACAACAGAATATGTAAATCTCAAACTGAATAGTGTAGGAATAAACATCATAGCCATAATTACTGTAATCACACCTGCTACTGCTAGGTTGTGTGGAAAAAACATGGAATAACTTATAAACTCAACTTTCGGGATCGGACATGAGAGGCAATAAAAACAGTATAATTATTTGA
>CAYTGW010000169.1:0-9173 GCA_964437395.1 uncultured Desulfocicer sp.
CGATACCGGGATGACATCTTTCAGCCCTTCGGTTTCACAGAAGCGGGCATGAGCAAAAGGTAGATCCATGGATGCACAGAGTACAACAGCCTCTGGGAACTTGCTGATCTCCTGATTGAATCTTCTGACAGACATGGAACAGACCGGGGTATCAATGCTGGGGAAGATATTGAGTACTACTTTTTTCCCGGCAACATCTTTCAGCGAGATATCGGAAAGATCGGTTCGGGTCAGTAAAAAATCCGGAGCCTGTTTGCCGATTTCAGGCAACGCTCCGATGGTGTTCACTGGTTTGCCTCCAATAGTCAGCTTTGCCATATTGATCCTCCTGAAATTTTATGGGAAAAGGGAAATAGATTCAAATTGTTCAGAATTCTGTAAAAATGAATATAGTGATAAAGGGGAGGCCTGTCAAGGCGCGCAAAAGGATTAGGCCATCACTTTTTTTTACGGACTCAACAGGATTTGCAGGGCATGATCCCGGATGGCCTTTATATGGAAGGGTTTTGTTAAAAAGGGCAGTTGGTTGTCACTCAGGAAAGATCGGGTCTCCGGTGATGCATTTCCGGAAAGAAAAAGGAATCGTTTGTTGATCAGCGGGAATTTTTCTGCTGCCTGTGAGTAGCAGGAAAGGCCATCCATCTGCGGCATATCGATATCCGAGATGATCAGTTTGTAATAATTCTCCTTGATTTTTTGAATACCTTCCACGCCATTGAAAGCGACGTCGATTTTTCCTTCTTTATAGAGGATCTCCCGGATCAGTTCGGAAACACTTTCCTCATCTTCAATGATCAGAATCTTTTCATTCCATACAGAAGGAAGGTTTTTTAAATTCAGGACAACATCGCGGGTATAGGGTATGTTTTCAAAAAACAACTCAACCGATCTCTTGTGGCTTTGCATTTTTGTTGCAGCATACCTGAATTCCCGGGTTGTTTTTTTCAGGGTGTTGACAACATACAGGAACATGATATTCCACTCTGAATATTCAACAAACAGTATCTGATCAAACAGGAATTCTTTGGTGAGTGTGTTGGTGGACAGTTTGTCTGATATTTCCTGTAAAACAGACTTGATCTTATGATCAGTCTGTTGATCGATGTTTATCGCAGGTTTTGTCGCCGGTAGAGTGGAATCTATGTTTCGATAGTGTTCCAGGGCACTTGCCATGACATGATAATGCCAGGCCTCATCTTCTGCGATATGATTCAGAAATTCCGCCAGCTTTTCATCATCATGAAAATATTTCGCAGAGCGAAAATAAAGATCACTGGCAAGCTGTTCCATTTTCATCAACCATGTTGTCATTTGAATCATGAAGTTTTCTTTTCAGCTCCTTTGGTATCCAATATCCGGGATTCGATTTCTGCTGTCAGGAAAAATATATACTTCAATCATCCATCTATTTCAACAGATTTGAATATTCTCCATAACCTTTTTCAATCAGTTTTTCTTTGGAAATAAATCGCAGGGCTGCTGAATTGATGCAGTAGCGGAGTCCGGTCGGGGCCGGGCCATCTGAGAAAACATGACCCAGATGGGAGTTTCCATGTTTGCTCCTGACTTCGGTCCGGGTCATAAAAATGGATTTATCCTGGATTTCGACGATATTCCGGTTATCCACCGGCTGGGTAAAACTCGGCCAGCCGGTTCCGGAATCATATTTGTCTTTTGAACTGAAAAGCGGTTCGCCGGAAACGATATCAACGTAGAGTCCCTCTTTTTTATTGTCCCAGTAAGGGTTGTCAAAGGGGGGTTCCGTACCGTTTTTCTGTGTAACCTCATATTCGAGAGGGGACAGCGATTTCCGGATCGTTTCATCATCCGGTTTTGAATAGGCGGATCGGGCAGCTTCAGCGGTTTTGGAATCGGCTGTTATTTTCCCCGCCCTGTTTCCCCAGATGGTTTTGATAAACTGATCCCTTCCGGAGCGATATCTGTATAAATTGTATCGAACCGGATTTTTCTTGTAATAATCCTGGTGATACTCTTCGGCTTTATAAAAAGCGGTAAACGGAAAAATTTCCGTGACAATGGGTTTATCAAATACACCGGAGCTGTCCAGCTCTTTTTTGGATTCCTCTGCAAGCTGCTGCTGCGCTGTAGAGTGATAAAAAACGGCAGACCGGTATTGGGCACCGCGGTCTACAAACTGGCCTCCCGGATCGGTTGGATCAATATGTTTCCAGAATACACTGAGCAGTTCTTTGTATGTGATTTTATCTGCATCATATTGAATCTGTATGGATTCGAGATGGGAGGTTTTTCCGGAAGAGACCTCCTCATAGGTGGGATTTTTTTCCAGCCCCCCGGAAAAACCTGAAATCACGCTGATCACACCTTCTCTTTTTTCAAAGTCCGATTCCGTGCACCAGAAACAGCCTCCGGCAAATGTTGCTGTTTCAATATTTGTTTTTATTTTTGTATTTTCCATTTTATTGATCTCCGCATGGGTGAATGACTGGATTGAATATATTCCGAAAATACCGGCAAATATTACCATCAGGATCATGAAGACTCGGGTTTTCATGGCTGGCCTCCTTATAACCTCTAATTTATCCAGAAACAGAATGAAATGCGGTTTTGATACAGTTATGCTTTCAGGTTAAGCCTGAAAATGGTATTGTCAAGGTGAAAAGAAATAGTATAACCGGGAAAGGAAAAACAAGCCAAATGATACAACAAGGACGACAGAATGGACTATTCAATCAATGAATTAGAGGCCCGGATCGTAGGGGTGCTGATCGAAAAACAGATGACCACACCGGATTATTACCCTCTGACCCTGAATGCACTGGTAAACGGGTGCAATCAGAAATCCAACCGGTATCCAATAAAAATTTGGAGTGAAAGCGAGGTGGAGGGCGCCCTTCAAAGCCTCCGGGACAGCCATCTGGTATGGCAGGTGAAAACCCATGGAAGCCGGACGGCAAAATTTGAGCATAACATGAAGGAGGTCGCTGATTTTTCAATCAGTGAGCTCGGAATCCTCTGTGTATTGCTCCTGAGAGGTTCCCAGACAGTTGGTGAGTTGAAGTCAAGGACAACCCGGATGGTGGAGTTCCATGGACTGGCTGCGGTAGAGCATACACTGCAGAAACTGATAGACCATGAAAAGGGTCCGTTTGTGGAAAAAAGAATGCGCATGCCCGGTCAGAAAGAATGCCGGTATGCACAGCGATTCTGCATTGTTGAACAGGAGGAATGGGATTCAGAACCAATATCCTCCTTTCCTGAAAAAATGGATGTTGCTGCGGATCATGAGCAGATGGATCGACTGGAAGAAAAAGTGAATCAGCTTGAAGCGGAACTGATGGAACTGAAGTCAAATTTTGCAGAATTTCGAAAGCAGTTCGAGTGAAAAAATGAGTACTTCTCGAAAAATCGCATTTGGGTATTCTACATTATGTAATATCCAATGCGGACATTGTATTGCTGCGAACGAAGACACTCCGGCGCATGGAATGAAGCTGGACAGGGCTTTGGAACTGATTGAGGATCTGGCGGATTGTAATGTAAAGGGGATCAGTTTTACCGCAGGTGAACCTTTGATTTTTTTAAACGATATTCTTTCGTTGCTTCAAGTCTGCGGGAAAAGGGGCCTGTACTCCAGGGTCGTCACCAACGGGTTTTGGGCATCCACACCCAAGAGATCGGATCAGACGATTTGCAATTTGGTTCAAAACGGTTTGTCTCAATTGAGAATCAGTTTCAGCCGATGGCATGAAAAGCATGTGAACCGTAACAATATCGTTCATGCTGTTTCCAGCTGCAAAAAATACAACCTGGATTATTTTATTTCGTTTATTACGGATTTTTCAGAACAGGATGAGTCTCCGGAACAATTTTTACGGGACAACAGGTTTCGGTTTTTCCCAGAACCGTTGATCTATTTTGGCCGTGCACAAAAATTGAGTCGTTCCAATGTGCATACGGATTATCAGCCCAATACCTGCATGATGAATCCGTATCTTTCCCCGGAACTGGACATGTTCGCCTGTTGTGATGCAGGCCACCGGTTTGTTGATTCCAATTTTTTCTTTCTAGGGAATCTGAAGGATCACCCAGTTGAGGAGCTGTTCCGGAAGTCCGAAAACAATCCATTGTATAATCTGATTCGAAGCATGGGGCTTACGGATATCGCCTCCTATCTGGGATATGGTTCCAGGGAAATCATTACCTATCGAAAGTGTGAAATGTGTGAAAAAATATTCAATTCCAGGGAAACCGTAACCCGTCTGGAAGAAGAGGTATCCAAAGGGCTGTTGGATTGGAAACGGTGAATTTTTTTTCTGCTACTATTGGAATGGAAAATGAAAAACCCGGTTGGCCGGGAATGAAGGCACAACCGGGTGTTATCCCAATATTATTGTTCAACCCGGCGAGATAGGGTTGATAACAAGAACAGGTTAGTACATACTCTTAATTTCTTTTGCGTATTTTTCATTGACGATTCTTCGTTTCATTTTCATGGTGGGTGTGAGTTCACCACCTTCAACCGTAAACTCCTCCGGAAGAATGACAAATTTCTTGATGGTCTGCACACGGGCAAAGGTTGAGTTGACTTCATCCACCTGTTTTTGCAGATAGGCTCTGAATTTTTCGCATTTTGCGGCAGATGCGGAATCCTTTGCATCGCTTCCGGCTCTGGCTGCTTCTGCCACGATTTTTTCCGGATCAAGGGTGAACAAGGCGGTCATATACTTCTGTTTGTCCCCGATCACGGCAACCTGATTGATAACCGGGATCGCTTTGAGTTTGCCTTCCAATACCTGTGGCGGGATGTTTTCGCCGCCTGCGGTGATGATCAGTTCTTTTTTCCGGTCGGTAATTTTGAGAAATCCTTTTTCATCAATAATCCCCACATCACCGGAATGCAGCCATCCTTTGTTATCAAGTGTTTCTTTTGTTGCGGCTTCATTTTTAAAATAGCCTTTGAAAACATGGCGTCCTCGCATGAGTACCTCTCCATCCTCAGCAATGGAGATTTCGGCGCCGGGCATGACCGGTCCGGCCCATCCGGTCCGGTATTTAAACGGCTCAGGAAGAGATACGGTTGCGGGTCCGGTACACTCGCTCATTCCATATACTTCGGTAACAGGTATATTCAGGCTCATGAAATATTCCAGCGTATCCATGTTGATCGGCGCTGCTGTAGAGATGAATATCCGGCATCGATCCAGACCGAGTTTGTTGCGAACCTTGGAATAGACTACCTTTTTGGCCAGGTTAAAGAGCGGAGGCATGGGTTTGCCTTCCTGGAATGCGTAGCCGGCGATTTTCCCTTTCTTTTTGGCCCAGGCTGCGATCTTTTGCAACAGCTTGGGATTGCTGGCTCCGGCAGCCAGCATTTTGGCCTGTATTTTTTCCCATACACGGGGAACGCCGACAAAAATAGTCGGCCGGACTTCCGTCAGATTTTCACCGAGTTTATCCAGGCTTTCCGCAAACCAGGTGGTTGCACCCATATTGATGGGGCCATGCAGGCTGACCGCTTGTTCTGCAATATGACTGAGGGGAAGATAGCTGATGATCTGATCTTCTGAGTTTCCCTTTACAGTTGAGACGACCTGATGGGCAGTCCAGGTAATATTGTCATGGGTAATCATAACCCCCTTGGGGTTTCCGGTTGTGCCGGATGTGTAGATCAATGTACAGCAGTCGTCCGGGTCTTGAGCTTTGATTCGTGCGTCGAGGTCTGCCGGCTTGATTTTTTCGGCAAGCTTGGGCAGTTCTTTCCAGGAATAGACCTGATCGTCACTGTCGGAACCATTCATCAGGACAATGGCCTTCAGGTCAGGCAAACGGTCCCGGATCTCCTTGAATTTTTTCAACTGTTCGGCGTTTTCAACAACAGCGATATTCGCTTCACTATGTTCAGCGATATAGTGACACTGTTCCGGAGTGTTGGTCGTGTATATACCGCCGGGTACGGCTCCGGCAAAAATAGCAGCAAGATCGCTGATAAACCATTGGGGGCAGTTGTTGCCCAGTATGCTTACGGCTTTTCCTTTTTCCAGTCCAAGTGCCATGAATGCCCGCGCTGTGACCAACACCTGATCATAATACCATTTCCATGTCGTTTCTTCCCAGTTACCGTCTACTTTGTACTTTAACGCGACTTTTCCGCCAAATTTGTCCACAGTGTTTTTCATGACTTCCATTACGGTCTTTTTCATGTATTTTCTCCTTCTGCACTTGATAGATAATTAAGAAAAAGCGAAATATATTTTAGATATGAAACTGAATTTACTCTATATGTAAAACCAATTCGAAATGCAAGCAACAATTGAAGAATTCAAGTTAGATGGTTGCAGTTTTTTTCAGAGTCTGTAGAATAGTGAAAAAAGAAAATTGAAGATTTACTTTTCAGACAATAAAGAGGATATGGTTCTTAAGTATACATCTTGTTCTGGCCGGTGGCGGGCATGCACATAGTGTCACACTTGCCAACATAAACAAGCCAATGTTTCAACTGACCTTACAGGGATTGAAAACGTGGAACCCAAAAGCAGGACAGAGAAGAAAAAAGAAGCCCATCTGCTTCAGGAGCTCGGGGAAAAACTGGTGAAGCTTGCATCCCAGCAGCTTTCGGCAATCGGTCTTCCAGAGGAACTGTTGGAAGAGATACGGGTTGCAAAAACCCTCTCTCAACATGGGGCATATCGAAGGCAGATGCAGCATATCGGAGCCTTGATGCGTGAAATTGATCCGGAACCAATTCAGCAGGCCGTGAAGGTGATCGAGCTTGGCGACTATAAAAAGTCCCGGGAATTTCATCAGATCGAATCCTGGCGCGATGAACTCATCAATGGGAATGATTCCCTGCTGGAAGAGATTTTTAACAATTTTCCGGATGCGGAACGGCAGCGGCTGACCCAACTGGTGCGGAGCGCACAGAAGGAAAAAATAAAAAACAGATCCAAAAAGTCGGCCCGGAATCTTTTTGCTTATCTGAGGCAGCTTCAGGATACAAAATGAGGAATAGAAAATGGAAACAGGAAATGAACTTCTTTTTATCACGGTGATCGGTGAGGATAAGAAAGGTATTGTGGCCAGAATCTCAACCCTGTTGTATGAGTGTGATATCAATATAGAGGATATCAATCAGAAGATCATGGGGAACTATTTTGTGATGATCATGCTGGTCAACATGAAGGGGTCGGATCATACGCTGGAAAAGGTTCGTGGGGAGCTTGAACAGATCGGAAACGATCTTCAGTTAAAGATCCAGATTCAGCACGAAAATATTTTTAAGATGATGCATAGGGTGTAATATATGACCATATCCGTAGAAGAGGTTTTTGAAACTGCCAGTATGATCCTTTTTCAGAATTTTGATATCCGTACCACCACACTGGGGATCAATCTGAAAAACTGTATCCATTCCGATTTTCAGATATTCAGGGAAAATGTCTATCAGAAAATATATACCCATGCCCGAAGGCTTGTGAAAGAGGCGGAACTGCTTGAATCCAAGTATGGTGTGCCCATTGTAAATAAGCGTGTATCCATCACCCCTGTAAGTCTGATCATGGAAACCCATTGTACAATACCCAAATTTGTTGAAATGGCGTGTACCCTGGATCAGGCAGCCGGTGATGCGGGTATTGATTTTATCGGCGGTTTTGGTGCGCTGGTGCAGAAAGGGCTGACCGAGTCAGATAGGGTACTGATGGAATCGCTTCCGGATGTTTTTGCACAGACAAAGCGGGTATGTTCTTTTCTCAATGTGGGAACCAATGTGAGCGGAATGAACATGGATGCCATCAACATGATCGGCCCTATGCTGAAAAAGACCGCAGCAAAGACAAAAGATGCCATCGGGTGTGCAAAATTTGTGGCTTTTTCAAATGCGCCGGAAGATAACCCCTTTATGGCAGGTGCATTTCATGGGGTAGGAGAACCGGACTTTTCCCTGAACATCGGGATCAGCGGACCGGGTGTTGTGTTGAGTGTTGTGGAGAAAAACCGGGATTGTGATCTGACCCAGCTTTCGGAGGTCATTAAAAGAACGGTTTTCAAGATCACCCGGGGTGGCGAGCTGATCGGCCGTGAGCTTGCCAAAAATATGGGTATTCCCTTCGGGATTGTGGATATTTCACTTGCGCCGACCACAGCCAAAGGGGATTCGGTAGCCAATATCATCGAGGCTTTTGGAATTGAATCTGTCGGTGCACACGGAACAACATTGGCGACAGCTCTTCTCATGGATGCGGTCAAAAAAGGCGGTGCCATGGCCAGCGGGAATGTGGGAGGATTGAGCGGCACCTTTATCCCGGTCAGTGAGGATGCTGGAATGATCAAGGCCGTAAAGAGCGGCGCGCTTACCCTCTCCAAGCTGGAAGCCATGACCGCCGTATGTTCGGTCGGCCTGGATATGTTTGCCGTGCCAGGGGATACGCCGGAGCATATCATTAATGCGATCATTGCAGATGAACTGGCTATCGGTATCATCAATAACAAAACAACTGCGGTTCGGATTATACCGGTTCCCGGAAAAAAGGCCGGGGATTCCGTTGATTTCGGAGGGCTGCTGGGAGAGGCTCCGGTTATGGATGTGAATCCATATTCTGCAGAAGATTTTATAAAACGAGGCGGCAGGCTTCCTGCCCCGGTTACCAGCATGAGGAATTGAGATGACGCTGTTATTGAGAAAAATCGATCTTAAAAGCGGCCTGGAATTGGAGATTTATAACCTCTCAAGAAAACTGGCTGGTGACAGATGGTATGTTGGATTTATTGCGCGTGTTGAAATACCCATAACTTTTCTTGCAGGTCATGCTGATTTATCTGAAATTGACATAGAAAAGATGAAAGATGTGCTGGGTGAAACCGTTCGATTTGAACAGAAACGCGACCGCAATTTTATAGACGAAAAAGAAAAGGATGCATTGCTGAACAGTCTAATAGATGATTTTCTGGCGAGCACCCTGCCATATTTTTCTGAAAAGGAGTTTGCGAAGAAGTACATCCTTATATCATACAAAAAAAAGCTTCAAAAAGCGTCCTGGTATAAGAAGTGAAATGTCCAGGTCGGATTCATGGGACAAATTTACAGTTTGGAAGAATCAAAGATTACGGAAAAGTTCATTTTATTACCATTTGCTTTTTTTATCGCAATCCATAAAATTTTCTGATATTATAAGAGCCAATTTCAAAAGTCTGTT
>CAYTGW010000170.1:0-9156 GCA_964437395.1 uncultured Desulfocicer sp.
ATTTAAAAACAAACCGTGAGCCAGTATTATAACAACTAAATAACATCCGGAAGCATCAAGTAAAAAAAAAAAAAATAAAAAAAACAGAAGTTCACCAACTGGAAACTTTTGTTGCCTTCATGGGGATGATTATTCAAAATTAAATAATTTTTCAAAGAGTTAACATAAATTGACAAAGGTTGCCAATAAAAAAAAGTTGCGGGTATTGATACAGATTACCCTGGATTGTTCCTTTCTGCGCTTGAAATTTTCTGGTATTTGGGCCTACATAAAGAATATATTTTTCCAGGATCATATCACAGAGAGGGTGCAATGAAAAATCAGGATATCGGTGTTCATGGAAACCAGGCCTTTGAAGCCTGTATGGAAGTGGGAAAACTGCTGACATCCACACTGGATTTAAAAGAGATTTTGAAATTAATCGTTCTGAAAGTCAGCCAGTTAATCCAGGCTGAGAATTGGTCTTTGTTGCTGAAAGATGAGGAAACCGGAGAACTCTCCTTTGATATTGTTGTGGGGGTTGAAGAAAAGCTGGTCATGGGAATCCGTCTGCCGAAAGGAGAAGGGATTGCTGGGCGTGTGATAGAAACCGGTGAGCCAGTCATACTTCAGAATGTTGAAGATGATCAAAATTTTTTCAGAAGGGTGGATGAGATTACAGGGTTTCGCACTCGTTCCATTATCTGCGTTCCGCTGAAGACACAGGGAAAAGTACTTGGTGTACTGGAGGTTATCAATGTAAAAGATACATCGGATTTTCAATCCAGATATCTTCCCATTCTCACGGCCCTGTCCGATTATGCAGCCATTGCAATCCAGAATTCCTATCACTGCGACCGGGTTCGAAGATTGAGCGTTATAGACGAATATACCGGATTGTATAATGCCCGGTTTCTCTATCAATACCTCGAGAACCAGATTAAAAATGATCCGGATCATGAAAAAAAGTTCGCCGTCATTTTTGTGGACATCGATAACTTCAAAGAGATTGTGGATACCTGTGGTCATATCAGCGGATCACAGGTATTGAAAGAGGTCGGTCAAACCATGTCCGCTTGTATCGGGAAAAAAGATATTCTGGTTAAATACGGCGGGGATGAGTATGTTTTCATTTTCCCCGATGTTAACCGGCAGCAGGCGATCGTGAGCGTTGAAAAGATATTGGATAGAATCCGGGAAACTTCTTATCTTTCTAATGAAACAATACCGGTTCACCTTACTGCCAGCTTTGGAATCGCCATGTACCCTGAAGATGCAGTTACACCCAAGGATATCCTGATCAAAGCGGATCAGATCATGTATTCCGTCAAAAAATCAACCAAGAACGGATATGGTGCTGCGGGATAACAAAGGGCAGGCAAGAGGGGCCTGCCCCATAAAAGTGATAACGCAACAATTAACAATTGATTATGGGTGCAATTAAAAGCCTTGGGTTTCGATTCGTTTCATTGTGGGAGCGGCATCTTGCCGCGACAGTACTGTCTTGATTGATATCATGAAAAAAGCCATATCGCGGCTGGAAGCCGCTCCCACATAATTCGATTATCCATCAGTTTTGATTACACCCATTGATTATTTTACAATTATCAGGTTTCATGTGAAAACGATCTTCCATCTGCAAAATGGAATTACCAGTTTTCTCCCAGAAGTTCAAAATAGGCCTGGGGATGGGCACATGCAGGGCACAATCCAGGTGCTTCTTTCCCTTCATGTACGTAACCGCAGTTACGGCATCGCCATTTTTCGCTGCCGGATCTCTTGAAAACCTTGTTTTCTTTAATATTGGCAGCAAGATCGTTATACCGCTTTTCATGCTGTTTCTCGGCAACAGAGATCATCTCAAAAACCATTGCAACCGCCTCGAATCCTTCTTTACGGGCAACCTTGGCAAATCCCGGATACATGTCCGTCCATTCATAATGTTCACCGGCAGCGGCAGCTTTCAGATTGTCAAAGGTTGTTCCAATCACACCTGCAGGAAAACAGCCACTGATTTCAACATCGCCGCCTTCCAGAAATTTGAAAAACCGTTTTGCATGTTCTTTTTCCTGATTTGCGGTCTCTTCAAAAATATCGGCTATTTGTTCAAAGCCATCTTTCCTGGCCTGACCGGCAAAATAGGTATACCGGTTCCGGGCCTGGGATTCCCCTGCAAAAGCGGTCAGCAGATTTTTTTCCGTCTGAGATCCTTTTAAGCTTGCCATATTGCATTCCTCCTCTATCTTTTTAAAAGTTATAGAACTGCATTTCCAAAAGCTGCATAAGATGTAAATTGTGTGCTGTTGGGTTGAATGAATTATCAGATATTGCTGAATCGAAACACGAACCTATCAAAACTTTGATTATTATTCAATGAAATATTCCCCCCAGGGTGTAATTAAAACGGTTGGGTTTCGATAACCCAATCGTTTTGGTTCCACCTATTGTTGGAGCGATTAATACCATTGTGGAAGCAATTACACCTATTGTGGGAGCGGCATCTTGCCGCGACAGTACTGTCTTGATTGATATCCTGGAAAAAGCCATATCGCGGCTGGAAGCCGCTCCCACATAATTCGATTATTCAACAGTTTTGATTACACCCTTCCCCTGATTGGTTTACCCTGTTCTTGATATGACCGGCAAACGTCAATCTCTGCCCGGAGATAATGTAGTTTCTCTTATGTACTCTTTCAACTGTTGCATCAGGATTTTTGTACGCTCGCCTGGTCTGCCATTGCCGATCATCACGTCATCCACCTGAATGACCGGCACAAGCCCCTTGCCGGAGCCGGTGATAAAAATTTCATCCGCTTCATACAGCTTGCTTTTTTTTATTTCATTAATTTTTACTTTAAAAAGAGGCTTGGCGATTTTCAGAATCACCTTGCGGGTGATTCCGTTCAGAATATTTTTTCCGGGAGTGACAAGACAATCCTTATAAAATGCAAACAGGTTTGAGGTTGTTCCCTCTTTGATAAAATCCGAAGAATCCATATACACAGCTTCAACAGCCCCTTGCTGCTTTGCTTTTTTTAAAGCCATGGTTGCATCCAGGTAGTTAATGCTTTTTGCTCCGGGCATGCTCCTTTCAATCGGTATGATGATCGCTTTGATACCCTCGGAATACCATGACTCCGGCAGGGCGGATACAGGAGATACAATCACCAGCAGACGGGGTTTTCCATCAGGTGTGATGAAGTCTCTGCTTGGACCGCCTGTTACAATAATCCTGACATTGGCGTTCCTGTAACTGTTTTTTGCAACCGTATTCATTACAATTTCTTTTAATTCACTCAGAGTCCAAGGGAAACGCAGACCGATTTCCATTGCAGAATGTTTCAAACGGGAAAGGTGCTCCTGAAGAAGAAATGGTGATCCGTCATGTGTGCGCAGGAAGTCGAACACACCGTACCCCCGGAAGAGTGCAAGGTCATTTACAGGAATCACGGCCTGATCTGCCGGGACATATTGTCCGTTAATATAATATATATCCATGGTTCATCATTCCCAAAGGGGTCGTTAAAAAACAGATCGTTCTGATCAGTATCCAATACAATAAAAAAGTGAAACAATATAATATCAACCATTGATAAAAAAAATATAAAATTTAAAGAAAATCAAAGTAATTGGTGAAATAGCGAGGTTCATGACAATGTTGATAACTTGTCAATAAGATGTTCATAACTTCGTAATATACTGATATAGTAATGTTTAATAGTCACATGTTTTTTCTCATGACAAATGAAAACCATGGCTGTTCAATGACAATTTTTTTTATCATTCCAATAAGAAATGAAAAGAAAAAGATGTTCATAACCCTACGCTCCGTTATTGGAAAACCCTGGATTTTCAGCTTGACTTCCCCGCAAAGATGCATTAAATCTTGCAACGTTTTTCAAAGAAACACCATCCAATAAAATTTTCCTCTGCAAGACAGGTAAACGAGCAATGAATAAAGCAACCCACCCGATAAAAATTGCCGTCGTTGATGACGATAATATGTTTCTGGAAATGACAAGAATGATCGTTTCACATGATATTGATAAAAATGTGGTATCCTTCCAAAGCAGCAAGGCTGCATGGGATTATATGGATGGCCATGACAGTGCGAACATCATTCTTTCCGATATCAACATGCCGGAAATGGACGGATTGCAGCTCTTATCACAGATCAAACAAAAGTATCCCACCAAGATCTGCATCATGATGTCCGGAGATCCGGATAATGAATTGCCGGTCAGAAAACTGGGTGCTGACGGATTCCTGAACAAACCGTTTCAAGCCAGTGAACTGCTCAGCATGATTCAGTCTTTCCTGTAAAAGTTACCTGGCAGCGTAATAAACGAATCTTGTCATGTGAATGATTGAGCCCGGCCTTATCAAAGCATGACTCCCCAGAACCCATGGAGAAAAGATATAAATCATATCGGTCAATCCAGTAAAGAAGATATTTTTACAAGCTTTCGAAATCACGTTTCTTCCGGCAAAGCGGATTTTTTCAAAAGTGTTGGAATTGAATTTGTATTTGGCCGGAGAGAAGGTCCATATGTCTGGGATACGCATACCGGCAAAAGGGTAATCAATTGTCACTGCAACGGAGGCGTCTTTAACCTCGGACACCGCCATCCGATCGTCCTGAATGCGCTGAAGCTTGCTATGGAGGAACTGGATATCGGGAATCACCATCTGGTCAGCGAAGCACGAGCGGCATTGGGTAAAAAACTCGCAGATCTGACACCGGGCGATCTGACATACACGGTTTTCGGAGTGGGCGGGGGAGAGGCCATCGATCTGGCCATCAAGCTGGCCAGAGGTTTTACCAACAGGGTGAAAATCATATCTGCAACCGGCGGATATCACGGCCACACCGGTTTGGCCCTGGCAACAGGAGATGAGAAATACCGCAAACCCTTTGGGCCCAACCCACCTGGCTTTATCCAGGTTCCTTTTGACGACAAAGAAGCGCTGTCATCGGCCATTGACGAAAACACCGCAGCCGTTATTTTCGAAACCATCCCGGCAACCTACGGTATCCCGATTCCTCAACCGGATTATTTTCAATATGCACATGATCTTTGCCGGAAACATGGTGCCCTGTTCATTGCCGATGAGGTGCAGACCGGCCTTGGACGGACCGGCCGTATGTGGGGTATTGAACATTTCAATGTGGTTCCGGATATCATGGTGATCGGAAAGGGGCTTTCCGGCGGGATTTATCCCATGTCCGCCACCTGTTTCCGGAAAGAGCTGGAGGTTTTTTTTCATGACAACCCCTTTATCCATGTCTCCACTTTCGGCGGTGCGGAGATCGGATGCCCGGTTGCACAGGCCGTACTTGACCTTACATCCCGGCCTGAGTTCCTGAACAATGTCTCAGGCATGGCTGAAATTTTCCGATCCGGCTTTGTAAAATTAAAAGAAAAACATCCGGAGATCCTAGTTTCCCTTCGTCAGCTCGGCCTGATGATGGGAATTGAAATGAAGAATGAAAACTGCGGGCCGGTTCTGTCCAAAACTTTGTTTGACAACGGTATCTTGAGCGTATATGCAAACAACAATACCTGCGTGAGCCAGTTGCTGCCGCCGCTGACCATAGATTCGGACATTGCAATGGAAATCCTGGAACGGGTAGACAAAGGCCTTGCGGACGCGAAAAAATTTTTGAGTCTGTAACGGGTGTAAACATAACTGTGTCCGTCACACCGGCGAAAGCCGGTGTCCAGAAAAGTACTGAAAATAAATGATAACAACAGACTTTTTCAAACCGGCTCGAAGGGATGAGTGCAATTAAAAGTGTTGAGTTTTGATTCGTTTTCTTGTGGGAGCGGCATCTTGCCGCGACAGTGTTACCTTGATTGATATCTTGAACAAAGCCATATCGCGGCTGGAAGCCGCTCCCACATAGTTCAATTACCCAACAGTTTTGATTACACCCCGAAGGGATTGTTGATGAAAATAGATGATTCGCTTTTATATGAATTTGAGTCGGGCCTGGACCCTCAGCATATTCAAAGATCATCCATTCCAGCAACCATTGTCGGATACGGCGAGATATCAGCCATTTTTCAGATCAACGGAAATGAAACCTGCGTATACAAACGCCTGCCATTGTTTCAGGACCAGGCCACTGCCGCAGCCTACGAAAAAATGTATCATGAATACAGTGAACTGCTGATCCAGGCAGGGTTGTGTTTGCCAAAACATGACACCCGCATTGTTTCCATTCCGGGCAGGCCAACAGCACTTTACATTATTCAGGAAAAATTCACCGGAGACAGGCTCTGCAATTATCTGGTTCAGGTTTCCGATGAATCCTCCAGTCTTTCCCTGATCGAACGGATTCTGACGGATATCCATAAGGTATGGACGTACAACCAGCAGAATAACCAAAAAATCGAACTGGCCATTGACGGCCAGCTCTCCAACTGGATCTATCTCCCACCGGAACAAAACAGCAGGCTGCTGTATATTGATACCAGCACGCCGTTGTATCGAAAGGCCGGCATCGAGCAGCAAAACCCTGAACTGATGCTGCAAAGCGCTCCCTCTTTTCTGAGATGGATCATCCGGATGTTTTTTTTAAAAGATGTCATGACGCGGTATTATCACCCCAGACTGGTATACACCGATCTGGTGGCCAACCTCTATAAAGAGCAGAAACCCGAACTGGTTGAACCGGCTATTGGTCTGGTGAACCGCTTTTTATCCAAAGATGATCAGCCTCTTTCCCAAAAAGAGGTGGACGGATATTACAGGGAAGACAAGATGATCTGGACACTTTTTCTGGCCTTCCGGAAAGTGGATCGTTTTCTGACTACCAGGCTCCTCCGGAAGCGATATGAGTTCATCCTGCCCGGAAAGATCAAAAGATAAAAAGGGGGGAACCATGTGTGATACCATTGTTGCAACCAAAAGCGTCACAAAAGACGGGGTAACGCTTTTTGGAAAAAATTCAGACCGGGAACCCAACGAAGCGCAATATATCTGTCAGATGCCCGCCATGGAATACCCGGAAGGCAGCCAGGTTCAGTGCACGTATCTCACCATACCCCAGGCAAGAAAAACCCATGCCGTGCTGCTGTCCAGGCCCTTCTGGATGTGGGGTGCCGAGATGGGGGCCAATGAATTTGGACTTACCATTGGAAATGAAGCGGTTTTCACCAGAATACCCTGCAACAAGACATCCGGTCTTACCGGAATGGATCTGATCCGTCTGGCACTGGAGAGATGTGAAACCGCCGGGCAGGCGGTCACCTTGATCACGGAACTCATCGAAACCCACGGACAGGGAGGCAATTGCGGGTATCAGAATAAAATGTTTTATCACAACAGTTTTATTCTGGCAGATCCGGAGGAGGTCTGGCTGCTTGAAACAGCAGACAGACACTGGGCTGCAAAAAAAATCACCGGTATTTATGCCATTTCAAACCGGCTGACCATTCACGACAAATGGGATATCGCATCCAAAGATCTGGTTTCTTATGCTGTTCAAAAAAAATGGTGTAAATCCGAATCGAATTTTTCTTTTGCCCGATGCTATTCCGATATCCTGTTTACCGGGTTCAGCTTCAGCAGATACCGTCAGCACCGGGCGCTTCATCTGCTTGGTTCCAGGTTAAACCGGATTGGTATTGAAGACATGGCGGAAATTTTGCGCGATCACGGGGATGCCGGCCCTGAATGGAGGCCGGACAGGGAGCTGGCTCGATCCCACATCTGCAACCATGCAGGTTTTGGGCCTATCCGAATCAGCCAGACCACCGGCTCCATGATCTCCCGTCTGACAAAAGAGAACGCTGTGCATTTTGTCACTGCCACGGCTGCTCCATGCACAAGCATCTTCAAACCCATCTGGGTGGACACGGAATTCCCTCTAGATTACAAGACGCCTTCCCGGTATTTTGATGTAAAAGTCCTGTTCTGGAATCACGAACTCCTCCACAGGGCACTGTTGAATGACTACCAGCCAATGCTCTCCAACTACAGCAAAGAACGGGATAGTCTGGAAAATGATTTTTTCACAAACGCCATACCGGAAATCGGGAAAGATGCTGGTTCCCGGAAACAGTTTGTCGCGGATTGTTATCACCGTTCGATTGAAAGCGAAAAAAAATGGATCATGCAGCTTCAAAAGCAGGATGTGACAAGGAAAAGCGGATGGCTATATTCAGCCGCATGGAAAAAACACAGTCAACAGGCTCAGTTCCCGATGCCATGAGATCCGCAATGAAACAGAAAAAAACAAAATGGCTGGTGCTCTTATCTGTCGTGATCCTGGCAGCGGTCGCAATCCTATCCAGTTGGGATGAACTGGGAATACAGGAAATCCCGTTACAGGTTTTACAGCAGAAATATGAAACACCGGAATCCAGGTATGTTTCGATCAACGGGACACCTGTCCACTATATGGACCAGGGAAAAGGAACCGTTATCGTTGCCCTGCACGGCACAGTCGATTCCCTGCATACCTGGGATGAATGGGCCAAAAAGATGACTCCGCATTACCGGATCGTGCGGATGGATATCCCCGGATTCGGGCTGACCGGTCCAGTCAGGGAAGGGGGATACGAAAAGGAGATGTTTACCGTTTTTCTGCATGCGTTTCTCAACGAGCTGAAAATTGAAAAATGCATCCTTACCGGGAACTCTTTGGGAGGCGCCATTGCCTGGAATTATGCGATCCACTATCCTGAAAAGGTGAGTCAACTGATCCTGATCGATCCAGCTGGATACCCCATGGAAATCCCCTGGCCGCTCAATCTCGCTGAAACACCCGGCATCCGACATATCGCAAGGTTTATCACACCGCGATGGATTTTTCAGATGAGCCTTAAACAAGTATTTGGAGATCCATCCAAAGTTACCGGCAGGCTCGTGGATCAATTCTATGAACTCAATCTCCGACCCGGCAACCGGGATGCACTGATCGAAATCATGGATTCCCTGAAAAAACTGAATCAGGATCCAACTTTCAGCAAATCCATCGCCAATATACGCACACCAACACTGCTGCTCTGGGGCAAAAAAGATACCTGGATTCCGGTTTCCCACGTATCCAGGTGGAAGCAGGATGTTCCGACTATTCATACGATTTTATATGAAAACACCGGCCATGTGCCGCAACTCGAAATACCGGATCTGGTCGCACAGGACATGCACCAATGGATATCCGGG
>CAYTGW010000171.1:0-9139 GCA_964437395.1 uncultured Desulfocicer sp.
AGGTGGGTATTTCCATGATGGTGGGCGGCAATATCAAATGGCACACCCGCACCATCACAACCGCCATCGCTCTGGAAACCAATAAAGGGCAATTCAGCATGGGAATCGCATTGGGACTGGTACTTCTTCTGATCGCATTTTTGGTCAATCTGTCCCTCTCCTTTTTACGGAAGCAATAGGAAAGCATATGTCTCACAGATCTGATAATCTTCAATTCAAACCAAAGAGTCATTAACAATGATCCCCTCCCCGCTTTATGAGATCCGGAATCTTGTTCATTGCTACCATGACCTGCCGGTGCTTGAAATCCCCGCCATGAAAATTCAGCCGAAATCGATCGTGGGATTGATCGGTCCCAACGGCAGCGGCAAAAGCACTCTTTTAAAACTGTTGGCTTGTGTTGATTCTCCCAGTACAGGTCAAGTCCTGTTCAAAGGTTATAAAATAAAACCCTTTACTGACAAAACTCGCTTTCAGATCACCCTGCTGCCGCAGGAACCCTATTTATTAAAACGTAATGTGCATAACAACATCGCTTATGGGCTGAAGCTTCGAAAGGACAACCGTATAAACCATGTCCGGAAAGTATACGAAGCGCTTGAATTCGTCGGTCTTGATCCGGAATCCTTCCATCACAGAACCTGGCATGCACTTTCCGGCGGAGAAGCCCGACGAGTGGCACTGGCTGCGCGTCTGGCCCTGCGACCGGAAGTCCTCCTGCTGGATGAACCCACTGCAGGTGTTGATGCAGCCAGTGTTCAACTCATTAAAGAAGCTGCCCTAAGAGCGCGTGAAGAGTGGGACACGACGCTGATCATCGCCAGTCACGATTGGGAATGGCTGGAGCAGGTCTGCGACGATGTACTGCACCTGTTCAGGGGCCGAATACTGGACAGCGATAAAGGCAATATCGTTTTTGGACCCTGGCATCCGCGTAAGGATGGATGGTATGAAAAACATCTTTATGATGGCCAATGCATCCTTGTCCCCCCGCCGCCGGGCGAAAATGCCGCTGTCATGCTGAAATCAGAAAACCTGAGGGTCTGCAGTATTCAGCCGGTGCCCGGAGACCACGAACAAATCCTGAAAGTGATTATAACGAGAATGACGCTGGAAAAAAAGTCCGGCAATATCCTGCTCACCCTGAAAGTTGGGAATCTGGATTTATGTACCAGAATCATCCGTTCGAATTTAACAACCAGCCGTTTTCAACCAGGTGAATCTGTCTGGTTGTTATACAATCCAGAGGATGCAAAATGGATCAGTTGATTCCCAGGCAAATCGATTCAAAAAATGATTTTTTTTAAAGCATTTGAAAAATATGGTTGATGCAGTCAGATTACCCGGCTACAATACAAAATTTCGATATCTGTCCGGGATTTGATCCAGGGTGCGCTTGGTTATATCCTCCGGTGAATAAAATGCAAAATTACAAAAAAACCAAATTCCCATCTCTAAAATGATGGAAGATGACAACAAGAACAATCGTGAGGTGCTGAAAATGGATTTTTTTCAAGTGGTTTCCGTTGAGCAGGCAAAAGAAAAACTGATGTCACATTTTCCCTGCCGATCGTTGCCGCTGGAAACAGTCAGTATTCTGGAAGCATCCGGCCGTATCCTTGGCGAGACGATTCGTTCCGAAGAGGATATACCATCATTTATCCGATCAACGGTTGATGGATACGCCATAAAGAGCTCCAACAGTCACGGTGCAAACGAAATGACACCCGGTTTTCTGAAGATGATCGGAGAAGTAAATATGGGAGAAACCACTCCCCTTGGAATTTCCGACGGCCAGGCTGTTTATGTCCCCACCGGAGGGATGATTCCCAGGGGGGCTGATGCGGTTCTGATGATCGAGTACGCGGAAAGACTCTCTATTGAGAGCATTACCGTTGGTAAGCCCCTTTCAGTGGGTGAGAACATTGTATATCCCGGAGACGATATCAAATCCGGAGCAATCGTTCTTGAAGCGGGAAGAAAGATCACCCCGCAGGATATCGGACTCCTTGCGGCTTTGGGAATCCATGAAGTCCCGGTATATAATAAACCCGGATTTTATCTTATCTCCACCGGAGATGAGATCATCGACATTCAGGATAAAATGGCTCCCGGAAAGATTCGGGACATCAATGGTTATCTTCTTCACGCATTGATCATGGAGACTGGAGGCCATGTTGTCGGACGAAGCCTTATCAAAGATGATGCGGATCAATTAAAGGAAGAGATCCAAAAGGCACTATTCGCTGATGCCCAGGTGATACTCATCTCCGGGGGGAGTTCGGTCGGCGAAAGGGATTTTACCTTTGACGCTATCAATTCTTCCGGAGGGAAAGGGGTCTTTGTGCATGGAATTTCGATAAAGCCTGGAAAGCCGACAATCATCGGAGAAGCCGGGGGAAAGGCCCTTTTCGGTCTGCCGGGGCATCCGGTTTCCGCCGTCATTATCTTCAAGGCTTTTATCGAATTTCTGATACGCCATATGATGGGATCGCATGAAAAACAATCCCCATTTTGCAAGGCAGTGACTGCCTCAAATTTTCATTCCGATCCGGGCAAGGAGACCTATCAGATGGTCTCGCTAGAAAAAAAGAACGGAATCATATATGCCCGGCCTGTTTTTGGAAAATCGGGAATGATCAGTCTGCTGTTGAATTCCTCGGGATATATCGTCATCGGCAGCGAAACCGAAGGCTTACCCAAAGGATGTGAAGTGGATGTCTTTTCTATTTGACCGTTTTAAACACAGGGGACGCAATTCATGAAAAAAGATAAAAGGGAACAATACATCTCCAACATGGATCTGGAGCAGGCGAAACAACAGTTTTTTCAAAGAATTGCTCTTGAAAAGCCAGGACCCGATATCGAAGAGATTGATGTGTACCAAGCGCTTGCCAGGATAACCGCCAAATCCGTTTATGCGAGGATCTCCTCTCCGCATTACAATGCCGCGGCAATGGACGGTATCGCCCTCATAGCGGAAGAGACTTACGGTGCGGCGGAGATCCGGCCGATCCTCCTCAAAAAAGAGAAGGACTATGTCTATGTGAATACGGGGAACGCAGTTTCGATGCCTCATAATGCCGTCATCATGATTGAGGATGTCATGGATATCGATGACAAAACCATTCAGATAATCGCTCCGGCCCATCCCTGGCAGCATATCAGACCCGTAGGAGAGGACATCGTCGCCGGAGAGATGATTCTCACCTCCGGGCATAAAATACGCCCTGTTGATATCGGAGCGCTTCTCTCCGGCGGGATTGAGACGCTTTGGGTCTATAAAAAACCGTTTGTCGGAATCCTCCCCACAGGCTCCGAACTGGTGGAAAATTTTAATGATTTGAGCGAAGGGAAGATTCCCGAATCAAATTCCAGGGTATTTATGGGACTGGTGTCTGAATACGGAGGGACACCGAATCGCTACTCCCCATGCCGGGATGATTATCCTCTACTGAAGGAGACCATCCTGAAATGCATTGGGGAAAATGACATTCTTCTGATTAATGCAGGAGCATCCGCCGGAACAAAAGACTATACGGTAAAAATCCTGAGAGAAATCGGCGAGGTGATTGTTCATGGCATAGCCATGAAGCCGGCAAAACCAACAATTCTTGCGATTGTATCCGGAAAACCAGTTATCGGAATACCCGGGTATCCGGTCTCCTCTTATCTCAGTTTTGAATTGTTCGTAAAACCTCTGATCCACAGGCTCACAGGGGTTCTGGATGAAAAACCAAGAATCCAGAAGGCTTTCGTATCCAGAAGGATTGTATCCTCTCTGAAATACGAAGAATTTGTAAGAGTGAGTATGGGAAAAGTGGGAGGCCGGTTTATCGCGACCCCCTTAACGCGGGGAGCGGGTGTGACCATGAGTCTGGTGCAGGCTGATGGAATCATCGTTATCCCCCGGTTAAGCGAAGGCATTGAAGCTGGATCTGAGGTGGAAGTGAAAATGATAACAAGACCGGAAGATATTGAAAAGACCGTTGTATCCATTGGCAGCCATGACCTGATTATGGATGAAATTTCGGATATGATGAAGCTCTCTTCCGCACATGTGGGAAGCATGGGGGGAATCATGGCCGTCGGCAGGGGGGAATGTCATATCGCCCCGATCCACTTGCTGGATGAAGACACCGGGAAGTACAACATCTCCTATATTCAAAAATATCTGAAAGGAAAAAAAATTGCATTGATACGAGGATTAAAAAGATTGCAAGGGTTTATGGTTCAGAAGGGGAATCCTTGCCATATCCGGGAATTCCGGGATTTGACCGGGGAGCCGATCGTTTTCGTCAACCGGCAGAGAGGTTCGGGAACGAGGATATTGCTTGACTATCATTTAAAAAAACTGGGAATAGATCCAGCGGATATCAAAGGATATGAAAGGGAGATGGTCACGCACATGGCCGTCGCGGTCAGCGTTAAAACAGGCTCCGCGCATGTGGGTCTCGGTGTGGAATCGGCTGCTGTTTCGGTCGGACTCGATTTTGTCCCTTTTGGATATGAGAATTATGATTTCGCTGTTCCTTATGAATACCTGAACGACATTGGAATCCAGCGATTTATGATGGTTTTGAAATCAGCGGAATTCCGGAAAAGAGTGAATGCTATCGGCGGATACGAATTTGAAAATCCGGGTGAAATTGTGTTTGTGAATGCTGCTTCAACTCTATGAGAAATAATCAATCGTCCTGTAGGAGGGAAGATTCAGCAAATCCGTGTTCGCCTCATCGGCATTTCCTTCCCGGGAAAGGGCTTTTTCAAGCATTTGGGTGACCAGATCCGGATTTTGATGCGTTGCATCCGGTGAAACAGATTCAATCGGTTCCTGCAATGCCAGGAAAATATCTTTGAATAGATCAAGTGGTCTTTCAAACAATTCAAACCCTTGATGATCTGCAAGTTTTTGTACATCCTCCATCAGGGTTCCGAGGTAATTCCCGGATGCGGGCTGAGCTGTTTTTGTATTCTCATAGGCTGGACCCTGTGTTTCAGGGCTCATATAAGCAGCATACGCACTTCTTTCATACTTCAGATCCAGTGAAAATCCGGAAAGCTCATCCGAAATATTGCCCATTCCTGTTGCTTGAGATAACGCGTCCTGAAAATTTCCGGAATAAAACGTATCGGCCAGGGTAGTGATTTCGCTGATCAGATCGGATATGGCGTTCAATTCCTCCGGGTCCAACTCGCCCTGAATCGAAAAGGAGAGAAAATCATCTGTGGAATCTGAAATCTGTTTACCCCTGATATTCCTGCCTTCATCTTCATATTGATAACGAAGCGATTCGGACATCGTATCTGTATTGATTTCAATCTTCACCCGATCGCCATCCTTTGTCAGGATTTCCAGATTGAGTTCCCTTGATTCACTCTCACCTTGCATTTCAAGCATATCTTCGCTTTCTTGCCGAAGTGCCGGTTGATTTTTCCGCAAGGATTGAATCCCTTTTTTAATGAGCTGATCCGCCTCCTCAACAGTCTGAATCGACTGTTCTCGAAAAACTGACTGTGAAAGATAGGATACGGTTTCCTGGAATCCTTTATTGACGCCATTTTCAACCGTATTCAGAAACTGTTGTTTTGTCTCATCAACGACCGGCTGTATTTGGATCTCTTCTGCCAATGCTGCCTGAGTCTGATCCGGAGAATTTTCTGCTGGTTCGTTCAGTTCTTCCATCTGCATGGCCTGTGGAAGTTCGCTTTCAGGCACGCTCGTATCCTCTGCCGGAGGAATCGTCGGAGCCTTGATATTGGCATACTGCGCTTGTATGCGGTTCAATAAGCTTCCGGCAAAACCATCGGGAGTGTCCGTGTTTGAATAGGGAAATAATTTATTTGCATTTTCAAAACCGATCACACCAGTCAATGCTTCCTTCAGATTTGAAAAAAATAGATCCAGCGCTTTTGACGGGTCAGAGGAGCTGTTCAGGTTGATGTATTGAACCTCAATCATTTCACTGGATGTATATGAATAGATTCTATTTTCCTGGATGGAATTCTGTTTGTCCAGTCCGGATTCATTCAATGTCCAGGCCTGTTGAGGGCTTTGAAATGGACTGCTATCGATATTTTGAATCATTCTCGTCTCCCTGTTTTAAAAGAAGATATTGCTTGTCAATGGAATGAAAAACCGGCTGCCTGAATCAGCATGCCATAGGAACTGTGCTTGAAAAAGTCTCTTTCTTTGTATATCGACTGTTTGATCAAAAGACTTGAATTATTTTACCGGAAAAACAATAGATGCAGCTTGCAAAATTCATTGAATCTGAATATCTAACAATAAGTTTGGTTGAAAAACAGACTGTAATCCGGTCTGGATGGTGTTGAATAAAAAAATATAAGCGAGGATATGTTTGGCAACATTTTTATATTATTTCAAATTTGTACCTGTTCTTATTGCAGGTGTGCTTCTGGGGCGATGGTTTGATCAGGAACGAAAAGAGCTGAAGGCAAAAGGCCATCCGTGGTATACAGCATGGTCAACCGCTCCCGGTATTATGATCATCATCATTCTGTGCATGCTGATCGCCTTTCGTATGTACATCCGTTTTTCCTACTGACATCAAAAAAAGGATGTTCCCAAAAACCTGATCCGGCAATCCGATGGCTCGGCAACCTGCCAACCTTGATTCAATTTTATGGAAGAGCAACAACAACAACAAACCGGAAATCCGGAACCATCGTTTCTGGCTTCGCTGGCCATCATCGGGATCTGCACTACCTTTGGGGCCAATACCGTGTTCGTAAAAATCACCCTCTCCGGGATGGGCGCTTTTACAACTGCCGGGTCACGTTTTTTCATCGCTTCCATGACGATCGCCTTGTGGGCTCTTCTGACCGGCCGGCCGATTTTCATTAAAAAAACACAGATCAAGGAGATGTTGATCGTGTCTGCTATTTTTATCTGCCAGCTTGGCCTGTTTAATCTCGGACTGAGCCTGACCTATGCTTCCCGCGGTTCCCTGATTATCAATCTGCAACCGTTTTTTGTTCTCATCCTGGCACATTTTTTTATTCCAGGTGATCCGTTCACATCCAAAAAGCTGGTTGGAATCCTGTTGGGGTTTGCCGGTGTTACCATCATGTTTCTTCAAAAAGATGGTATCTCATCGGATTTGCGATCCGGTGATTTTCTGATGCTGGCATCTGTTTTTCTATGGGCGATCAACGCCATCTATACCAAAAAAATCATATCCGGATTTAAACCCTTTCAACTGGTATTGTATCCGGGTATCCTGTCGGTTCCTTTTTTCTTTCTGGCAGGCTATTTATGGGATACGCCGATGTTCGGAACGATAGACCTTAAAATTTTCGGATCGCTTGTGTACCAGTCCCTGATCACCGCTTCTTTTGGATTTGTTGTCTGGATCAGCATGCTACAAAAATACGGGGCTGTCACGCTTCATTCCTACATTTTTATCATACCAATTTCCGGGGTTTTGCTAGGTGGATTTTTATTGGATGAGCCGGTGGGTACGGTCAACATTATCCTGGCATCAATTTTAATTGCTGCCGGAATCGTCATTGTTCATTCCGATTTCTCTTTTGTACGAAGAAGGCTTGGATGGTAATTCCGAAAAGGGCAGACACAGGGGCCTGCCCCTACGAGAAGAATCATGCCGTCTTGATCGCAAAATGGAATCAGCAATGATCAGACTGGAATGGATATGGTAAACCGGCTGCCTTGCCCGGGTTTGCTCTGAACCAAAACATCACCGCCATGAGCCAGCACAATATGTTTTACAATGGCAAGCCCAAGACCGGTTCCACCCTGTTTCCGGCTCCTGGCCTTGTCTACCCGGTAAAACCGTTCAAAAAGACGCGAATGATGTTTTTCTTCAATACCGATTCCATGGTCCTGAATATGAATAAGAATCTTATCTCCTGCCAATTCCGCAGCAATCTCCACATCACTCTCTTTTTCACTGTATTTAATTGCATTTTCCAGCAGGTTGACTACGGCCTGCTCCATCAGGGAGCGATCAATTCGTGCTGTGAGATCCTGCGCGCAGGTATAAGTGATATTGATGTTTCGTTCACTGGCAATCCCCCGGCAATGTTGAATGGATGACTGAATCAGATCCTCTATTGTATGGATTTTACGGTCGATCTGCTGAATTTCATCTTTCCGTTCAATCCTCGAAAGATGCATCAGGTCGTCAATAATCGCCGTCAAACGATCCACATGTTTATCAATGATCGATAGAAACCGTTCCGCGTCCTCGGCATTTTCCGTTCCCCCGAAACGAAGCGTCTCGACAAACCCTTTAATCGCGGTAAGCGGAGTCTTGATTTCATGGGACACATTGGCCGCAAAATCCCGCCGAATGTTTTCAAGATGCCGAAGCTGGGTGACATCATTCAACACAATCAGGACACCAATATTGACATCTTCCGGATTTTTCAGCACCGTGCATTTGATATTCAGGATTCTTTCATTTCCATTTTGAAAAAAAGAGACATCCTCCTGTCTGCGCTCACCGGTTGTAATCGCCGTCTCAATCAGCTTGTTCAGATGGCTGTTTCTGGAAACCTCGTAAATGCTTCCTCTTGGCGTTGTGGCCGGATCTGCATTGAGCATAGAAAGCGCTGCCTTGTTGATTGTTATCATTCGCTGATCACGGTCAACACCGACCACTCCTTCCGTCATGCTGGATAAGACTGCTTCATATTCATTTCGTTGATTCTTAACGGTCGCTATCCTGTCTTCCAGTTCAAACGCTGTCCGGTTCATGACCGAAGCCAGGTTGGCCAGTTCAAGGATGGATGGTTCATGAAGACGATGGCTTAATTCGCCTTGCGCAAATTTCATGGCTCCTTTTCTCATCTCTTCGATGGGTCGGCTGATCCGCCGGGACATGAAAAGGCTGATCACGGATGCCAGAACAGCGATAAAAAAGCCCACCAGCATTACCCGGGATTGTACAACCTCAATTGTGCTGATAATCGACGTTATGGGTATGGACACCCGAACAACTGACACGACACGGTTATCCAGAAAAAGCGGAAGAGAGACATACATCATCTGCATTCTGAGTGTGCTGCTCTTCCGGGTAGAGGAACCGGATTTTCCTTCCAGCGCTGTCAGTATTTCAGGCCTGTTTTTGTGATTTTCCATTTTTGCAGGGTC
>CAYTGW010000172.1:0-8988 GCA_964437395.1 uncultured Desulfocicer sp.
GTCACATAAAGGGCAGGCACAGGGGCCTGCCCCTACGAATCATGCCATCTTGATCGCAAAATGGAATTAGTATCGGATATCAAAGTTCTTGAACTCGCCAGCGTAATCTTCTCGGATTTCAATCACTTTTTCTACATGGGATAAAGAAGGCCCCTTCCTGCACCAGTTGAGGATTTGATTTACATTTTCTTTGTTTCCTTCAAACAGGGCTTCAACCGTTCCATCCCGATTGTTTTTTACCCACCCGGTCACTCCGCACCGGATTGCTGCTTTCTGGGTTTCCATTCTGAAGAACACACCTTGAACCCGGCCAAGGATTGTGACTCGGACACGAATTTTTTCTTCCATGTTCCACCTTTTCATGATCAGTGTGTATGGTTGACAGTACGGGGCTGAAATTGCTTTGCCGTACCTGAACAAACATGGCAGCCCTGCATACTGAGAGGTTTTGCAAGACCGCTTTCTGCAAGAAGAGATTCGTTTTGAAACAGGTCCACTGTTCTGCTGTCGGCGGTGAGCCGTCCGTTATGGATTACGATGGTCCGTTCGCAAAGTTCCAGGGCCATGTCAAGGTCGTGGGTGGCGATGATTTTCGTGTGATGGAAACCTTTCAAAAGGCCGATAAGTCGCCGCCGGGCCATAGGGTCCAGGTTGGACGATGGCTCATCCATGACCAGGATATCCGGTGACATGGCAAGAACCGTAGCAATGGCCACAGATCGTTTTTCACCTCCGGAGAGTTTGTAGGGCGGGCGTTTGATCACATGGAGCATGCCAACTGTTTTGAGGGCCTGATGCACTTTGACCTTCACATCCTCTTCGGACAGCCCCAGGTTCAGGGGACCAAAGGCCACATCATCGAAGACTGTGGGCATGAAAAGCTGATCGTCCGGGTCCTGAAATACCATGCCCACGGAGCGTCTTATCGCATGAACGTTTTTCCGCGTCAGTATGACTTCCCCTATGCGGAGTTCGCCTTTTGACGGAATGAGATACCCGTTCAGGTGTTGGAGCAGGGTGGACTTGCCCGCCCCATTGGCCCCGACAACAGCCACGGATTCTCCATGAGTGATCTTAAAGGATATTCCTTTGACCGCTTCCGTCCCATCCGGATAACGGAAGAAAAGATCTTTTGCTTCTACAATATGATGGCTCATACAATATTCCTCATGATCATGAGTCCCAGATGCTCGGAAATATGGTAAAACCTCATGCTGAAAAACAGCAGAACCCATCCCAGCACAAAAATTGTTTCCTTCCAGCCGATTTTCAAAGGGCAGATCAACCGCACATGTCCGTCAAATCCCCGGCAACACATGGCAAGATGAATCCGTTGGGCTCTGTCCAAGGTTCTTAGAAGAAGATGTCCTAGCATTGAACCGAAGGTTCTGATTTTCGTGCCTCGTGAATTGAACGTCCTTAAAGATTTGGCCCGGATCATCCGGGAGGCTTCGTCGATGAGAACAAAGAGATAGCGGTAAAGAAAAAGAAGCTGGACCACAAACGGGCGCGGCACCCCAAGTTTTTCAAGTCCCATGCATACGGTATGGAATCCGGTAAGGGCGATCAGAACCAACGCCGAACCCACGGTCAACACAAAACGGAGCATGATGGAGAAAAACGAAATCCATCCACCGGAAAGCGAAACGGAACCCAGATGAACCATGATCGTCTGATCGAACAAGGGGTTGAAGATCCCGATGAAAAAAGCGAAAGGGGCCACAAGAAGAACCTTTTCGGCAAGAAACAAAAAAGGGAGGCCGCCGACGGAAATAAGAACCAGGGGGTATATGGCAAAGGGAATAAGGGTCGAAACTTCGTATTTTCCGAAAGACACCACTGTTCCGATGAACACCAGTGTAGTGACAAGCTTGGCCCTAGGATCAAGATTGTGGAATATGCTGTTTCCGGATGCGAGTTCATCCAAAGCGTCGATCTGGAATAAATGTGAGTCTAATTTTGCCATGAAATATCAATATTTTTTTCTTTTAAGCACAAATCCAATCATCACAGCCAGCGCCAGCGTCATAGTGCCTCCGACAATACCGGAAACGGATGTCCCTGCATTGACGGCCGGCCAGGATTCCTGACCCTCAACTGCCGGCGGTTTTTCTTCGATTTTTTTTTCTGTATTTTCAAGTGCCGGTTCTTTGAATCCATAATCCGGCAGGAAAGCTGTTTTTTTCTGAACACCTGAAAGTGCTTCATGGATATGGTTTGACGGTTCTTTGAGTTCTTCGGAACCGCTTGTTTTCGCCATGGACCATTCCAGTCCGTCCGGATGGGAAGAGGCAAACCAGCTCAGAGCCCCGCCGGTAACCACTGCAAGGCCAAGAAATCCAATAATGACCGTTTTAACGGATATATTTCCGATAGGAGTCGCCTCACTCGCCGAACGGAGTATCTCGGGACGGGCTTTAAAAACAAAAACAACTACCGCCGCTGTTGCAAGACCTTCCACAATACCGATGGCAAGATGTATCGGAAGCATCATCAGAACAAATGTAGTAAAAGGCAGTTCGGAAATTCCTGAAAAAAGAGTCTGCAGAACCACACTGAGAGCCCCTAGCTGCAACCCCACAATTCCAGCAATAAGGGAACCTGCGACAATTTTCCCCTGGGTGGGAGCGTCCCCGGCGATCTTCTTATAGACCAGGGGAAAAGCGATAAAGCAGGGGAAAAAACCAAGATTGAATATATTGCAGCCTAAAGCGAGGAGGCCGCCGTCTGCAAAGAAAAGAGCCTGAACAGTCAGTACCGAGGCAATGGTCAGAAATGCAGCATACGGACCAAGGATGATGGACAGGATCAAGCCGCCTCCCAGGTGCCCGCTGGAGCCTGTAGCAGGTATGGTGAAATTGATCATCTGGGCTGCAAAGATAAATGCGCCCATAACACCCATCAAAGGGATTTTTGTGTCATCAAGGTCGTCTTTGACCTTTTTGGAGCAATAAGAGATCAGACCGGCTGTCACGGCCCACATGGCCCCGCCGGTTACAGGTGAAATCAACGCGTCTGCCATATGCATAATCAGAATTCCTTTCCGTACGTCGGCTATTTTTCAATGGGTTTTTCATTTCATCATCAAAATAAAAAATCCACGAAGATATTGCTTTGCTTTTTAGTGCATACCTTCGTGGATACATTGTATATGTTAATGAATGATTACGAGCTTTGTTATGACGCCGACTTCATGCCGGAAATTATCTATATTATTAATATCAACCCCATTGTTGTGTCAACAGATATTTCGAGATTTTAAATGTCGGAGGCCTTTAATATCGTACCATATAATACAAAATCCCCAGATATTCACGGATAGCCACGCAGGATGTTTCAAAGGAGTTATGACAGGGGAGAAAGTTTCTCCAGTAAAAGACAAGTTTGTCTGAAGAGTACCGATAGGCTGGAAATGGGATGGTTGTCAGACCGGTTGCCTGAAATGCCATCTGGGCGCGTTTCAGGTGGTAGGCTGCGGTCAGGAGTATGGGCTTTTTGTATCCCAGATCCTGACAGATACGGGATGCATACTGGGCGTTTTCAAAGGTGTTCCGGCTTTTTTTTTCAACAATGATATTGGAGGGATCAACCCCCAGGTCAACCATGATCCGTTTATCCACCGGCGCGCCGGCTTTTCCTTCCGGATACACATTGCCGCTTGCGATAATAATCGGGATGTTGAGCCTTTTGTGGAGACGGATTGCCGTTGTGATCCTGCCAAGCATGTCTCCATCCGGAAAGCCAATGCCGGAAAGATCCGTGACATTTTCATTCAGCCCTGCACCAAGGAGAATGATAACATCTCCATTGATTTCGTGGGGAATGGGAAAGGATGACTCCAGTCCCTTCATCAGAGAATTGGAAACCGGAGAGATGGAGAGAGCCCAGATACAGAATCCGACAAAAAGAGTGTCTGTTCCGGTTTCGTAATTTTTTTTCCGGAACTGCATCCATCCAAAAACCGCAAGAATCAGGACAAAAATTCCCGGCGGCAGCACAAGCGTTTCCATAATTTTAAAAAAAGTAAACATGTTTTTTTCTACCCTGTACTTCTCTTACGGCATCAAGCCATATTGTTTCAGTTTTTTGTGCAATGTTTTCCGGGTAATGCCCAATCTCCTTGCAGCTTCACTTTTATTGCTGTTCACAGCCTGAAGCGTATTGATAATGGCCGTTTTTTCAATTGTTTCAAGAGTGACACCTTCAGCCTGGACAGATCTATGTTCGAGATTCCGGATGGTGAAAGTATTTTCCGGTAAAGGCTGCCTCTGTATCATGGGAAGCTCTTCCACGTCAATATAATCCGATCTGGCCAGTACAACCGTTCTTTCAACCGTATTCATGAGTTCCCGCACATTGCCGGGCCAGTTGTACTTGATTAGACAATCCATTGCCGCAGGAGTAAAACCTTTTATGTTTTTCCGGTTTTTTTCTGAAAAAAGAGTCAGGAAATGGGCAGCAAGAAGCGGGACATCATCTTCTCTGTTTCTCAATGCCGGGACTTCAAGCAAGACAACGTTTAGACGATAGAAAAGATCCTCCCGGAATCTTCCCTTTTCAATCATCTCGATCAGATTCTTATTGGTAGAGGCAATCACCCGGACATCCACCGGTACAACCGTATCGCCACCGACCCTTGTGATTTCTTTTTCCTGGAGAACCCGCAGCAGTTTTACCTGCATGGAAAGGGGCATTTCGCTGACCTCATCCAGAAGCAGGCTGCCATGGCTGGCTTGAATAAATTTTCCTTCCTTTCTTTTATTCGCTCCGGTAAACGCTCCTTTTTCATGCCCAAAGAGTTCGGATTCCAGAAGGGTTTCGGTGATGGCCGCGCAATTGATTTTGATAAAAGGGCTGTTTTTCCGGAAACTGTTAAAGTGAACCAGACCTGCGATGAGTTCCTTTCCGGTTCCGGATTCTCCATGAATCAGAACCGTCGCCTCGCTTGGGGCAACCTGCTCGACGGTTTCAAACAGTTTTGCCATGGCCGGACTGCTTCCGATGATATTCTGCCTGCTGAAATGCCGGCCGGCATTTTCCCGCAGGATCCGGTTCTCCTCTTTCAGACGCCGATGCTCCATGGCTTTTTCCAGAGTGATGCGGAGTTTATCAAAATCAAGGGGTTTGGTGAGATAGTCATAGGCGCCTTTTTTCAGAGTTTCCACGGCTGTTTCAACAGAAGAATATGCGGTCATGATGATCACCGGTATCGCAGGATTATAGGATCGGATTTTTTCGAGAGCTTCAATACCGGATATACGCAGCATCCGGATGTCCATGAGGATCACATCAAATGAGGATTCATGCACGCGATCAATGGCGGTTGCGCCGTCATCCGCCTGCGTAACATCATATCCCCATCCCCGCAGCAGCGTAAAGAGCATGGTGCGATGGGCCTTGTCATCATCCACGACCAGCAGGTTGCTTTTCAGAACCATATCTATCTGTCCTCACGTATTCATGTAAATTCCATTTTGTGATTCGTAGGGGCAGGCCCCTGTGCCTACCCTCTGTGTGGCCATATATAGTATCAACAGGATAGCAAATCGGAATGAGAAGCTGAATCATCCATTCCGGGGAAGCTCAGACAGGAAAACAGTAAATGTCGTCCCCTTGCCGATCCGGCTTTCAACCTTGATTTCTCCGTTATGCGCTTCAACAATATTATGTACGATGGCCAATCCGATTCCGGTGCCATTGGGTTTTCTGGTAAAGTAGGGATCAAAAATATTGGGCAGATCCTTTTCATTAATTCCAATTCCGGTATCGGTAACCGATATTTCAATTCCCTGCTTCCATGGATGTCTGCCGAAAGCAATCACAAGAGAACCGCCATCTTCCATAGCATCCAGTGCATTCAGATAAAGATTCAGTAAAATCTGGCTGATTTTATCCGAATCCAGAAACATATTATCCAGCTCTTGAAGCGGGTTTATGATGACCTGTATGTTTTTTTCCTGAATCTGCTGCTCAATCAATTTTAAGGAGTCATGGATCAGCTTTTTAAGATCAACCGGTTTTCCGGTCACAGAAACCGGCCTTGCAAACTCCAGAAGCTGGCTTACAACCCGGTTCAGCCTGTCCACTTCCTGGATCATGATCTCCGCAGTTTCTTTATCTTCCGGTTGTTTTTCAAAACGCTCTTTAAAATAGGTGGCAAATCCTTTGATGGAGCTTAATGGATTCCGGATTTCATGGGCAACGCCTGCTGCCAGCCTTCCGACAGAGGCCAATCGCTGACTCCGGGCCAGATTTTTTTTCAAGGATTGGATTTCCGTTAAATCCTTGAACAGCAGAATATATCCGTGAAAGTGATCCTTCGGGTCATGCAGGAGTGTTGCGCTCACCTCAAATGGAATGATTCTTCCGTCCTTTACCGGGCAATTGATTTCCTTTTCCACGATCCCGCTTCGTATATCCGGATGTTCGATCAGTTCCCACAGTTCCCTCGGGAGGATATCTGCGACATCTTTCCCCATGCTGCTTTCGGTGAGGCGGCCGAAAAAGGATTCAGCAATCTGATTAAATGAAGTAAGCTGTTTATGGTTATCCATCACGATCAGACCAATGGGGATGTGTTCAACAAGGTTGTCGGAGAAGGCTTTGATTCTGGACAGGGATAACCGGGTCTCACGATAGTTATGAGTAATAAGCAGAAGGATGATTCCGGTCAGACCGATCAGGAGCATGATGCCGGCAATGATAATAGCCTGCCGGATGTCATTCCGGCCGGCCTCTTCAAGCGAACTCATATCCAGTCCGATAAAAATGACCAGGTCAGATGGATCCGTGCTTTTCCAGTCGGACTTGAAGGGCAGGTATAATTGTCGAAAAAGCTGGAGTACATTAGGCTCCTGCCACTGTTTTCCGGAAGGAGCAAATCGGCGAAACACTTCAAAAACATTCTGTTCCCCTGGTTTTTCGATAATGCGCCAATGGACATCTGAAGTTTGCGAGATTTTGAAAAGATTCAGTTCAGATCCATATGGGAATCCGATTTTTGATCGGTTGTTATGAGCCAGCGTAATCCCGTTTTTATTTACAACCGTCAGATAAATAATATCTTCCTGAGTGGCGGTTTCCGTGAGGAGCTGCTGAAGGTGTTTTCCGCTGAAATGTTCACCCATCAGACCGGTTCGGGTTCCGGCCTCAAAGGATCGGATCAGGGCAGCGCCTTTTTCCACAAGAAGCTGGATACTGGCTTCCCGGTGACGATGGACATTGGCAACAGTCATCAGGGTGAACAGCGGAAAAAGGATGACCGCAGCACCGATCAGAATCCAGGGGGGAACATTTGTCTGAAACCGGTTTGTGTGTTGGAGGATGTTCATGTTTTGATTCCCGTCAAATCGAGTGGTTCAGCAAGTAATATGCCATGCTGCTTCATGGCGTTTGTTCGGGGTTATATATAATGTATGCCCATAACCTGAATCAAACCGGACTGGAATGATGACCGGAATTTTTGATATTGCTGTTTTGATGTTGTCCCTATAAAATAAGCTGAACATGGATATTTTTTATCCAGCGCGGATAGCATCATGGATATTTTTTATCCAATTTTTTTGAACTATCATATCTGGAATGAAAGAGCCAAGCAATTTGTGATTAAATCAGGAGTTGTTTTCTAAGATTTTCATCTTATTATAATAGAATAATTTTTTTTGTGGTTTTTGGCACCAAGATTGCTCATCAGAGACATGAAAAAATGGGTATCAAGTTTACAGGAAATTTAAAAAATCAGAACAAATAACCAGTAAAGAGGATGTGTCATGAATTCATTACCATTGATCCGTGTAACCGGAAAAAAAGCGATTCTGTCTGTTGTGGTTGGCGTAACCGTGATTCTGGGCCTGGTGTTCTTCTCTCCCTATGCCATGGCAGAAAATGAATCCGCAAACGTCCGGATGATCCCGGAAAGCTTCAGTGCCCTTGCAGAGGGGAAGAGCCCTGCGGTGATTAACGTGAGAACGGAAAAAAATATCAAGGGCGGAGGACTGGTTTTTCGTCATTTTTCCAGAAATCCGTTTGGAAACAATCAGCAGCAGAATGATCTTTTTGAAAGATTTTTTGGAGGAGTCCCCAATAGGGATTTTAAACAGCGGAGTCTCGGGTCTGGTTTTATTATTGATAAAGACGGATTTATTGTCACCAACAACCATGTGATTGAAAATGCAGATCAGATAAAAGTCATTCTGAAAGACGGGAAAGAGTATGATGCAACGATTATCGGCCGCGATCCTTCAACCGATCTGGCGCTGATTAAAATCAAACCGGAAAAGGAATTACCGGTTCTGGAGTTTGGATCATCTGATAAACTGAAGGTCGGTGAATGGGTTGTTGCAATCGGAAGCCCATTCGGGTTGGCTCACACAGTGACAGCCGGAATCGTGAGTGCAAAAGGGCGCGTTATCGGGTCCGGACCATATGATGATTTTATTCAGACAGACGCATCCATTAATCCGGGAAACAGCGGTGGGCCTCTGCTGGATATGGATGGAATGGTCATCGGTATCAATACGGCCATTGTAGCCGGTGGACAGGGAATCGGTTTTGCCATCCCCATTGATCTGGCCAAGGGGGTCATTGAACAGCTTAAAGGAAAGGGGAGTGTCACCCGGGGATGGCTCGGGGTTGGAATCCAGAATCTGACCGAGGAGATTGCTGCATATTATGGGGTCGAGAAACAAACAGGCGCACTGATCGTGGAGGTATTTCCCGGTGATCCTGCTGAGAAGGCCGGCATTCAGGTAAAAGATATCATTATCGAAGTAAATGGCAAGACCGTAACATCAAGCCATGATCTCACAAGCATTATCGCCAGTATTAGCGTGGGAGAAAAAACAGAAGTTAAGGTTCTCCGTAAAGGAGAGGAGAAAATGTTTACCGTGATGGTTGCAAAAAGAGAGGATACTCCTATGGCTGACAGCAGGGGTAGCCAGTCCGGAAATGAATTAGGGCTCCGTGTTTCAAAAATCACTCCTGAAATAT
>CAYTGW010000173.1:0-8943 GCA_964437395.1 uncultured Desulfocicer sp.
ATAGACCTGAACAGATCCGAAGGCTTGCGGCTCGTCGCATGATTCGAATTTTCAGGTAAATTCGGTACTGTCAAGTGATATCCTCTATAGCTTTTTTAGTCAGCCGGAAAGATGGCATTAATTGCTGCCTTCATCATTGTCGAGTTCTTGAATGATTCCGCTCAATGAATATTCACCATAACCGCTATTCTCACCCTCTTTTAAAGCTCGGCGTAATGCAGTCAATTTGATTTCTTTCTCTTCAAGAAGCCGTAATCCGGCTCTAATCGCTTCACTAGCAGAAGAAAACCGACCGTTTTTTATTTGCTGGGTGATAAACATCTCAAAATGTTTACCAAGCGTTACACTTGTATTTTTTTGCATTTGAATACCCTTATAAAATATTTTGATAATACCTAAATATAATATTTATTGGTATTTGTCAATTTTTTATATAATTTATGCAAGAAAAGGGAATTGTAGTTTTTTCAATCTGCTATCTCATGTATATAACTTGATGGAAGGCATTGGGTATTTCATTCACCTAGGGCAGGTGTTCTGGAGGGAGAGCAATTTTTGATTCTTCCAGAAAATATTAGGGGGCTTTGGTTTTTAAAAAAAGGGTGACTCTTTCCAGTACTGACCATTTGGATTTTCTATTTTTTTATTTTTATTGAGCATTATCATCACACAAGCTTTTATATGATCTGAATAAGATCGTTGCCCTTTAATGAAAACCTAACTCAACCTGCCACAATTTTCTATAGTTTTTATTTTCGAACAAAAAGACCGGCATTTTTAAAAATGAAGATCGGGAAATCTGATATGGCAATATTGGCAAAACCGATTTCTGACGATCTTTTCCAGCTTTCTACCGGGGATAATATTATAATTTCATTACAGCTATAGTCTTGCCATCGAATAGTCCGGATCTGCATAGACTGATAGAAAATATTGAAACCATGCTCTTCGACTTTCCGTATTTAATACAAACTGACAAATCTAATCCAACAAATCCTTTTCAGAGATCCCGTCTGCCTTTTTATCCCCGGTTGTACCTGTAGCAGGGGAATAGGATGGAAGTTTGGTTGTTACGGGTTTGCTCTGGGGTTTTTTGAACTTCTGGGCGGGCTCATCTTTTTTTTGAACTTCAGCCAGTTTCTTTTCCAATGCAGATATTGCCTGTTTCAGTTCTGTCTTATACCGTTTTGCTTGAAGATCCAGCTCAAATTCCAGTTCATCCTTGTCTATTCCTTTTTGGGAATTCTGGCTGATCTCCTCTGAAAGATTTTCCAGTTTTTTAGAAAGGGAACCCAGTTGACTGTTTACTTCCGAATCAACTGCTTTCAGATCAGATGAAATTTGTTGAATGCGATTATTCATGTTTTCGATCTTGTTACTCAATTCCGTTGCTGTTTTTTGAAGATCGTTCTTGTCTGCTTTTTCGGAGACCGTTTTATCCAGAGAATTTTTATTTTTTCCCAGACTGCCGGAAACAGACTGGATCCGGCTGTCGAGCTGTTCCATCTCTTTTTCAATTCTTTCCTTGATCTGGTCTGTCTGGCTGGTCAGATCTTTCAGTTTCAGTTCAAAGGTTTCTGTCAGGCTTTCGACCTTTGTTGTTCCGGTATTCTGGAGCCCGATGAGTTGCGAGTTAAAGTGGAAATAGAAAACAGCCAGAATCGCGAGAAAAACGACGGGGGTGATGACGGTAATGGCTGTCAATGGTGGATGGGGTTTTTTTTCAGGTATAAAATTTCTTCTGTCTTCTATAACAGGAGACTGCACGGGTTCATCATCATTAAAGCTGATTTTAAAGCCTTTTGAATCATTCTCTTCCATGGTCTATTATTCCCATTCTATTGTACTTGGTGGTTTTGAACTGATATCGTATACTACCCGGTTTACTCCCTGAACTTCATTAATAATCCGGTTCGATATCTTGCCTAAAAGTTTATGGGGCAGCTTTGCCCAGTCAGCGGTCATGGCATCTTTTGATGTGACGGCCCGGATCGCAACAATATTTTCATAGGTTCTCTGGTCGCCCATAATTCCGACACTCTTCAAGGGTAGAAGAACGGCAAAGGACTGCCATAATTTTCGATAATATCCAGCTTCCCTGATTTCTTCAAGCAGTGCGGCATCAACCTCTTTTAATATGGACAAGCGTTTGGGAGTGATCTCACCGATAATCCGGATGGCCAGTCCAGGGCCGGGAAATGGTTGCCGCCATATCATTTCATCTTCCAGATGCAGTGCTTTTCCAAGAAGACGCACTTCATCCTTGAACAGAAATTTAAGGGGTTCAACCAGTTTTAATTTCATTTTTTCCGGCAGTCCACCGACATTATGGTGTGATTTTATAACAGAGGTCGGCCCGCCAAAAGCGGACTGTGACTCAATGATATCCGGATAGAGTGTTCCCTGGGCAAGGAATTCCGCATCCTGAATTTTTTTGGCTTCTGCCTCAAACACATCCATAAAAATCTTGCCGATGATTTTTCGTTTTTTTTCCGGATCTGCGACATTGGCCAGAGCTTTCAGAAATTTGCCGCCTGCATTGACAAACCGGATATTGATCTTCAAATGCCGGCCAAAGGTTTTTTTCAGTTTTTCAGCCTCATTTTTTCTCAGCAGGCCATTGTCTACAAATATACAGGTCAGATTGTTCCCAATGGCCTGATGAAGGAGCAGGGCTGTGACGGAAGAATCCACTCCACCGCTCAGACCCAGGATCACTTTTTTATCCCCGACGGTTTCCTGAATTTCCGAAATCGCATTCCGGGCAAAATTTTTCATTGTCCAGGTCTGCCTGCATTTACAGATGTCCACCAGAAAATTCTGCAACATCTTTTTCCCTTTGGGGGTGTGGTGTACTTCAGGATGAAACTGGAGACCATAAAAACGTTTTTTCCTGTTTTCAATAGCCGCAATGGGGGTGTTTTCAGTTGATGCGGTAATGGAAAAGCCTTTGGGAATGCTTTTGATGGAATCCCCATGACTCATCCAGCAGGATGTTTTAGAATCAACCGATGTAAAAAGCCCTTCCTTTTTTTTGATATGCAATTCAGCAAAACCGTATTCTCTTTTTTCCGCTCGTTTTACTTCCCCTCCCATGGTGTGAATCATGAATTGCATTCCGTAACAGATTCCAAGAACCGGAATGTTTAAATCAAATATTTTTTCATCCACCTTCGGGCTGTTTTTTTCATAAATACTGGATGGCCCTCCGGAAAGAATAATACCCTCGGGATTCAGCTTTTGAATATCCTGTATGGTAATGGCAGGGGGGGCGATCTGGCAATATATGCGGCTTTCTCTGACTCTGCGGGCGATTAGTTGATTGAACTGAGAACCAAAATCAACGATCAGTATCATATTCATCCTTTCAAATTGAAATTTGAAAAGCGAAATACCTTTAAAACGGTAAAAAATCAAGTTGTTTTGTATCCGGATCGGATTTAACCGGATGCAGTCTTATTCTGCCCTGCGGCATCCGGCTTCTGCATGATGGAATTTTACTATCCGTTCAACCGGGTATTGTAGGCCGCGCTTTGACAGGCTGCATTTTTTACCAAATAAAAAAAAAAAAAACGTAAAAAGTAAAAAATTGCTAATTGATAATGAATATGATAGATCCGGCTGGAAATGTCAATTCATCTTGAGAAAGAAAATGATTATACAGATTTACGAGATTCAGGAGCCGGGTGAAGCGGAAAAGATGATTGAGGTGGGGGTGGATCATATTGGAAGTGTGATTCTGTCCGAAGAAGAATGGAAAAAGCCGTTGATTTATGATACAATACGAATCATCGGTGATTCCCATTCAAAAAGCAGCTTGATTCCGTTATTCAATAAAAGGGATTCTGTTTTCAGGGCACTTGACTATTATCAACCGGATATTGTTCATTTCTGTGAAAATCTTTGTAATACAGATTACGCTTGTGATGTGCTTCAGAACCTGATCGATCTTCAACAGCAGGTACGGGAAAGGTTTTCTTCCATCAAGATTATGCGATCGATTCCGATTCCCGAGCCTGGGAAAGGAAATGCTTTTCCAATGTGGGAGATGGCAAGTCTGTTTGAACCGGTAAGTGATTATTTTTTAACCGATACCCTTCTGTGTGGCACTTCCGGTCATGAAGGGGATGTGCAGCCAGTGGAGGGATTTGTCGGTATCACCGGACGAACCTGTGATTGGGAGATTGCAAGGGATCTTGTGAAAAGAAGCAGGATACCTGTTATTTTAGCCGGAGGGCTGTCTCCTGAAAATGTTATTCAGGGGATTACTCAGGTTGCACCCGCAGGGGTTGACAGTTGTACAGGTACCAATATGATGGACAGGAGTGGCAAACCAATTCGTTTCAGAAAAGATGTTGATCGTGTCCGGGAATTTGTCGGCGCAGTACGCAATCTGGAAAAACAAAAATAAGGAACAAAGGCGAAAAAGAAAAGGAGGACGATAACCCAATGTATGAGAGTGCAGACCTTAAAAAGGGATTAAAGGTTGAGATTGATGGCGCCCCGTATGTGATCACTCAGTTTCAATTTGTGAAACCGGGAAAAGGGCAGGCATTATATAAGTGCCGCCTGAAAAATATGGTGAATGGTTCACAGTTTGATAGAACGTTCCGATCCGGAGAAAAGTTCAATGAGGCCAACCTTGAACAGTTTGAAATGGAGTACCTGTATGCGGATGGCGAGACATATTGTTTTATGAATACATCTACTTATAACCAGGAGTTTTTGACGGCAGATCAGATCTCGGAAGCCAAGAATTTGTTGAAGGAAAACACAATTTGTCAGGTTCTTTTTTTTGACGGAAAAGCCATTGGCATTACCTTGCCGAATTTTATTGATCTGCGGATTGTCAAGTCAGATCCCTGGGCAAAGGGTGATACAGCTTCGGGAAGCACAAAACCGGCAACGCTGGAGACTGGTTATGTCTTGCAGGTTCCTCCATTTGTCGAAGAAGGGGAAGTCATTCGTATCGATACCCGCACTGGTGAATACAGCGAGCGGGTTAAAGGGTAAAACAAAATGGCCTGTCTATGACGGAAGTGATCATAAAAACGATTCTGGTTGTGGATGATGAAGAACTGTTTCTGGAAAACCTGAAGCACTATTTACAGAAAAAAGGGTTTCAATGCCATACTGCCTTTTCTGCATCCGATGCACTGAAACAGATTGAAACCAAAGAGATTCATCTGGTTGTTTCCGATATTTTTATGCCTGAAATGAATGGAATCGCACTCATGAAAAAAGCCCGTGTTGTCGTTCCGGAGCTTGAATTCATACTCATGACCGGTTTTACTTCAGAGCTTTCCTATCATGAAATTATCAGGGAAGGGGCATCGGACTATATGACCAAGCCCTTTGAGCTGGCGGAACTCTCTGCAAGGATTGAGCGGATTGAACGCGAAAAAAGAGTTTTGCAGGAGCTGAAGAATGTTAACCAGCAGTTGAAGACGACCATCAACCATGCAAACAAAATGGCGGAAAAGGCCGAACTGGCTTCAGCTGCAAAAAGCAGTTTTCTTGCAAGTATGAGCCATGAAATCCGGACACCCTTGAATGGAATCATCGGATTTACAGACATCCTTCTTGAAACAGATCTGGATGAAGAACAACACAACTATATGCGGACAATCAAGGTGAGCAGTGAGGCCCTTCTTGCCCTGATCAACGACATTCTGGATGCCTCAAAAATCGAAGCCGGTAAGATGACACTGGAAAATATTGATTTTGATCCGGAGGTTTTATGCCATGATGTTTGTGAACTGGTCAGGCCCAGAATTCAGGATAAACCCGTTGAAATCTTCTGCAAAGTCGGGCCACGGGTACCCTCCAAGTTAAAAGGAGATCCTTTCCGGTTACGTCAGGTACTCCTGAATCTCATGGGGAATGCGACCAAGTTTACCAAAATCGGAACGATTGAACTCTCTTTTGATGTTGAAGAGAAACAGGACAATCAGGTGAAAATTCATGCTGCGATCCGGGATACGGGTATCGGGATTCCGGAAAACGAGGTGGAGAGAATTTTTGATCCTTTTCAACAGGCAAAAGGCTCCGTGGCTCGAAAATATGGGGGGACTGGTCTTGGTCTTTCCATATGCAGAAAGATTGCCGAGTTAATGGGAGGAGAGATTCGTGTTGAAAGTACACTTGGAAAGGGGAGTTGTTTCTATTTTTCAGCCATCATGCAGCCGGCATCAGAGGGTGAAACCCAAAAGGCAACTCCTGTGGAGCTGGCAGGTAAAAAAGTTTTACTGGTTGGAACCGACTTTGAAGATCATGGAATTTTGCGTCAGGCATTGACATTACAGAAAATGGCGGTGGAGGCGATTGACCGGATTGAAGATGCAATCCCTGCCATTTTAAAGGCGTATCAGGAAAAGATTTCTTTTGATATCTGTATCATCGATATTGAAAAAGCTGCTTCCGACGGTTTCAAGCTGGCAAAAAGAATTCGACAGGAGACAGGTGTTGTATCCCAGATGCCGTTGCTTGCTTTATCGATTTCTCTGCCGGGATTTGCCAAGAAATGTGAAGAAGCCGGATTTAACGGTTTTCTTGCAAAACCGATCCGGAGAGAACGGTTATTCCAGATGACAAAACAACTTCTTGGCTTTGATAAAAGAGCGATTTCATCGGAAAGCAGTTCCGAACGGCCCATACTGACCCAATATTCTGTTCGTGAAGATATGAAACGGTCGGTGAACATTCTGGTTGCGGAAGATAATCTGGTGAATCAGCAGCTGGTTACAGTCATGCTGAAAAAATCAGGGTATTCCAGTCAGGTTGCTTCAAATGGAACGGAAGCTTTTCAAATGTATACGGCTTCACCGGATTCCTTTGATATTATTCTCATGGATATTCAAATGCCTGAGATGGATGGTATCGAGGCGGCTGAAGCGATTCGGGAATGGGAGAGAAAAAACAGGGTTCTTCATGAACCGGCAGTAGGAAAGGATAAAGACAACAGGGTAAAAAAAATACTGCCGGTTCCGATTGTTGCAGTTACTGCAAATGCAATGAAAAAGGATAGGGATCGATGTCTGGCAGCCGGGATGAATGACTATCTGTCGAAGCCGATCAAAAGGGAACTGGTTTTTGAAGTGATCGAAAAATGGGTGCTGAGAAGAGGTGATATCGATGGTACATAGCTTTCTGGAGTTCTGGCAGCATCTTCCGGGAAACATTAGCCCTGTTATATTTGAGATTGGCGGATTCAGACTTCAATATTACGGTTTGATGTATATCGTTGGATTTGCAATTACATATGGGATGGCCCTGTATCGAATCAAAAATGAAGACCGTTTTGACATTTCCGGTGAACAGGTTGAAAACCTGATGATGAACATGATCTTCGGACTCCTGATCGGAGCCCGATTGGGGTATGTTCTGTTTTACAACCTTCCATACTACATGAAACACCCGTTTGAAATCATTTTGCCATTTGATACTACGGATCATTTTCGATTTACCGGGATTACCGGTATGTCTTACCATGGTGGACTGATTGGGATCATAATCGCTGCCTTGCTGTATACCAAACGAAACCAACTGAGTTTTTTTGAAATAGCGGATCTGTTTGTACCGGTAATACCATTGGGATACACATTCGGGAGGTTGGGGAATTTTATCAATGGCGAGTTATACGGACGCATCACAACCTCTCCCATCGGCATGTATTTTCCGAGTGCAAGTTCTCTGGGGCGGCGTCATCCATCCCAGCTTTATGAGGCTTTTTTTGAAGGGATTTTTCTGTTTGTGTGCCTTTGGCTGGTCCGCGGGCGGGTTCAAATCAGAGGGGCCATGATTGCGTTATACCTGATTGGATATGGCCTGATCCGTTTCATTATTGAATTTTTCAGACAACCGGATGCCCATATTGGATTTGTTTTTTTAAATTTATCCGAGGGTCAGATTTTATGCAGCATAATGATTCTTTCCGGTATCCTGGTGTTGCTCTATCTGGTAGCCAGAGATCGGCGCAAGATAAATAAGGTTTAATAACTTGACTATCTTATCAATTTCTATCATAATATCTCCCTATAGCGTACCAAAACAATACGATTCGTGTGAACCCTGATTTTTTGCTGTCAATCAAAAGGGAATCCTCAACTGAACATCGGGCCTTCCAGGTCTGGAATCTTAGGAATATGCCTACATTTCGATACAGGATAGCGGTTCCTGGCGGACGCGTTGTCGAAAAGACAACATTGGCAGAGTCCAGGGATTTGCTGCAAACCCAGTTACAAAGTGAAGGAAATTTTATCCTTGAGATTAAAAAGGTTTCCGGAAAAAATTTTCTTTTGTTTCACCCCAATAAAAACAGACGCTTTAAACAGAAAGATTTTTTTGCTTTCAACCAGGAGTTTGCTGTCCTGTTACGTTCAGGACTATCTATTGTCGCAGCACTGGATGCAATCATAGAGAAGAGCGACCCGGATGAACTTATGAAACTGCTGAGGGAAATCCGGGAGGATATTTTTTCAGGTGAATCGCTCTCCGGGGCATTTAATAAATATTCTCATGCATTCACAAACCTTTATATCGCAACCCTTCAGGCAGGAGAAAAGAGCGGGAATATCCCATTATCGATTTCACGATATATCCAGTACATGAAGAAAACATCGGAAGTCCGGCAGAAACTGATAACAGCTTCTGTATATCCCTTTATCTTAACAATCGTTTCTGTATTGGTTTTGTTTTTTCTATTAATTTATGTGGTGCCGGCGATTTCAGGAACTTTTTTTCAGGCAGGGACAAAATTGCCATTCATCACCGTACTGCTCATTGATTTCAGCACAGGCATACGTTCCAATTTTCCATATCTGTTTGCAGGCTTATTCACTCTGGTCGGTACGGCCATATATATTAAAAATACAGATGCCGGGGGGATGTATCTTGACCAGTTTAAACTCTCACTCCCCTTTTTTGGCGAGATGTATCTCTATT
>CAYTGW010000174.1:0-8871 GCA_964437395.1 uncultured Desulfocicer sp.
AAGATTTACATGGAGAGCCGGCTATTGCCGGTGAGCATGTCAAAAACAATCGGGATGTACGAGGCGTGCTTGCCAAGAGCGGCATCAAACCGGAAGAACTGCCGCCGGAAGAGGATTTGAAAAAGCTGGAACGCCGGGTTAAATCGGATGAAAAGAAACTTGGCAAAGCTGCCGGTAAACTGCCTATGGACAAAGGACGGAAATAACGATGTCGAATAAACAAAAATTGGAACTTACCTGGATTGGCAAGAATAATCCCGAGTATGATATTGCCAATATTGAACCGCGTATTCTGGAAGAAAACTCAAAACTTTCCAATTGTGCCAATGATCCCAATACCGAAAATATGATCATTCACGGTGATAATCTTCTTGCGCTCAAGGCACTGCTGCCTGAATACGAAGGCAAAGTAAAGAGCATTTATATTGATCCGCCCTACAATACAGGATATGCATTTGAACATTATGACGACAATGTAGAGCACTCAACATGGCTATCACTAATGAAGCCAAGATTGGATTTGTTTAGGATGCTTTTACATCCCGAACAGGGAAGTATTTGGATTTCTATTGACGATGATGAGACGCACTATTTAAAAGTACTTTGTGATGAAGTGTTTGGAAGAAATAATTTCGTTGCCAATATAATTTGGGAAAAAAAGTTTTCTCCGCAGAATGATGCCAAGTGGCTCTCTGATAGCCATGATCATATTTTGGTATACACAAACAATAAGTCTGTTTAACGGCCTTTTATGCTGCCTAGAACATCCGACACTGATAAACGCTTTAAAAATCCAGACAATGATACTAGAGGTGTGTGGGCTTCTTCAGATATGACTGTAAAAACATACAACGCTTCAACAGATTATCCAATAGTTACACCAAGTGGAAAAACAATAACTCCTACACAAAGTCGTTGCTGGTCTGTATCAAAAGAAAAGTTTAATGAACTTGTAGAAGACAACCGTGTTTATTTTGGTAAAAATGGTGGTAATGTACCAAGACTTAAATTGTTTTTATCGGAGGTTCAAGATGGGCTTGTGTCCAAAACTATTTGGTATCGAATAGAGGTTGGCGACAACCAAGAAGCAAAACGTGAAATAAAAATGCTTTTTAATGATGACCCGTTTGGTACTCCAAAACCAGAACGACTTGTAAAACGAATTCTTGATCTATCTAGCAAGTCTGGTGATTGCGTCCTTGATTCTTTCCTTGGCTCTGGCACAACAGCCGCTGTCGCTCAAAAAATGGGCAGAAGATATATTGGTATCGAAATGGGTGAACATGCTTACACGCACTGCAAAGTGCGCCTGGACAAGGTGATAGATGGTACTGACCAGGGTGGGATCAGCAAAGCAGTAGAATGGAAAGGCGGAGGAGCATATAAGTTTTACGAACTCGCACCAAGCTTCATTGTGAAAGATGAATTCGGCAATCCGGTAATTGATGGTTTTTATAACGACACCAAACTCATTAAAGCCATATGTAAATTAATGAACTTTACTTTCCAGCCCAGCCAGACGCAGTACTGGAAACACGGCATCGGGCAAGGGAAAAATTATCTCTATGTGACAACACAGCTTTTGACCAGCGGCATGATTCAGCAGATTGCCGCGCATCTGGCCGCAGGCGAATCGCTGATTATTACCCCGAAGAAGTTTGAACCGGGTGCTGACAAAATTGACAGCCGCATTAATATTAAAAAAATTCCGCAATCCGTTTTGAAAGCCTGTCACTTTGGCAAAAAAGAATATTTACTTCCGATTAAGGAATCAGCAATGGAAGAAGTGGAAATTGAATCTGAGGACGTATCATGAAACCAGAAGAAGCAATAAAATACTTAAACGGCGCGATGAGCTTACATGTTCCACAGTCTAAAAGTCTGGTGCTTTTTGCTGCTTATTTACAGTCACCGGCAGGCCAAAAATTACTGGCGCGCATGAAAAAAGAAACGCGTGGCAATACACCGGAGATATTAACTGAAAGCAAAAAATATTTTAGCGCTATCCCCGAAGCGCGCGAGTTTGAAGAATTTGAAAGATCTTTTCCGGCCTACACTTTTGCGCTGGCTACCGGCGTGGGCAAAACCAGACTCATGGGCGCTTTCGTGGCTTATTTGTATCTGGTTAATAATGTCCAGCATTTTTTAATCGTGGCACCCAATCTGACCATTTATCGCAAACTTTATGATGATTTCAGCAAAACGAATAATCCCAAGTACGTTTTTAAAGGTATTCAAGAAATAAATATCAATACCACCAAAGTTATTACGACAGACAATTATGCCCAGCAGCGCGGGAGATCCCTTTTCGGCAATCAGATCGAAATCAATGTTTTTAATATCCAACAGTTTGCGCAAAAGGATATGACAAGTGAGCGTGGCATTACCAAGGCCTGGGAAACTGCCTATGAATCATATTTTGATTATCTGCAAGCGCATGATGATTTAGTGGTAATGCTTGATGAAGCGCATCACTATCACGCCGATGCGGCGCTGGGCGCTTTGGATATTCTTGATCCGCTTTTTGGTTTGGAAATGACGGCCACGCCTTATCTTGGTACTAAAGGCACAGGTAGAAACGCACGTCAAATTAGAATGAAGAATGTTTTGTATTCCTATAACCTCGGCGATGCCATCCGGGGAAAGCTCGTCAAAGACCCGTGGGTTGGGACTGAAGCGGACGTTGATTTTACTCAATTTGATCCTGATTCTATCGAGACTGACGCGCGCAAATTGCAATTAGCTGCCTTTTTTCATGAGCGTGCTAAAAATGCGCTTAAAGAGTACGCGTTGGTAAATAAGAAGCCGCCTGTAAAGCCGGTGTTGCTTGTCGTTGCTAAAGACACAAAGCACGCAGAAGCCCTCAGAAAACTTATTGATAGTGATGATTTTCGGGGAGGCGAATTTAAAGGCAAGGTGATTGAGATCCATACAAAGCTTCGCGGTGATGAAGCTGATAAAAACATCGAAAAATTGATTTCGCTGGAGCATCCCGATAATCCTGTAGAGATTGTTATCCACGTCAATATGCTGAAAGAAGGTTGGGACGTGACCAATGTTTATACAATCGCTCCTTTGCGCGAAGCTGCTGCTGCAATTTTAACCGAGCAAACAATTGGACGCGGTTTACGCTTGCCTTATGGAGAGCGAACGGGCGTGCCTTTGGTAGACAGATTAGTTCTTGTCGCACATGAACAGTTCGCTAAAGTCGTAGCGCTGGCTAAAGATTCAACGCTTATTCAAGGTCAGGTAGAACAGATTTCTGAACAGGAAGCTAAAGAAATAAAAAACTTTACCGAAGTTCAACCGATTGTCCTTCAAAATATTGCGGATGAGATCAAACAAAATAAAGTTGTAATGCAGGCCGTTCAAGTAAAAGTTGAAGAGCTGGTTTCCAAACTTCCTCAGATAGAAAAGATGGCGCCAGGTGTGCGGGATAAAATTGTTGCCAGGAAGACAGATGAATTAATCAAAGCACTCAGTCCAGAAACAATTAAGCCCAATATATTTTCTATCTTTCACGGACAACCAACAACCGCACCGGCAGAAGTGGCCTTTGGCCCCGATACTCTTTTTGGATCTTTTAGTTTGGAAGCAAAAGATGAGCTTTCTAAGATTGCTCAAAAATCAGCCCAAACAATGGAAAAAAGAAATATTCCGATTCCCCGTTTAATGATTACCCCGCATTTTGCCGAGCTTATTTTAAAAGATTTTGATCTTAATACAGGTGTGTTACGTTCCTATACAAACGAAAGAGCAATTTTAGAAGAACAGTTACAAAACAATTACGAGAAAAATTTATTTGGCGAAGATGTTCCAGGCCGCAGAATGTCACAAGTGACGAAAGTAAGCAGTTTTGGATCACATGCCAGGCAAACCCCGCAAAACACTATTATTGCCGCGTTGCTTGGTTTTCCTTTAATTGATTATGATGATCCGACACAAAAACCTTTGCTTCTGAAGTTAGCCGATCAAGCCGTTGTGCACTACCGCAAAAAAGCTATTGATGAAGATAATTTAGCTTTAATTATTGAAAGTAATGCCCATCCGATTGCTGAAGATATTAATAAACAGATTTTAATACACAAGGAATTGAAATCGGAAAATTACCAGTTTTCTGATTTGCGTGAGCCTAAACCTTATTTAGAACAATATAATATTTCTTTGTCTCTGGGGGAAAAACCAGTGTCGCTTGAATCTCAAGTTAATACATTTTCGCATAAACTGCTTTATGGACATTTTTTAAAAGCATGCCACTCTATGTATCGCTTTGATCGCTCATCTTTTGAAGTGCGCTTAGCGTACATTTTTGAACGCGATGACGCGGTACAATACTGGCTTCGTCCAGCGTCCAATCAGTTTGAAGGTCTATTCTGGCGAGATGCAGAAGGCGAGGCTAACCACAAGTATGAACCGGATTTTGTTGTTGAATTGAATAATGAAATTGTAATGGTAGAAGTTAAACCGGAAAGTGAGATTAGTGATCCAAGTGTTCAAGCTAAAAAACAAACTGCTGATAAGTATTGTGAAATAGTGAACAAAAATATAGGTAAGTTTGGAATAGTAAAACTTTGGAGATATGTGATTATTCCAACAGAAAGAATTACAATTCATTCAACAATTGATGGGTTGTTAAACTAAAAACAAAAACAAGGAGACAAATACAAACCTTTATTATCAATGTGTTACTGATCATTTTGAAACACTGGAGATAATCTGGGAAGAGCGTTATGAACGACAATATGGATTCTGGCGTTCCTGGACAAAAGATTTCTCTTTGTCAATCAATGGACAGGCTGATCTTGAGATTTCCCTTCCTATCAACAAGGAAAATACTCCTCGCAAAAATCTGACATATATCGTTGATATCCAACATTCACCATGAAAAATCTTTTTTTATCACAACCACAACATATTGATTTCATAAAAAGTGCAGATTAGCTTATATACTGGGGAAATCTGGAAAATGAGAAAAATTATATTTTGTTACGTCTATCAATCAACGATAAATGACGGAAATCATCATGCGTTTTTAGTGAATGTAGTCGCGCCTTGGCAGGATGATCCGGAGCCGGCGACACACCCATAGCAATGGTTGTTGACGACGATTTCGCGGTTTTTCAGCCGTTCCATATCAAAATCCATGATATTGTCCGGAGCGCTGTGATTGACCATAAGATTGAGCATCTGGTTGAAGTCGCAATCGTAGAGAGATCCGTCCCATCCGACGGAAAGTGTCGTCCGGCACATGACATTGGTAAGCGCGGAAGGGTTGAACGCATGGCAAAGCAGGTTGAAATAATCCTCGAAATTATCGGATTGAATCAGATACTCGAGGTAGCGCCCGACCGGGAGGTTGGTAATACAAAAAAGATGGTTGAAATGAACGCCGTGTTCAGACAAGAGGCGTTTGCGGTACTCATGTTCGAGCGCTGCCTGGGGGCCTGGAAGATATGCCCCCACGGGATTATGTACAATGTTGACGAACAAATGACTCCCGTTCATGCCATACCCGCATGCATTGAGTTCCCGCATGACTTCGATTACTTTTCGAAACACGCCCGCGCCGCGCTGCCGGTCTGACTTGGCCTCCAGGTAATCCGGAAGCGACGTGACAATTTCAACATTCTGTTTTTTGAAAATATCAATAAAGCGCCGGTAGGGCTCCTTCTGAAGGAGTGTCAGGTTGGAACGGACAATCATGCGTCTTTTTAGAGGAGCCGCTTCATGAATGAACCACTCCAGATGAGGATTCATTTCCGGTGAGCCGCCGGTAATGTCTATCGTGGAAATCGGGAAATTTTTGAGAATCTCCAAGCACTTTTCCAGAACGATCCTCGGCATGGTTTCAGTCCGCTTCGGGCCGGCATTGACGTGACAGTGACGGCAGGTCAGATTGCAGATGGTGCCGACGTTGATCTGCAATATTTCGATCCCGCTGGCCCGAAGCGGATACCTGTCGACCTCGCGAATCTTCCTGGAAAGAGAGGGAATGCCGGAAAGATTTCCCAGGATGCGAAGCTGTTCGGCTGTGTCCATTACATTTCCTTCTTTTTGACAATTTTGCGCATTTGCGTGGTGTGCGCCAGCGTTACGCCGGCCATCATGGCGGCGCCGACATGCGCGGCTTCCATCATCTCCTCATTGGAGATTCCCAGGGAAAGACATTTGATGGTGTAAGCGTCGATGCAATACGGGCAGTTTTGCGTCATCGCGACCGTCAGGGCAATGAGTGATTTCTCCCGCTCGGTAAGTTTTCCGGCATTTGTGGCGGCGCCATAATACTCAAAGAATTTATTGCCCTGATCGGTTGCCCATTCGGTGATATTTGGAAAATCAGCAAGGTCTTTCGGTTCGTAGTAATTCATACATTCCTCCCCTAAAATAATATTTAACGACTAAAACGTTGTAAATGACAATCACCGGAAACAGTCATTGATATAGGACATGCGGAAAACTATTTCAAATAGATAATAGCGATTGAATTGTATACATGAATAGAAATTACGTATTGGACAGGAGAAATCCGGAAAAAGTATATTGTGATTCGTTTTCATCCTGTTATTGTGGGAATTCATCGGTAATGGCGGGATAAATATCGATCATATGAAGTCAGAGGTCAGAAAAGGATTGTCTGCATGGAATCGTTGTGTGTAAAAGCATTGAAAACATCAGGAGTTAAGGTGTTTATCCACGAAAAATTGAAGAGCATTTCCGAAAACTGCAACGAATGCGGTCTTTGCGTGCAAGAGTGCGCTTTTCTGCAAAGATATGGAACCCCCAAGAAGATAGCAGACGCCTATGATCCCATGAACAAGCATCATCAGGCGATGCCGTTTGAATGCAGCCTTTGTCAGCTCTGCGCGGCGGTTTGTCCTCAAGGTATAAGCCCAGGCGAAATGTTCATGGAGATGCGGAGAGAGACTGTTTCAAAAGGCGGCGGCAATTATCCGGAGCATGCTCCCATTCTCGGATATGAGCGCCGGGGTCACTCCCAGTTTTTTTCCTATTATACGCTTCCTTTTGGGTGTGATACGATTTTTTTCCCCGGATGCACCCTTTGCGGAACGAGGCCGGATAAGGTAAGGAAGCTTTATGAATACTTAAAAACAAGCATCCCGAAAATCGGTATTGTGCTGGATTGCTGCATCAAGCCATCCCATGACCTGGGTCATACAGAACATTTCAACGCTGTGTTTAATGAGATGAGGGATTATCTCCTGAATCACTGTGTTACAAAAATTCTTGTGGCATGCCCCAATTGCCTGAAGGTGTTTAAGAAATATGGAGAGGGTTTTGCAGTCAAGACAGTTTATGAAGTGCTTGATGAAATCGGTTTGCCTGATACACCACTCCTGAAGGGATCTGTAACCGTACATGATCCGTGCCCGTTACGGTTTGAAGGGGCGGTTCATAAGGCAATAAGAAGAAAAAAAAAAAAAAAAGGTCTGTGCGTGGAAGATATGGAGCACAGCAAAACAAAATCCCTGTGCTGTGGTGAAGGCGGAATGGTGGGATTTGTCTCTCCCGAGCTTTCCAGGAGGTGGGCTGCCCTGAGGGGCAAAGAGGCTGGTGGAAGGAAAATAATCACCTATTGCGCGGGCTGCGCCGATTTACTGAATCAGGTTGCTTCTACGAACCATATTCTCGACCTTGTATTTGAGCCTGAAGCCACCATGAAAGGAAAGGTGAAGGTTTCAAAAACGCCGGTAACCTACTGGAATCGGATCAGGTTGAAACGCAGCCTTAAAAATATGGCTGATGCCGGGATTACAAGGGAGAGGAAGTTAACATCTTAATTGATCGGCAGAATATGGTGAGCTGTCAATGGATTTTACCATTTTCCCCTATCATGGGGACAAAGAGGACAGGGATCACCTCCTTTTCACGGATGATTCCGTTCTCTTTCACCAGCAGAACCAGTTTTTGGTCATGGGTTTTTCCTACCGGAATGATCATCTTGCCCCCTTCTGCCAACTGCTCCTTCAGGGGTTCAGGGATATGGGATGGCGCACAGGTTACAATGATCGCGTCAAAAGGACTGTGTTCCTTCCATCCCTGATATCCGTCTCCGATTTTTACATGAATATTTTGATATCCCAATTCAGATAACCGTTTTTTAGATCGCTTGCCCAGAATATCGATGATTTCGATGGTATACACTTCTTTATACAGTTCAGCCAGAACGGCCGCCTGATATCCGGAGCCGGTTCCGATCTCAAGAACGGTTTTTCCCGGATTCGGGTTAAGGATTTCAGTCATGAGTGCTACGATATAGGGCTGGGAAATGGTCTGGCCTTCTCCAATGGGAAGAGGATAATCATTATATGCCTGGGGGCGATACTTTTCCGGAATAAATAAATGACGGTGAACTTTTTCCATCGCATCCAATACACGCTGATGGGTTACGCCCCTTTTCCGGATCTGATACTCAACCATTACAGTGCGGAGAAGAGTGTATTCTTTTTCTTCCAGTTCGGATGCGACACAATGGATAGATAACAAAGAATAAACGAAAAGAAAGCATATAACCTGGAATCGTCTTACCACTGGATCACTCCTTTTTCTGTCACATCGTTTGTAAAGATTCATTGATGACCAGTGAATAGTAAGATGAGTCCGGCCATCCGGAAATCATCCTGTTGAGTTCAAATCGGAAATGTGGAAAGTATAGGAAGATTCGGTTGATTTTTCAAGTTTTTTAAATATGGGTGACGATGTCGCATTTTTATGGTAACGATTAAAAATAATAAACAATGAATCTTATATAAAATGGTGTCTGTGATCTGATGAAAAACTGCATATCTGCAAAATCGGTTCAGAGATGGTTCAGCATACTGTCAGTCGTCAGTGTTGTTTCGATAATGGCTG
>CAYTGW010000175.1:0-1485 GCA_964437395.1 uncultured Desulfocicer sp.
TGGGCGATATCAATGGGGTCCGGTATTCTTCCGAGGGGGATGGTTTTCAAGATCTCTTTCCGGATATCATCATTGGACCAGAAGAATTTGCTGAAATCGGTTTTTACCATACATGGGGCTACTGCATTCACCTGGACGTTGAATGGGGCGAGCTCCATGGCAAGTACCTTGGTCATCATTTCAATTCCTGCTTTGGCGATTCCATAAATTCCCATGGCCGGAGCAGAACGTCTGGCAGCAATAGAGGTGATGCTGACAATTTTTCCGGTTTTGTTTTCCCTCATGATTTTTCCGGCCTTCTGTGAGCAGCGGAAGGTTCCGGTAAGATTTGAATCGATAATTTTCTGCCAGAGAGATGGGTCGGCGTCCAGTACAGAGGTAACAATATTCATGCCGACATTATTGATCAGTCCGTCCAGCCGGCCAAAAGAAGAGATCGTCTGTTTCAGCAGGTTGTCCACATCTTCATTTTTTCCGATGTGAGCTTGAACAGTAAGAAGACGGCCATTTTCTGCCTGTAATGTTTCTTTTGCTGCATCAAGACCTTCCTGTTTGCGGCCGCAGATGACTACTTTTGCATTCTGCAGAAGAAGCTGTCTAGCAATTTCAAGACCGATTCCCCGGCTGCCACCGGTTATCAGAAAGACTTTATCATCCAGTTGGTAGGACAGATTGCTCATACTTGTTCTCCTTGGTTGTCTTTGGTTATAGAGTTGATGCGATCAATGCTGCTCCGATAGCACCGTTTACCTGTGCGTGTGCGGATACAATAATCGGAGTATTGAATTTTTCTTCCAGTGCTTTGACTACCCCGATATTTTTGGCAACACCACCGGTCATCATGACCGGCGAAGTAATACCGATCCGTTTTCCCATGGCCATTACCCGTGATCCAATGGATGCATGAATTCCGGCAATGATGTTTTCCCGTTTTTCTCCCTTTGCAATCAGTGAGATTACCTCGGATTCCGCAAAGACCGTACACAAACTACTGATCGAAGCGACGTTATCTGCCTGCAGCGATAATTCGCCAAATGCGTCCAGATCCACTTCCAGAGCTCGTGCCATGACTTCCAGAAATCTTCCGGTTCCGGCAGCACACTTGTCATTCATGGAAAAATCCTGAACTTTTCCTTTTTCATTGATTACAATGGCTTTACTATCCTGGCCTCCGATATCGATAATGGAGCGGATCTCCGGATTTAAAAAATTGGCCCCGGCTGCATGGCAGGTGATTTCCGTGACTGCTTTATCAGCGAATTCAATGCTGTTTCTGCCATATCCGGTGGCAATGATCTTATCGATTTGGGAAGCATCAAGGTTTACTTCCGACAGGATCTGATCAAAAACCTGCCGGCCTGCATTCCGGGAATTGTATCCGGTCAGGATAACACATGCTCCCAGAAGTTTATGATCCTGTATGATTGCGGCCTTGGCGCTGATGGAACCGACATCGATACCTGCTGTTATCATAAAAATCCTCTT
>CAYTGW010000175.1:1585-3262 GCA_964437395.1 uncultured Desulfocicer sp.
TACTTCAGCATTTCGATAAATGCATCAATCCTCGTTTCGATCTGGCTTTCGGAAAAATTTCGTTCATCCGACATGTCCGCCTCGATCATCAGGGTGGGGATGCCGACCTTTTCCTGGATGATTCTCTGGATGTCATATTGTCCAAGCGAATAGGGTTTGCAGCTTCTGTTGGAATGAAATACCACGCCGTCAGCATCATATTTTTCAACCATTTTGACAATGTTGTCTGCCATGATGTCGGTTCCAGTGTTCAGAAAAATCCGGGTATACATTTCCGCCAGGGAACCCAGGAAATCATTCTCATCCAGGTATTGCATGGAACTGCACCATCCGGAGGTATAGGTATCGGCCACCAGGCAGGCGGAATGGGAAGCAAACTTATTGGACAGCCATCGCAATCGATACCAGACCGGCAGGTTATCCCAGACCAGACGGTATTTTTCTTCGGCCAGCATTCCAATCCCCTGGGCAATCCGGTCTTTCATTTCCGTAAGCAAAGATTCATAAAAATCCACGGCAATCTTTGTTCCACGCAAGGTAACAATCATGGCAAGATGGAAAAATGCATCAAAACAGGTCATGGGCGCGGGACGGTTCATGGTGGTATCCAGAATCTCTTGCCAGAGTCTTTGCCCCTGGATGGATAATTTTCCCACTTCCGTCATGCGGTCATAATCAAACCGCTTGCCGCATATTTTTTCAAGAAAGTCGATATATTCCTGGATCTGTGTGGTTACGTAGCGCTTCATATCCGGATTGTATTCCGTATGGCAGATGGGAGTATCCAGAATGAACAGAGGGACTTTATAATAACGGGCCTGCACCTCGTACCATTTTAAAACCGTACCGCAGATATTGTTGCAGCAGATCAGCATGTCCGGCTCCGGAAGTCCGCCGATGGGGCCTCCGTTTACGGTTGCGCAGGCAATATCAGCCCGTGCATAGGAGCAGAGGTCGCTGGAATAACCCATCTGTTCGGCTTTTTCACAAAGTTCAACTCCCATTTTACTCGCGCCGATCATGGCTCCGTAGTTTTCCGGATAGACGGGTATGATATCCATTACTTGAAGGGGTTCAACCGGTCCGCCGCTGGTGATCCATGCAATTTTTTTTCCGGTTTGCTCCTTAGGAGTTTTTGCCTCAATATAGTATGCTGTCATGAGGTCTCTCATTTTTTTATCAGACTTGATTTTTCGTTTTTCTTTTTCCGGATCTTTTATTTTTTCCGTCGATGTCATGGTTTTTCTCCTCGTATAGGTTTTCCGGTTAGCCGGTTAGCCCGTTGGCCCGAAAAACTATCTAATCCCTTAGTAAATAAACCGGCCAACCGGCAAACGGGCCAACCGGCCAACCGGCCAACCGGCTAACGGGCCAACCGGCAAACCCTTCACAGCATCTCCATAAACGCTTCACATCTGGTTTGAAGCTGGCCTCCGGAAGAAGCTTGTTCTTCGATCTCAAACAGCATGCTGGGGATGCCTTCTTTTTCAAGCATTTCTTTCATGTATGGGTAATCAAAGGAATGGGGGTCACAGAATTTCAAAAAGACAAAGATGACACCATCTGCATGGTTTTCTCTGACCTTGTCCAGGAGGTAGTTTCCTCTTGCATATATTCCGGAATGCTTGGCCGGACAGACAATCCGGCTGAGATACCGCTCTGCAATATTTTTTTCCA
>CAYTGW010000175.1:3272-8868 GCA_964437395.1 uncultured Desulfocicer sp.
GCCCTCGAAATATCTTGACCCAGTGCAGAAATCATCCCAAACCACGGCGCCATTGGAGGACTCAATGACATCATAGATGTCCGGCATGCTGCACAACCCTCCGGTCAGGACAATACGTTTTGTGTTTGTTTTTTTCGCAACATTTTGATTTTCAAGAAATAGGATGAGTTCCCTGAGCGCATCGGCAAGCTGGTTCCGGTCCATGACCATGGATGCCTTGAAAACAGTGTGAAGTTCGCTGCTTTTTATTTTTTCCGGTGAATTTTTCCGGATTTCATATAATTTTGATAGGGAAGCCCGAACCTGGTTGGATGTCTGGATCGCTTTTTGGAGCATTTCATCGGTTATCCGGATTCCAAAACCGGTTTCAAGGTCTTTTCTGAATTTCCGGATAACGGAAATCATGTATTGTTCGGCACTCTCTGTATCCAATTTGACCGGCATGATCAGATCTGCATGAAATGCATAATTCGTATTCATCCTCCAGATATCGGACAAACGCTGAATGGAGTCACAGGTATGCGGAAAAACCGTTCCATCCAGAAAATCTAGGCGTCCTTCCAAGGAGTCTTCCAGTGCGCCACGTACAAGGCTGCAACTATATGCCTGTAAAAATGCATTTGCTTTGGAAATGGTTGCTCCGGAGCCTAAAATTCGAAACGGAAGGGCACCCGCAGCCGTAATCAGTTCTTCCGGTGTGTAAGAACAAAAATTTCCGATCACCTTTCCCTTTGTTTTCTCTTTCCAGTTTCGGGCATATTCATAGGGGTTTGAAACAATTTGTTTAAAAATGCCGATACGTTCCATGTACGATACTCCTCGGGTTTTTGGGTATGGTGTATTGTATTTTAAAGAAACAAACCAATTGGTTTGTTTTATAGTAAAGCCAGACTTTTATTTTTTTGTCAATCATTTGTTTTGGAATAACCAGGGATGTTTCCTGAATAAAACCTTGTTTGTTTTTCAGGTCAAAGTAAAGAGATCAATGCCTTTACGAGGATAAAAAAGGCAAAGGCAGGTTGATCTGTTTCATGCGTCTTTTCGAACCATAACCAGAGGCGACAATATTTTAATCCACTGATTTCGAAGTGTTCGATAATAATCCGGTTCATCCAGAACAATGGACTGGATCGCCATGCCCCGCATGGAATACAGTGTCAGGTTCATGAGGATTTCGATGGTCCCGGAGGCATCCTCAACCGCCGAAAAATGTTCCCGCCAGAGTTCATCCAGAGAATCAAAAAAATGTTTGATTACCGGTTTCAGACGTTGCCTCAGCTCCTCATCAGTTCGGCAGGCAACATTGAATTCAAGCCAGATGTCGCGGTATGTTCCCTGATAATAATTTTCCCAGATATAGTTTACAACCTCAACCAGCAGGTTATCTCGATTTTTAAAACTCGGGGCCATCTCTCGGGCTGTTGCGATCGGGCCTTTTAAAAAGTGTTCGGCAGCTGCCGCAACCAGTTCTTTCTTGTTGTTGTAATGATGTCGCCATGCACCCCTCGAAACACCGGCCCGGTTCAGAATTTCTGAAATAGAGGTACCATGGTATCCGCGCTCCTGAAGGCAGATCAGGGTCGCTTCAATCAGTCGGATTTTCATCTCCCGGCTTTTTTCCTCTTGCGTCTTTTTTTTCCGTATGCAGCACATGAAATTGTTTCCTTATTGTTTTTACCCGATACTGGATTGTGAATCGATATCGGAAAGGTGAACCCAGTCAGGTAATGGACTATAGGGAAGAAGCCGGAGGGTGTCAAATCGCTTTTGGAAAAATTAATTATATTTTTTATTTTCGACAAATTGTGGCTTGATCGGAATGAGGTCAGTTTTTTTTCGGTTCGGTTCCCTTTTTGAACAAAGCATTCACAGAATCAGGAGCGGTTTCAGATACCGGGTTTCCGCTTGTTGGATCAATTCTCACCCTTACGGTTTCATCCGGAATATCAAAAGAGAGCCCTGAAGATTTTGACTCGGCTTTTTGCATAACATCCATCCAGATCGGCAAGGCTGCCTTTGCACCGGTTTCTTCATTTCCAAGAGTTACAGAAGAATCCAGACCGACCCAGACTCCGGTAGTGATGGATGGTGAAAAACCGATAAACAGTGCATCTTTATATTGATTGGTTGTTCCTGTTTTGCCGGCAAGAGGCTGCCGCAGCGATTTTGCTTTCTGGCCGGTTCCTTCCAGAATGACTCCGCTTAGCATATCGGTAATGATGGCTGCACCGACCCTTGACATGGCAATTGATTTCTGGGGTTTTGCACGCCAGAGCATTCTCCCATGTCGATCCTGAATCTCGGCGATTGCAAAGGGTTTGATCAGTTTACCCTGGTTTGGGAATACGGAATAGGCAGCCGTGAGTTCCAAAAGTGTCATTTCAGCAGTGCCCAGTGCAAGGGAGAGGTATGGATGAAGCCGTGATTGAATTCCAAGGGAGGAGGCAAATTTTGAAACAGAGGATACACCCAATTTTTCCATCAACCGGACCGTAGGTATATTTTTAGAAAAGGCAAGGGCTTTCCGTAATGTGATTTCTCCCATGTAGTCCTTGGAGAAGTTTTCCGGTTCCCAGGGAGGAGAATCCCCGGAACCGGAAAAAATAACGGGCGAATCCAGTAAGAGCATGTTCTGGGGAAATCCCTGCTCCACTGCACAGGCATACACAATTGGCTTAAAGGCTGAACCAGGTTGTCTTTTGGCAGATACAGCACGGTTATAAGTACTCTGGGAAAAGTTTTTCCCTCCAACCATGGACAGAATACCACCGGTTTGGATAGAAAGAGAGATCACAGCAGCCTGAGGCTTCGGTTTGGGTGTGTTTTTTTTCATTCGGGTTTCCAACTCCTGGAGCCGGTTGCGGACAGCAGATTCGGCAGACTGTTGAAGCTCATAATCCAGGGTGGTGTTTACAATAAGCCCTCCTTGATACAGGAGGGTGGAACCAACAATGTTTTCCAGTTGATTCGTTACATACTGGATGAAATAGGGGGCTATTAAATGATGATCAGAATGCTTTCCAAGCTGAAGCGGTTCATTCTCGGCTTGCTTGAATTCCTTTTCCGAGATGATATTATTTCGAACCATTTGTTTCAGAACGATATTTCTTCGTTGAACAGCACGCTCGGGACTGATGAGAGGCGACAGGTGGGAGGGTAATTGCGGCATACCGGCAATCAGCGCTGCTTCTGCAAGGGTAAGCTGTTCGACCGTTTTGTTGAAAAATGTCCTGGCTGCTGCATTGACACCATAGGCACCGCTGCCGAAATACACTTGATTCAGATACAGTTCCAGAATTTCGTCTTTTGTGTATCTCCTTTCCAGTTGGAACGTAAGAATGGCTTCTTTCAGCTTTCGAACAATGGTTTTTTTGCTGGTGAGAAAAAGGGTTTTGGCCAACTGCTGAGTGAGTGTGCTGGCCCCTTCGACAAGTTTTCGTGCGTGGATATCTTTGTAGATGGCGCGAACAATACCTTTCAGATCAACACCGCTATGCTGATAAAAAGATTTGTCCTCAATGGAAAGGATGGCTTGTATCAGGGGTTTGGGAATACGATGAAGCGGCAACGGGTCTCTTTTTTCCAGGAACAGCTCGGAAAGCAGCATATGGTCTGCGGAATAGATACGTGTGACAGAAGAGGGCTTGTATGATTCAAGAGAACGGATTTCGGGCAGATCTCTGGTAATCGCGATCAGAATTCCACCCGGAATACCCAATATCATGCCGCATAGCACAATAAGGAATATGCGCATTTTGTTTTTTCGAAATGGTAAACTTGTCATACCCTGTTCCAGAAAGTAAATTGGTTCGGCCATTATATTAGGACAGGGTTGCGGATCAGGGCAAGTTATTTATTATTTGGCAAAGGATCAACTGGCCTTGGCCTGTTCTTCAATATTGGGCGGAACAGCACATAGACCGGATTCTCCCCAGATATATTTTCCGTATTTCAGATATCCACGGACATTGTTTAATCGGGCATCCTTATTTTTTTCTACTGGAATGACATTTCCTGAAACCAGAGGTTGCAGATATTTTCCAAGCTCGGTGCATCCGCCTCCGGTTAATATAATGGCGTCAATATCCCAATCCTCTGCCCACAGTCGATCAATATCATTGGCGATGGTTTCTGCCGATTGCATAAAAACCTGATCGCGGATTTTGGTGATGTCGTATTCCTGGCCTCTCATTTTGATAAAGCCGGATTCAACCGCATTGTATAAACGGTATAACTCGATGCTGATACCGCTTTTCTCATGAAGCTTGTTTGCAATCACCCTGAAGATTTTTGAGATACCAGTGTCCATGGTCGTGCTGCCCCGGTCAATGTATCGAAGTTTGTCAAATATGGAAAAGTCCGTGGTACGGAATCCAATGTCAATAATGCCCACTTTCTGCCGGGTCAGATCCATGTTGATAATTTTCCCTTTATCGTCCATGAGGAGATTAAAAAAGCTTCCCAGGGGTTGTGGCATCATCCGGACCTTTTTAATGAAGATTCGCTTGGTTGTGCTCTTTCCGTCTGTTTTGTGATAGGTGATTGTATGCTGCCCGGTAAGCATCTTCGCGAATCGGGCGTTGTGTTCTTTAAAATAGGATACCGGCAGACCGGAGACAATATTGATTGGCGCATCTGAATTGGCGAATTTGCCGGTTACGGTTAATGCAAGAATTTTTACAAAATCAGTGATCAGTTTTTCCTGATCCAGGGTAAATTGCCTTACATTGGATTGCTGCTCCGCATAGTCCCCCACAAAATAGGACTTGTCATCAATCGTTACATGCAATTGATCGGAGAATGAAGAATTGCCGAGATCTGCAAAAAACTGTATGTCCACAGCTTCTCCAAAAATCGACTTGAACATGATGTACTCTTTTCCATTTGAGGCTTTTGTAAAGCCAAAACCAATATCAATGCCTAGAACTTCCATTGTTTCCTCCAGAAAAATTGAGGGTTATGTCTGATAAGGATCAGGATTTTTCATTTGTACAGTAAATTCTGATGTTGCTTGATTCCGGCAACATCAGGCTTGGGCTTAAGGCATGTAAAGGGTGTTCCCTATTTTGTATCTGTAAAGAATTCATGATTCCGGACAATCGATAATAGTCCGGGACATTCTCATGAAAAAGCAACTATTGTGCCATTAGATGGTAAGACTTCCGTGATGAATAAATTTCTGCGGTCAATATCAAGGGAACTGTCTATCCGGTTTTCTGGATTTGCAGGCTATCAATGCAGCGCTACGGTGATTGAAAAAATTTCTACTTATGTTTTTCAGGGCATGTTGTGCCGGGATGACACATCTCTTGAATGAAAATCAGGCAGGAGTTTGTTTTTTTTTTAAATGGTGCGCCAGAATCTTGACTTATAAAAGCCAATATTTTGGCTCATTCCTGTTTCAGCATTTGGGGGGATGGTATATCGGGGTTTTATTCCTCTTTATCTTTCTTGTCTTCGATCTGTTCCGGCTTTTCTGTTTCCGAGGTTGCTTTTTTGAAATTTTTGATGCCTTTACCAAGGCTTGCACCGATCTCCGGTAATTTACCGGCTCCAAAAATGATCAGGATGATCATCAGTATAACGATGAGTTCCG
>CAYTGW010000176.1:0-8755 GCA_964437395.1 uncultured Desulfocicer sp.
ATTTACATGTGGTTTCGTTCGCTGAAATTTTTCTTTCGCCATCTTCCCGTCCTCCCCTATAGATTATCTTGTTCTTTTCTTCCCAATTTTGCAAATCATTTAAAACTGCATCCTAACAAACTGCCTGATTCTGCATGGTAGTATGGAGCCCACGACCGGAATCGAACCGGTGAACCTCTTCCTTACCAAGGAAGCGCTCTACCTGCTGAGCTACGTGGGCACGAACCTGTCAACAGCAATTTCACAAGAGCAAAATCAAGCAAATAAAAATGAACTGGAGCGGGAGACGAGGCTCGAACTCGCGACAATCAGCTTGGAAGGCTGAGGCTCTACCAACTGAGCTACTCCCGCTCTTGAACTATCCTCCAATACAAAACCCATACAACTCAACGCAGCAGATGCTTATATCAAAATACAGAAATCTCATGCAGGCAATCATGCAGTTAATACGGTTCAGCTATGCCAAACCTCCTACATTCAACTTGCGATGAGGCTGGTGGTGGGGGGAGGATTCGAACCTCCGAAGGCGTCGCCGACAGATTTACAGTCTGTTCCCTTTGGCCGCTCGGGAACCCCACCAAAAATATGGAGCCAACGAAGGGAATCGAACCCCCGACCTATTGATTACAAATCAATTGCTCTGCCTAGCTGAGCTACGTTGGCTCACAATACGCTTAAAACCATTATTCTTACTCAAAAAGATAATGAGTTGTCAAGAGCTTTTTCATATATCAGTCTAAAATTTAATTTTCAATCCTTCTTTCCAATGACATCCAATTTTTTTAACCTTTTTTTGGTTTTTATTCTTTTACCTCTTTATTTTTATCCATATCCTAATTTGTTGTACAATAAATAAATTGAATCATTTTCTCCAACATTTGGATATCTTCTTGACAACAGGCTCAATTTTTTTATACTCAAAAACAGATAAAACAATCAGGACAAGATTGAACAGAAAATAGCAAACTTCATCTATGGCTTTCAGTTCATTACAGTATTACAACTTCAAAACCGAATGAGCCCTTCTCGATTTATTTCTCTCATCATCACAATTTCCATCCTGTTTTCTGGGTGCAATGTCAATTTTAATAAACCAATAACCCCAGATTGTTTCGAACAAAAAATCAAATCGTCTGCACCCATTGCCAGCATTGATTCTCAAAAATTGGGAACTACCCCCGAAAGCATTGCTCTGAATCCATCCCAAAACCAAGGAATTAAACTTGATGCTCCTAAAAAACCGGCCTCTGAAGACGCTGTATTGGGCCTTGCACAACCCATTGATAAAAAAGAAGATTTTCGTATCTCAATTTCAAGGCGCATTTTTGAAATAAATGCATCCCGAAATGTTGTTGTGACTGGAAACCATAAAACCATTCCGATGACGCTGAACAAATATGTGCAATCCGAAATCGATCGTTTAACCAAAGGGCCGGATCGGGACTATTTTATCGAATCTTACCGCCGGTCTGGTCGATTTCGTCCATATATTATTGAAAAATTGAAGAAAGCGGGTTTACCTGAAAGCCTTTCGTGGCTTCCCCTCATTGAAAGCGGTTTTCAAACCCAAACATTTTCAAAAGCTCAGGTACTCGGACTTTGGCAGTTTGTCCCCTCCACTGGTTCAAAATTCGGCCTGAAAATGAATACATTCATTGATGAAAGACTGGACCCGGATAAATCCACAATAGCCGCTATTGAATACCTCAAAGAACTACACCAGATTTTCGGAGACTGGACAACTGCGCTTGCAGCCTACAATTGCGGCCAAGGAAGGGTTCTTCGCATAATCCATAGTCAAAACATTAATTATTTAGACAACTTCTGGGACTTATACGAACGACTGCCATTTGAAACATCCAAGTTTGTTCCAAAATTTCTTGCAACAATACACATTGTTAACAATATGCAAAAATATGGATTTCAAAATATCAAACCATATCCTCCCTATAAGTATGAAAGCGTTAAAATCACAAAGCCCGCTCATTTGGAAAGTATTGCCAAATGCATCGACAAACCACTCAAAGAGCTGACCAAGCTCAATCCTGAACTGAAAAACAAAATGCTCCCACCCGGAACTTACTTGTTGAAAATACCCATGGGTACGAAAAATATTTTGCTCACCTCAATCGATAACATTCCAGTAGCTTCTCCACATCAACATTCATTTGCTTACCATAGGGTTCAAAAAGGCCAAACTCTTTCCACCATTGCCAAACACTATGGAACAACAACAAAAAAAATACAGTTACATAACAGATTAAAAGGAACCGACCTAAAGGTGGGACAGGTTTTAAGACTGCCTGGAAAATCAACGACTCCGAACTTGATCAAAAAATATAAAATGTATTTCGCAAAAGCCGGTGACAACCCTTACAATATTGCCGCTAGGCATAATATGCCATTGCAGCAATTCATGATAATTAATGATCTGACATCAAAAAGTATGATCCGCCCAGGTCAACGGCTTTATGTGGAATAATTTTGTTCATATCAGAGAAGCCAGAACGCCACTCTCCATCAATATGAAACCAATGGAAATACATACCTTATTCACCAATAATCCATTGAAAACCAGCTACAAGCGAACCCCAAAAGCATTTGATATTATGGAAATTTTCTTGAAATTTTCCCCGCATTGATATGATTAAATACCAACTCATCCGGTTGGGAAGCAGTATAGAAATAGAGAAGTCCCCCGGTTTCTTGCCCGGGTTGAAGGTTTACGATCAATTCCCGACTGCAGTTATTATAACTGTACTGTTTTTTATCTTTCCCTGTTAGTGTAAAATAATCCACATTTATGAAATACGGAGTATCCCCAACATTTTTCAACCAAACATATATTTTACGCTGGCCTCCGGTAGCTCCCTTTGTCAGACCATCGTTCCGGACAGCGATCTGCATATTATTGTTGCCTTCAAAAAATAGTAATTCTGCGCTTTTCAGTTCAAACTTTACCTTGTCAAAATTTTTCTTTGTTCCATCGAGTTGAATTGCTCTGTCAATTGCGGCAATGGCATCATTGAGTTCTGAACGAACTCTCTTTTTATTCGTTAAGTACTTTTCTGCTCTTTCACAATTCTGCTGAGCAAGCTTGATACGATAATGATCTAACCTTTCAGCATACTCTTTATTAATAGGGTTTAGTTGAATTAACTTGTAAAATACTTCATAATTTTTTTCAAATTCCGATGCCGGAATCAACTTGGTGCTGTCAAACAGTTGAATCTCTCCAAAATAATTTTTTACACCTTCCAGTTCTGCTTTCAATTGAGGTGAATCATATTTTTTCATCTCATGGGTATACTGATCAAACTTCCTTTCTGTAATCAATGACATAAGATATTGAATGCGCTCTTCCTTGTTTGAATAAAACTCTTGAATGAATAATTGTTGTTCCTTCAGCACTCTATTATGTTCTGCTTTTTGTTCAGCCAGCAGTCTCTCGTTTCGATTCCTCTCCTTCCAATCTGAAATAAAATAAAAACTTCCCCACCCTGTGGCGACAACTGCAAGAAAAATAATGAATGCTAAGGTGATTTTTCTGACATTGCTTTTAACCAACCCCATAATTGAATCAATGTAGTTTAACAAAAAGAATTTATCTTTGGTTTCTAAATTTGAATCATCTTTTAAATTTTTCTTTTCCTCAACTTTCATATTTGCCAAAACCTGTTTTTTGGCAGCAGCCTCCCTTTTCTCTCTTTCTTTCCGGATGCCTTCTTCCGCCTCTCTTTGAATTCGAGCCTTTTCTTCTAAAAATCTCTGTTTTTCCGCGCGTTTTTGGGCTTCTTCCTCTGCTTTTTTTTGAGCCAGCATCTGTTCATGTTTCTCGTAAATCACACCGCATTGAGGACATTCAAAATCTCCAGTATGACGTAATGCTCCACATTTCGGACAATCCATAGCAACTATAACAGTATCATCAATTTTTCCTGATTTTGTAACCTCCATCTCCAGCCTTGCTCCCGTGCCCTTTCTACCAGGCTGAGTACTTTTCATAGCCTTTAACTGTTTCTTTTCAGCATCTTGCCTCTCTAATAGTCCAAAATCTACACCGCATAGAGCACAGTGTGTATCTTCCGGCTGTCGATCATATCCACATTTCGGGCACTCCATAAGCTTCTCCGAACCTTAACTCCACCGTGGAGGATTCAAAAAAATTGATGGCAACAGAAAATTGTCATTCCAGAAAATAACGTTAAATTATTTTAAATCAACATCTTATTTATTGATTGCAAACCTTTAGCATAAATTAAGTAACAGGAAAAGGAAGATCTTGAATCGATACTGAATATTCTTCATTTTATTTGACTTTTTATTGGAATCCAACTATCTCTTTAAATAATCGATGTGCACCTCAAATTTACTTAATTACTTGAATATTTTGCATTATCGTTTTTTATTAACAATAGAGGTACTCAATGAAAAATAAATGTATTCTTTTTGTAATTTTCCTGTTTTCCTTCTGGATATCTAATGCTTTTGGAGCAGTGAGTATGAAGTTTGAAAATCGATGGCCATTTATCTCTGCCAAAACCATTGCGATCAGTGATGATTATATTTTTCAAGCATTTGGAAATGTCATTCTGGTGATAGACAAAACAGACTTTTCCAATTCCGAGCCCGTTAAAAGAATTTATCTCAATGTTTCAGAAGGCATCACCAGCATCGAGTATCATGATCCATTTCTTTTTGTTACAACAGGACACCACGGCATAAGCAAAATTAATGTTTCACCGGAGATGATAACCAATTCCTCCATTATCACTCAGGAGCCCATTCCTGCATGGACACAATCCGAAATTGATGCCGGTGTGACAGAAAGCGGGACAGCGAGGGATGTTGCCATCAATGCGGATAATGCATATGTTGCATTTTCAAAACTTAATGGAAATGGAATTTATGAAACCGGAATACAGGTTATCGATATAACATCCAGTGCGTCATCTCTTTTATTGAAAAATGTTGGCTTTGTTTCCAACGATGCTATCGGCAATGGGCTGGCAAGCGGCTTAACAGAATCCAGAAGTATCAAAATTTCAGGGAACTATGCATATATTGCGGATACAGCTCAGGGAATACACCTGTTCAATATCTCAACTGACACACCGGAATTTCTGAATATCGCTGGGTTTCTTCCAACATTTGACCTCAGTGTTCCCGGAGACGGTTATGCATATGCTGCCTGCACAGCAGGTGGAATTCAAATACTTGATGTTGCAACCAATCCAAACACACCTGTCATAACAACCGTTTATCCGAATCCAACAGATGATGATCCAGATGATGAACTTACCTATTTTCAATACAATGATGCAACTACCTTTGCCAAAAGTCTCCAGACAGTAGGAAATGTTACTTATGTTGCAGACGGTAACAGCGGTCTTGAAATTTTGGATGTGTCCAACCGATCTAACCCGCAAAAACTGGCCACCTATAGTGTAAATTTAAACAACGCATATAGCGTGCATGCGGAAACGGATAACTCACTATATCTTGCTGATTTTCAATCCGGATTAACCAAAATCAATGTCACTTCCCCAGCTTCCCCATCCTTGGTCAGCTCCATACAGCATCATGTTGCTGGTACGAATCGATTTTTTGTCAATATTGAAGGGGATTTTTTTTACAGCTACACTCTGGATTCCGGTACATCCGGAGAAGGATTGCGAATCCTGAAATTCGAAAAAGTATCAAACATTTATGGAAACTTGGTTTCAAATTCAGAATTCCAGAATGTCCGCTTCCAGAGCTTCCTGGAAACCCCTGGCCAGGCTCAAGATATTAAAGTGATTCATTATAATATCTCCGGATCAACTACATATTCCTTTGCATTTATTGCAGACGGATCCGAAGGACTGCAAATTATTAATGTCACAAATAAAACAACCCCGACGAATACCAATTTCACCGCGGATACGGAACTGAACGATAGCCGGGGAGTCGAACTGGATTCTTCCGGTTCCTTTGCGTTTGTTGCAGACGGAGACAATGGATTGAGAATCATGCAGATCCTTGAATCATCCGATACCTATCCGTCACACGCACCGACACTCTTGGACACAATTGCGCCACCTTCCGGTGGAACCGCAAAAGATGTCTTGTTCACCAGCAAGGGGTCAGCTCCGAACATCAAGTATTATTTATATGTTGCAGCCGGCAGTGCAGGTCTTCAAATTATCCAGCTTGATTTGCCGGAAAAGGATAAGCCAAGTGAAACCATTACCGGAACACTCGTCAGCACCCTGGATACGGATGGAGATACAAAATCAGTTACTGTTTTTGATAAGTATGCGTTTCTGGCTGATGGAGATAAGGGTTTAAAAATCATCAATATCAGTGATCCAGCCTCACCCAGGCTTGTGGGATCATATGACACCCCTGGGGATGCTACCAAGGTATGGATCCGGGGGGCTTCTGCCAGTAATATTTATGCGTACGTTGCCGATGGAGACAAGGGCATCCGGGCAATTGATGTGTCAGACCCGGCCAGTCCAGTTGATTTCGATCCTGTTCTTACCTATGATACAGCGGGATTTGCCAGTGATATTGCTGTGAATCAAACTGGAGATATGGTCATTGTGGGCGATGGCTCTGCCGGCCTGACCATGATCAGTATTTCAGATCCTGAAGCTGGTGGGGTTCCAGATTATACGGATACGGAATCACCGGATATCGTCGATAGTGGATGTTTTATTCAATCATGCGGTTTTTAATTTGTTATGTTTTCAAGTCACCAGTTATATGCATTCAATCATTGTTTGGCACACGTCCCAAAGCAATGACAAGATTTACCCCGCCATGAGAAAACGGGTAGGTTTTCATAGAAAGCAATCGGCTTTTTCCGATCATATCCTGGGGTACGATCAAAGCAAATTTCCATCCGGCAAAATCATGGAATAACTTTTTCAGGATTTTGTTGAAAATTTTTTTACTGTTGCCTGGTGTCCCGATCCGGATTCCATATGGTGGGTTAATCACTATCAGCCCTGCTTCCTCATGACCTGCCTGAGAGGAAAAATCCGCTACAGAGATATCAAAAAAATTCCGATTTGAAACAGAAATTATATTTTGAAATCCATTTTCCAATATCGCATCCGCCAGTCTCCTGCATGCCATTTCATCCGTATCTGATGAAAAAATCAAAATCCGGTCCAGACATATTATTTTTTCCTCTGCCTCTCGCCGGATATGATTCCACATTTCCGGCCGGAAACAGGGCCATTCCTCAAAGGCGAATTTCCTGAACCAGCCTGCTGGTATTTTATTGGCGATCATCGCACCTTCAAGAGCGAATGTGCCAGAGCCACACATAGGATCAACCAGAATCGAAACCCCGGAATATCCTGCCAGCATAAAAATTGCGGCTGCTATTGTTTCCCGAACAGGAGCCAGCGCAGCATGGGTTTTCAAACCGCGCTTATAAAGAAGCTCTCCACTACTGTCGATGGATACAGTAAAAACATCATCTGTTATTCTTACATATAAAGCATGTTGAACATTTTTAGTGACCGGCATCTGTTTATCCAGGCTCAGGATTTCAAACCGAAACCGTACTGCATCCTGAAAGCAGGCTTCAATTGCATCTGAATGAAAAAGCCGGGAATGCCTGGCTGAAACGTTAACCGATGGAATCATATCGGGTTGTAGATACAATTCCCATTCGATTCCAGATAACTTTTTCTTTAACTGTCGAAAATTCGTTGCCTTAAACTCAACAATCCGCATGAGTATCCTGCTTGCTGTTCTTATATGCAAATTCGCTTTATAACCGTCATGAACCTTCCCTTGGAATAAAACACCGCCCTGTGCTTTGGTGGCATCTTCCGGTGCAATCGGGAGGGAAAGGATCTCCTGATACAACAGATCTTCAAGTCCTGGTGTTACTACCGCAAAAAAAAGTTGGGTGCGTCCTGTAATTCTTCTCCGGACTCTTTTCTCATATGCTGTATGGGACATAAACCAATTCTCCTAATAAAATACTGAATATCAACCCCATTATCATTTAAAACATGGAATCAAACAAGCATAAATAAAATCATGGATTGTACTCATTGACACAAGGATTGGTTTTATGTATCTAATCCAGTAATTCATTTCCATCCACACCATTTTTCAAATTTACAAATGAATTTACGCTTTCTACCAATACCGGGGAAAGATCAATCATAGGAGGTTGGACATGGCAGGAATTAATAAGGCGATAATCGTAGGTAGAGTCGGTAAAGATCCGGAAATAAGATACTTTCAAGATGGAAAAGCTGTTGCAAACTTCACCATCGCAACATCTGAAGAATGGAAGGATAAATCCACCGGAGAAAAAAAAGAAAGAACAGAATGGCATCGAATTGTTGCATTCGGGAAGTTGGGAGAAATATGTGGTGAATACCTTTCCAAAGGGAAACAGGTATATATTGAAGGCCAAATCAAAACCCGAACCTGGGAAAAAGACGGAACCACAAGATATACAACTGAGATTATAGTCGATAAAATGCAAATGCTGGGTAACAAGGGAGACGGTCCTTATCAGGGAAGCGGCACAGCCAGTGGTGCTTCACAAGTCAAACAAAATCAAACCGGTTATCAGGACAGCTATGATCAGAGTGGCTTTCATGGAGGCCCTCCTCCAATCGAACCACCGGAAGATGATATTCCTTTTTAATCATGGTATGTTCCGGTTGTAGTAGCTTATACCAAGTATCAAAATAATAAAGCCAATTCCTCCTGACCTTTCTATTTGTCAGGAGGA
>CAYTGW010000177.1:0-8700 GCA_964437395.1 uncultured Desulfocicer sp.
TTTGAAAAAAGAACCGACAACCGTTGTCCGGCAGACCATTTTTTCCTGCCGTGGTAAAACACGATGGGAATAATGACCGGCAACGGGGGCTTTTTTGCCTGTGTCAGATGCAATTGCCAGATCTTCAGCATATACCCCAGAAGCTGAAGATGAATTAACCGGTCCGGATAGCTTTTATGCTCAAACAACAGATAAACATAACCGTCACCGTCTGCAATGCCCACCTTGTACAGGATATCCGAATAATAATCCTCAAGCTCTTTTTCAATAAAAGAATCTTTCGAAATCTCCAGAGAGTTCAGATCAATCCGTTTGAGAAGCGGTCCGGGCAGATAGTTGTTCAGGTAATCCTTTGCGACATCAATATTGCTCCAGGTTTTTCGGAACAGCTTGTCATGGGGATTGACCAGTTTATCGTTCATATTCACTTGAGTCCAGATACCGGTGCAGCCGTTTCTTGTATCACTTTATTTCAATTTGATGATCTCTTCCAATAAGCTTATCCGTAGAATATCAGATCCTTTGTTTTTTTTGCAAGTGTGAAATGTATTTTACAGAGCACCAACATAGACCACCCTTGTTGAAAACGCCGCTCTTCTCCCTGAGCACTGGATAAAAATATATCAGATCAGGCGCATAATCCAGTATCGAGAATATAGATTTTTCGATGTTTTCACCAGGCGTTTTGTCACATTTGTGTGATAAGGCTCCAGCAGATCTCTGATCTCTGCATGAAGAGCGCCGGATCTTTCCAGGCAAGGTCCAATACCAGCGGATCATCAAGGGTGACATGACTTCTTTCATCCTTGATGATATGCCGGAGAAAGGTTGTTTTTCCGACCTGTCTGGCTCCCGTGAGCAGCAGAACGGGAAATTGTTTGATTGCTGTTTTGACAAAAGCTTCAAGGGTTCTGGCTTTTGATACATAATAGGTACTACCTTACCCTCCTTTTTCGATCAGGTGATAACTGGTGCTTCGGCCGCCGGCGATGTCTTTTTCCAGGATACCCCGTTCGATAAGATTCTGAATATCCCGTAACGCCGTGTCTTGCGAACACTTTGCCAATTTAGCCCATTTGGATGATGTCAGTTTGCCTTCGAAACCGTCCAGCAGCTTGTTTAGAATCAATCGCTGGCGGTCATTGAATGATAAATCGGTGCAGGATTGCCAGAAGCGGGTCTTTCTGAACACATCCGTCAATGTATTTTCAAGGCCATCAAAAGCGCGGCTCAGACAGTCCAGAAACCATTCCAGATGCATGGTAATATCAAGCGTTTTTTTTTGTGCATTCTCCAACCCCTTATAGTAAGCGTTCCGCTCCTGCCGGATTTGAGCGGATAGACTGTAAAACCGCTGACTACTTTGCTCTGATCTAGCCAGTGCCATATCAGCAATCGCCCTGGCAATTCGCCCATTGCCGTCTTCAAAAGGATGAACTGTTACAAACCAAAGGTGGGCGATTCCTGCCCGCAGAAGAAGATCCGTACCATCATCACCATTGAACCAGTCGAGAAAGGCTTTCATTTCTTTTTTTAGAAGACCGGCTGCAGGGGCTTCAAAGTGTACCCGCTCGTGACCTGCCGGACCAGAGACAACCTGCATCGGCCCTTTTGCATCATCACGCAGGGCGCCCACCTTGATTCTACGCAGCCCGCTATATCCAGCCGGAAAAAGTGACGCATGCCAGGTGAACAGTCTTTCCATGGTAAGGGGTTGATCGGAATTCTGTGTGGCATCGAGCATCATTTCAACTACACCTTCAACGTTTCTGTTTGCGGTAACCAATCTTCCGGTATCGATCCCAAGGCGCCGGGCAATAGAAGAGCGCACCTGTTCTTTATTGAGAATTTCCCCTTCGATTTCAGAGGACTTGAGAACATCCAGTGTCAGGGTTTGCAAAACGGCTTCAGCGCGAACTCGAAAACCCAGGGTTTCCATCCTTCCTATCAGACGTCCCTGTCTGTGGCGTACAGCGGCCAGCCGACCGGCTATCTTTTTCTGGTTCCAACGGAATCGGGGCCAATCCTGTCTTTCATAAATATACATACTTATTCTCCGCATTATATGCGGCAATTATAGCTGATATTCTCCGCATTGGCAAATGTTTTTCTTTTTTTATCTATTTCGGTTGTGTGGTATAACTTCAATAAATTACAGTTGAAGAAAAATTCTGAGCTGATACCCTTTTTTATTTCACCCATTGGTAAACACCACGGGCGATGGATTCAATCTTTTTCAGTTTTTTCAGTTGAAACATGATATTCCTCACTTTTTGCGCTTCCATGCCGGATGTTTTGATCAGTTCGGAAACGGAAACGCCTTTCTTGTGGCTGCGGAGGATTTTCTCAATCTTTGCTGTATCCGTGAGTTTTTTTCTTTTTTCAGGAATGGTTGAAACCGCTTTCTTGATGGCCTGTTTTTTGGGAACGGTTTTTTTCTTTTTGGGAGCAGGATCTTTTACTATACCGGGTATGTTTTCTTTTCCCAAATCGATTCCGAACATGTCTGAAAGCCCGGATTCATCTTCGATGACGCGCGAGGTTTTCTTTTTGGCCTTGGATAGAAGTTCTTTTTTGCTTTCTTTTACGGTTTCTGTGATCAGGTCATTTATGTCAACTTTTCTCAACACAAAAAAAAGATTAGGGTCCTGATCCAGTCTTGCGCCGACCCCGTAAAGTGTGGCAGCAACGTGTTTGCACATGGATGCCCAGTCCGGGCAACTGCATTGAAAATGGATCTCTTTGGGAATTGGGAACAGACCTTTTCCTATCTGTGTGAATACGGCGCCCAGTGTTTTTGGGAATTCTCCGGCAATCAGTTTTTTGAGACTGTCCATCTGGCCCTTGCAAGTTTGCTTGATGGCATCCCAATTCTTTTTGGGAATCGGCTCAATTGAGATGGAAACAGCGTATGGCGTTGAACGGGAACCCTGCACCAGTGCCTCAACCTGACCGGGTTTGATTTTTAAATCCAGGACTGCTCCGTGACGGACGTAACTTCTGCCACGGCCGATTCGATTGCTGTAGTCAGCGTAACGTTCGAGATTCTTATTCCACTCTTTGCCCCACCAGGTTTTGGCTATCGCACTTCCTTCTAAAACAATGGGCTGAATACCGGGATTTTTTTTCTTTAGTTGTTTCAGTTTTCTTTCCGCCTTGGCTCTTTTTTCTCCCACGGAAACATATTGGGGAAATCCGTAATAATAACTCATTGCTCCTCCTATAAAGTCAATCGGAACAGATTCATCAGTTGTTTATTGTCCATTTCCGTAATCAGGGTTTCACCGGACTGCGAAACGACCTGATCCGCCAGTTCTTTTTTATCATCCAGCATCCTGTCAATTTTCTCTTCAATGGTTCCCCGCGTGATAAACTTGTGCACAATCACTTTTTTATCCTGCCCGATCCGAAAAGCCCGGTCTGTTGCCTGGTTTTCTACTGCCGGATTCCACCACCGGTCAAAATGAATCACATGATTGGCTTTTGTCAGATTGAGCCCGACTCCGCCGGCTTTCAGGGTGAGAACCATGAACGGACAGTAGGTTTCAGCCTGAAAGATGTCAACAACCTTTTTCCGGTTTCCTGCAGCAACACTTCCGTGAAGCACAAGCCCCTTGTGATTGAAAATGGTTTCCAGAAAAAACCTTATGGGTTCCGTTATTTCCCTGAACTGGCTGAACACAAGCACCCGTTCTCTTTTTTCATGTATGGTTTCACAGATCTCGCGCAGACGTTGAAACTTTCCGCTTTCCGATTCTTTGTATTCGCCTGTGCCGGTGAGATGATCCGGATGATTGCAAAGCTGCTTGAGTTTCATCAGGGAGGATAGAACCAACCCTTTTCGTTGAATACCATCCGTTTCTTCGATCTGTCTTTCCAGATCCGCCACAAATTCCCGGTACAGAACAATCTGTTTTTTGCTTAAATCCGCAAAACTTTTCATCTCCACCTTATCCGGCAGATCCGAGATAACCGACTTGTCGGTTTTAAGCCTGCGAAGGATATAGGGAGATATAATCTTTCTTAAGCGGCTGTAGCCTTTTGGATGGTTTTGCAGTTTCTTTGAAAATGCACCAAACTCCTTCTGATTTCCCAGAAGTCCGGGATTTAAAAAGTCAAAAAGAGACCATAGATCGGAAATCCTGTTTTCCACAGGCGTTCCGGTCATGATGATTCTGTTCAGGGATTTGAGTTTTTTTACGGCCCGTGTCTGTTTGGTTCCCGGATTCTTGATGGCCTGTGCTTCGTCCAGTATCAGGTAGTTCCAGCAGTAGTCGCCCAGCCATTCGTATCGCTGGGCAATGGAATAGCTGGTAATCACAAGATCAAGCTGATCCAGCTCCTCCTTGCTTTTCTGAACCGGCTGTTTTCCATTGGATGGATCGGTTTTCTGCCCAATGTTGGAGGATACAAAACCAGGATGAGCAATATAGGTTTTCAGACTGGGAAAGAATTTTCCGATTTCACTGATCCAGTTTGAAATCAGGGATGCAGGGACAACCAGAAGCGTAGACGGCAGATCTTTCTGTTTCTTCAGGAGGCTTAAAAATGCCAGGATCTGTATGGTTTTGCCCAGCCCCATATCATCGGCCAGGCACGTGCCCAGATTCAGCGAATCCAGGTAATGAAGCCATTGCAGCCCTTTTTCCTGATACTCCCTAAGTTCAGCCTGAAATCCTTTTTCCGGTTTGACCTTTTTCAACTGATCCGGCTGTTTCAGATTGTGGATCACGGACGCAAGCCAGGTTCCATTGGAAACACTCAGATCCACAGCAGCATTCATATCATCCACTATTTTTTCCGGATTGAGCTGGAGCCGCATGGCATCACGAAGGGTCAATCCGTTTCCGGCCATCTGTTTTACCTGATCACACGCCTCAAGAGCCAGTTTTAATTTTTCATGATCCACCGGAATCCATTTGTTCTTGATAAAAGCAAGACCTTCCGATTCCTCCAGCATCAATCTTGCTTCCTGTTCCGAGACAACCATATCCCCCAGAAGAAGATTGGCATGAAAGTCAATTACTGCATCCAGACCCACACGGGATGGTTTTTTGTCACCAAAAGAGATATTCAACCGTGCTCCCTGGGAGTGTTGTTTCCACCAGTCCGGTATCCGGCACAGCACTCCGGACTCTTCGTAAAACGGTATCTCCTGTAAAAAGCAGATAGCCTCTTTCGGACTCCAGGCAAGGGGATGAAACAGTTCACCGGTTTCAATCAGGTCTGAAACAAGACTGCTTTTTTCAGCCGCATGATAGACGGTTGCCAGAAGATCCAGCAGTTGTTCGTCATCATACTCCTGAATGGCATGCTTCAAAGGCAGATGCCGGGGTTTCCCGTTTTTCCCCATTCCTGCCGAGTAGGTTGCCATAAAGGCAAAAGGAAGGTCGCTGTTTCTGTTTTCCACCAGATGGAAAAAAACCCGTCCGGCAAGATGAATCGAAGGGTCTTGCTTGTGAAAAAAGGATTCCACACTTCCGTCATATTCCCGGATCTGATCTGAAAACATTCTCCCGAGTCCGGCCCATAAACCCTTCAGCATGTCATGATTCACATACTCGGCTCCTGTGATCATGGGTACGCCTTCCACTAACTGATCCAGTTCAGGATCTGAAATATCAACAATCACTTTATACCGAAGGGTTTCAAGATCCAGTACCTGACTTAATTTGTGAATAAACAGCCGGGAAAACCGTATAAAATATTCAACCGAAGGGGACAGGGCGCCATCTTTCCTGTAAAACCCGAGATAAAACAGCCAGGATTCCGGCTCATGGATAAAACGTTCGTAAATGGCATTCTGTATCCGGATAGTATTCTCGGAGACCATTTCCTGGGTATCTTCCCATTCCGGCAGAACTGTCCGGTCGGGCATGACGGAAAAGGTGAGTGTGGCATTTAATTGGTTTTTCATTATCGATTAACCTTATATCCATCGGTGTATCTCGTCAGACAGTCAATGAGCTCTTGAAAGAAAAACGTTCTGTTTCGCCATTGATGGCCTTAAGGCTGTCTCGACTGTTTGGAAATTCTCCTGAATTCTGGCTGTCCGCACAATATGTAAGAGATTTGTGGGAATCCGAACAGGGTTTTAAAAAGGAATTGTCAAAAATTAAACCGCTCCATGCTGCATAAAAAAGCCCATTGGATTTCCAATGGGCTCATGGTATTAAAAATGGCGCGCCCGGAGGGATTCGAACCCCCGACCTACGGATTCGTAGTCCGGCGCTCTATCCAGCTGAGCTACGGGCGCAGAGTAGACGAAGATATTCCAGATAAGCCAAAAAGAAATAATTGTCAACGAGAAGTTTATCTGCTTTATATAAAAGCATGAATCATGAGGATTATATAAAACTTGCGTTGGAACAGGCGGAAAAGGCCAGGCAGATGAATGAAGTGCCGGTGGGGGCATTGCTGGTTGATAATACAGGAAATGTCCTTGCCAGAGCTTTTAATCAATCCATCCATATGAATGATCCGACGGCTCATGCGGAAATCCTTGTTCTCCGTCAGACCGGTCATTATGTCCAGAATTACAGACTGTTAAACACAACCCTTTATGTAACAATTGAACCCTGTGTCATGTGCATGGGAGCCATTATTCATGCGCGGGTGGAACGGGTGGTTTTCGGTGCCCGTGATCCCAAATGGGGCGGGGCCGGATCATTGTACAACCTTGCTGACCGGAATTATCTGAATCACAGTGTGAAAGTGATATCCGGTGTTTGCGAAAAGGAGTGCCGGGAGATGATTCAGTCTTTTTTCAGAGAAAAACGAAAATCTGTTGCAAGATAGCCTCTCATGCCCTAATAAAAAGAGTCCGAAAGAAAAAAGCAAAGAAAAAAAATAACGGATAAACCGATCCGTTTCACAAAATCAGGATAATCAAAAGGAGCAGCTTGTGGCTAATATCATCGTTATTGGTACGCAATGGGGAGATGAAGGAAAGGGTAAAATCGTCGATCTTCTGGCAGAATATGCAGATTATGTTGTCCGTTTTCAGGGAGGAAACAACGCTGGTCACACCATGGTAGTGGAGGGTGAACAGTTTATCAGCCATCTGGTACCTTCCGGAATTTTGCAGGGCAAAACCTGCTTTATCGGAAACGGTGTGGTTGTCGATCCCGAAGTCCTCCTTGGAGAGATTGAATACCTGAAAACAAAAGGCATTGATGTTAGCCCGGATAAACTGAAAATAAGTGAAAGAGCCCAGGTAATCATGCCTTATCACAAAGCCGTTGACCTTGGGCGTGAAAAAATGAAAGGGGACAAGAAGATCGGAACAACCGGTCGGGGTATCGGCCCTTGTTATGAAGATAAAGCCACCCGACGGGGTATCCGTTTTGTGGATTTGCTTGATCCAAAAGGCTTTGCAGAAAAAGTCCGTACTATCCTGAAAGAGAAAAATTTCTATCTGACCGGTTTTCTGTCGGAAGAAGCAATCGATCCGGAAGAGGTGATCGGGAAATACAACCAATATGCCCGGCAACTGGCTCCCTATGTTGAAAATGTGTCCGTATCCATTTATTCCGGCATGCAGGAAAGCAAACATGTTCTGTTTGAAGGAGCCCAGGGCACGCATCTGGATATTGATCATGGAACCTATCCATATGTCACGTCGTCCAATACCGTGTCCGGAAACGCTGCCTGCGGTTCCGGGATCGGTCCCATGGAAATCACCGGGGTTCTCGGCATTGTCAAAGCCTATACAACAAGGGTAGGAGCCGGACCTTTTCCCACAGAGCTGTTTGATGACATCGGGGATATCATCCAGAAAAAAGGTGCGGAATTCGGAGCCACCACCGGAAGAAAAAGACGCTGCGGCTGGCTGGATACGGTGATTCTGGAAAATGCGATCCGGCTGAACAGCCTCTCCGGGCTGGTGATCACCAAACTGGATGTGCTGGGCGGACTGGATGAAATCAAAATCTGCACCGCATATGATTATAATGGAAAAATCCTGAATCATTTTCCGGCGGATCTGGATATCCTGGCTGCGTGTAACCCTGTATATGAGACATTACCCGGCTGGCAGGAGGATATCTCCGCCATCCGGAAATTCAAGGATCTGCCCCAGAATGCAAAGGATTATCTGAACCGGATCGAGGAACTGGTCGAAACACCGATTGATATTGTATCCGTAGGGCCGGGCCGGAAAGAAACCATTGTGTTACGGAATTGTTTCAAAGAATAGAGCCTTGCTTCATTCTTTTGATTTCAAAAGTTAGCTGCTTTCTATTGAAAATTGAATTAAATTGATCCAATTTTAGGCATAAAGATGGAACAAGTTAACGTTCATCAAGCAAAAACAAATTTTTCCAAACTGTTAGCTCGTGCTAATGCCGGGAAAGAGATAATAATCACAAAATCCGGTAAACCCTACGCAAAACTGGTACCGATCAAAAAAATGGAGCAACGCGTCCCAGGTATAGCCAAAGGAGCTGTAACCGATGCTTTTTTTGAACCATTATCCGCTGATGAATTAAGAGGCTGGGAATGACAGCGGCTTTACCGGACACTTATGCTCTTATGGTGGCTTTTTAATGACATGCGTTTATCGAAGACTGACAGACTTCCAGCCAAAAAAGCGATTGCTCCATCTTTTTGATTGACAATCAGCGGATTGTACCTTAAAAAACCATCCGAAGTCGGGACATGGCTCAGTCTGGTAGAGCACAGCGTTCGGGACGCTGGGGT
>CAYTGW010000178.1:0-8673 GCA_964437395.1 uncultured Desulfocicer sp.
CCCACCGCGCACAATCGGTTTTTTTTTTCTAAAAAAGCCTCTAACATGTTTGGAATAAAAAAATACTGCACGAACCGGCCGTCTGGTGTTGAGACCGCCTGGGGTAAAATCATCCTGTTTTCGTTTTTTTTTCGAGGCGGTATAATTGGCAACAAGAGAGTCAATATTACCGCCGGTTATCCCCCAGAAAAGTTCAGGTTCTCCAAACCGTTTAATATCTTCACCGGTATGGATATCCGGCTGAGCAATGATACCCACCCGATACCCTGCATTCATGAGGACCTTTCCAATGACTGCAATTCCGACAAAGGAACTGTCGATATATGCATCGCCGGTTATCAATATGATATCCAGTTTGTCCCAGCCCAGATTGGCTGCTTCAAGAGGTGTTGCCGGGATAAACATTTTATTCCTGTACCAATTCACCGGCGTCGGATATTTTTTTGGTTACGACTTTTGGATTTCCATGATAGGTAACGGTTCCAGCACCTGTGATCATCGCATTTAGTTTTTCGGAGGCATAAACAGTTGCATCTCCAGCTCCGCTGGACTGAATATTCACTTCCTCAGCATGGAGATTTTCCGCTTCCATATCAACGGCATCGGATAAGCGTGCAATCAAGGTTTTGGCTTTGCCGGATAATTGTATGTCGCCTGCATCATCCATTACGATTTCCAGCATATTGGTTTGTATATTTGAATACGAGATATCATTTGCTCCGGATGATTGGATTTTTTTGATATCTTTGCCTGTAATATGGATTGCAAGTGACAGTTTGGTGCAGATGGATCGATCTGCATATATGTAGAGAGTTCCTTTTTGAACCTTCGTGATAATATACGGCAATAAATTTGTATCTGTGGTAACTGTCAGAGCTTGCCCCTGTAGGTTTTGAATATCAACAGTAAAAGCGCCTTTGATATCAACAGCATGAAATGAATTTACCTTCCTTTTTTCTGAAGTCTGATTATTGTTACCATGGATACATTCTCCTGGGTAGACATGTTTGGTAAGAGAAAAAAACAGCAAAAAGGTGATGAAAATTATTTGGTAACGGATTTGGAACATATGCGACTCCGGCTTTCTGTTATTGGGATGTTGGTATCGTGTCAGAAGCGTTTATTACACTTTTGAATGTAAGAAGACAAGACAAAAGGTAACAGTTCGAAACGATTTGACAATGTATCTCATTTTCTCTATGATTCCTTGTCAATGATATCCACCTGCAAAGAAAAGACAAAATTAATTATCAGGAGTTACTTGTGAAGCCGGTTTGCAGATTTTTTCCCGTCATTAATTCTCATCATCAGGAAGAAGATCAACCTGAAGATTATATTGAGAAGTCAGTCACTCCTGAGTCCTGGAAACTGCTTATCGTCGATGATGATGATGATGTCCGTGCGCTGACCAGGATGGCACTTCGTGACTTCACTTTTGAAGGAAAGGGTGTAACCTGTATCAGTGCAAAATCGGGCAGTGAAGCCAGACGATTGATTAGCAAGCATCCGGATACAGCTCTGATTCTGATGGATGTGGTAATGGAAACCGATGATGCCGGTTTAAAACTGGTTCGGTTCATCAGGGAAGAATTGGGGAACAGCATTGTACAGATTGTTTTGCGTACCGGGCAGTCAGGGCTGGTTCCGCAAAGGGAAGCGGTTGATAAATATGATATCAACGGATATTCGTCCAAGGTTGAGTTGACTGCTGAAAAGATGTTTTCAATTGTAACAGCTTCTTTCCGGGCATATTGGATGGCATATTCATTGAACCAGCTCAATAACCAGTTGAAGAAGGAACTCATTGAACGAAAGCGTGCTGAAGAAGAGGTTCGTCGTTTGACCCGGTTTCAGGAGATTGTGATCGATAATGCGGATATCTGGCTGGATGTAAGAGATTTGAATGAAGATACCGTAATATGGAACAAAACTGCAGAAAGAATAAGCGGGTATGATCGAGATGAAGTGATCGGGAATCGTAACATTATGAATTGGCTGTATCCTGATGCATCTGATTTAAAGAATATGCAGCAGAAGCAAGTCAGCGTTTTAAAAGACCGCTCATCCTTGAATTCTTTTGAAAATTCAATTCGATGCAAAGATGGACAACGCCGGGTGATTTCCTGGAACTTACATGGATTGCAGGATGATACCGGCAACCAGATCGGAATTGTTTCATTGGGAAGGGATGTCACAGAACAGCGCCTTCTGGAGGAACAAATCGGTCAGATGAGAAAAATGCAGGTTGTTGGAAGGATGGCCAGTGGTTTTGCAGAGGATTTTACAAGCCTGCTGACGGTTATCAGGGGGTACTGTGATCTTGCGACTTCCAGGTTGGGCCCTACAGAAAGGATCTATGGGCATATCCGTCAGATTGACAAAGCTGCCGAGCGGGCAGAGGTTTTAACAAAAAAGATTTTGTCTTTTGGTAAAAATCATCGCTTGTCCTTGCAGCCGGTAACATTAAATCTGTTAATCAAAGACGCACAAAAAATGCTGGAACGTCTTGTGGGAAAGAAAATCGATCTCATTCTCCAGTGCGATCCGCTGATCAAAAATATTGAAGCAAATCCCGTAAAGATTGAACAGATGCTCATGAATCTTGTTATGAATTCAATAGAAGCAATGCCCCAAGGGGGGGTGCTGACAATTGCTACAAAAGAAGTGAATATCAGTGAATTCAGTCAGATCAAGGGTATTGCCGGGATGAAATCCGGGGATTATGTTGAGCTTAAAATCACGGATACTGGAATCGGGATGACACAAGAAACAAAAGAGCAGATGTTTGAGCCTTTTTTTTCAACAAAAGAACAGGGAAAGGGCGAGGGTTTAGGCCTATCGACAGTATATGGGATTGTCGCCCAGTGCAAAGGTCATATCATTGTCGAGAGTGAGCCTGGAAAAGGGACAACCATTATCATTTATTTTCCATGTTTTGATCAAAAAAACAGTATAACGGATTCATCCCCTCTGATTCCGGAACAGCTTTCCGGTACAGAGACGATTCTTATTATTGAAGATCATCCGGGCGTACTTGAATCAACATCGGAAACATTAAGCATGTATGGATATCATGTTCTCAAAGCCTCTACTGCAGAAGATGCGGTAACGATTTGTAAAGAGAGCCATCTCAATATTGATCTTCTGATCGTCGATGTGATGATGCCGAAGATGAGCGGCATGCAGATTGTGAACAGGATACATAAGATCTGCCCGGACACGAAAGTACTATATATGTCCGGGTATAGTAATCAGATTATCAGCAAGCAGGGAATACTGGAGCCAGGCTATGATTTTATTCAAAAACCGTTCACTGCAATTCGTCTTTTACGGATGGCAAGGCAGACTCTTGATCATTCCGCCTTCAATACGACTCATTAAAAATGGAGTTTGCACCCAACATAAATTGCGTTATCAATAACTTTTTTCTCATCTGCATTCTCTCCAAAACGAAAATTCAGATGCCGGTAGCCGGCCAGTACCGATGCGTTTTTAATGATGTGACCATAAACCGTCAAGGAAAAGTCAAAGAACCTGTCCGTATCCATAAGGCATAAGGGGTCAGGCGCGCCGGAAAGCATTGCCACAAGACTGATAGGCACGGTTGTAAAATCTTTTCTGAAATCATATTCTCCGACCAGAAGGAAACCCAATGCTCCTGCGTCATAGTCTCCGTTGCCGTCGGGTTTTTCAGCAGTTCCGAATATTCCCTTGAATCCAAGACCCAGGGACAGTGCCGGTGAAAAGACCTGGTCACGGACGGAAAGATTTATATTTGAGAGCAAATAGCGATCATCACTGTATAAAACACCAGCGCCCGGCATAATATTCATTTCATAGTGAGGAAGAATAAATTCAAATTTTCCCTCTACATCTGATGTATTTACATTCAGCTCAAGGCCGGCCATCTCACAAAAAGCGTGGTTTGTAAAAAAGAAAAACAGCATACACGCGAATATAATTTTTTTGATCAGCACCTTATTTTCTCCTTAATAATTGAATACGATATGAATCAGCAGCGTACATCGACCTTGCGAATAAGAAAATTGTTTCAACCCTTGGGCAGTATGAATTAGCAGTTTCATGGAGGGAAGTAAACATTTTTTTACGGGTTACAAAAACCAGCTAAAAGAGGGTGTGTAAATGAACACTGGGTTCTTCTTCTTGAATGAATACCAGAACGCCCCTTCGAAAAGCACCGTAACCCGCGATATCATCGGGGTCAGGTGTTCCCTGGTAGTGGTATAAGTATGCAACAAATTTTCCCTTTGTTCCTTCATCGCTCGGACTGATGTTATCTGTTCCATCAAATTGAATGCGCACACCTGGTGAGAAAGTGAAAACCGGCGGAATGGGATTCCCATCCACATCTTCGACGCCGATCCCGGTTCCATCGGGTGTGCTTGTTTGGTAGTTAACGCTTTTTTTATCCAGAAAATGGTTGTTCACAACAGTGATCAGACTGATGGCATCACTGACAGCCGCTGAATCACGTCCCCGGGCATAAATATCGTTAAAATATGTAAATGCAATGGCAGATAGGATGGATATGATGGCCATTACGATGCACAGTTCAATAAAGGTAAACCCATGTTGGTTTTTATTCAGGGCCATTTTTCATTCTCCTTGAAAAAAATCAATAATTCAGTTGACAACTTTTTGCCAATTCCCGTTAACGCAAATGAAGGCAATCTTGTCGATTGGCGGGTATTGAACATTGCCATACCCGATATTTCCTTTTTTATCCTTCCAGACAAGGTATTTCTTGCTATAGTCTGTTGCAATGATTTCGGATCCTTTTTGCGGTTTGGGAGGAGGCGTTACAGAGGGCTCTATCTGGGATCCTTGGGTTTCAGGTTTTTTGATATTGATCCAGTTTCCATCTTTATATATGGTCAGACTCCGGGTATTTGGATAGATCACATTCCCAAATCCAAGTACTCCGTTTTTATCCTTCCATACCAGAAGTTTCCGGCTTACATCAGAGGGGATGCCATGCCCGATTTCACCCTCAACCATCGAGACAACTTCAGGTTGCTCTATGATGGATTCCGGTTCCGGTTCAGCCGTGTTCAATGGATCGATGGGCTGGATGGTTTCAATGGGTTTTAATGCCAGGATCGGGGTTGTTTTTTCTGTTTTTACGGATTTGGCAACAGAGGCTACTTCAGTTCCTGCTCCGATCTTAGGAGTCATGTTTTTATCAATTGAGACTACCACTTTTTTGTCTCTCTGGGTAATGGTCTTGCTCAGGAAAAAATTCTCTCCTCTAGGTTCATAATACCATTCAATTTCTTCAATGAATTTTTGGTAGGGCATAAATTCCGGATACAACTCTTCCAGTTGAGCGGGATATTTTTGATTCTTCTTGTGATATCTTTCGATGGCTCCTGCCATCTGGGTTAATCCTGCCTGCGGAACCTTTTTTGCGATTTCAATCAGTTTAATAAAAGTCTCAGAGCGAGTTTTCTGTATTTCTTCTGAATTTTTTCGATCCCGGAAATGAAAAAAGATTCCAGCTACAATGATTACAGCCAAGAAAACAAAAATATAATTTTTATTCATAGAGTCCCTGCATTGTTGATGTATAGAGATCAGCAGTATGCTGAAAATCAAAAAAAACAGTTAGATATTGCGGCCATGAGAAGAGCTTCATGGCATAACAATTATATTTTTTTCCTTGGATATAGCCCCTTTATCAGATTATTGTCAAGGATAAATGAGCCAATTTCAAAAGTCTGTTGTTGTCGTTCCGGCGAAAACTAAAATCCAGTATTTTCGGCTCTTTTCTGGGCACCGACTTTCGCCGGTGTGACGCTTTTTAATCGTTTTGAAATTAGCTCAAATGTCTTCACTTTTTCATACCGGCAGGGAACGAAGGTCATGAAATCAATGGACCGCGCATAATGGCCTCAATTGATTTTCCGGATGTTTCCGAAACTCCTGGGAAAACTTCAAAAAGGTTGCGAAAATGCCTCAGATTGTCCGATGTTCTCAGGATCAGTCGGGCAAGATCTCCTTCAGCCAGTCCGGACGTTTTCAAGACACGTTCCCATGAATCACCCATTGCCCAGTCATAAATTGTTTTTGCAGGCCGCATGTAGAGTGGCTTGGATGGGAATCCTTTGGAGAGCAGATTCTGGTTAAAGGATCGGAGAGACTTTTTAATGATCAGGAAATTTTGAAGCAGTTGCTTGGGAATTTGATCCATTCGCAAGTGATCATCCACGTTTTCCCGTTCATTCACAAAGGAGGCGGTTAGTGCAGCAAGCATGGCCGGGTTCGATTCCGGGAAAATACCCAGACGAAATGCTTCTGCTATCATCAGTGGATGATCAATCCGAAGCTTTGAGGCCCATTCTCCATCTTTTGTTAATTCATTTTTTGGACTGACATAGTTATTTTCTTTTAAAAACTCAAGATGTTGTTGAAAACTGTCCCATAGATATGCGCCGGCCTCTTTTAATTGTGGTTTACGATTGGTTTTGGATGAATGAATCAGTTGATAAGCTGCAAAAGATTTTTCGAGAAGCTCCCGGATCTGATTGGTTGTGTGGGAGAGCAACAGATTGAGTACCATGGAAAAATTAATTCGAATCTGACTGAAAATAGGTGAGGGCGGTGCATTGATCAAGCGTGATAACAAATGAAGATCCATGAATTTACCCGGAAGCGCCAAAGCGAATCCAATGTTATCCATACCCCGCCTGCCTGCCCGTCCTGTCATTTGATGGAATTGCGTTGAAGTAAGCGATTGAAATTCAACCCCATTGAATCTGTCTGAGTTGAGGATGACAACTGTTCTCGCTGGGAAATTTACTCCCGCAGCTACCGTGGAAGTGGCGAATATTGCGTCCAGCAAGCCCTCTGCCATCAGTGTTTCGATCAAAATTTTCCATGCAGGCAACTGCCCGCTGTGGTGGGAGGCAACGCCCATATGTTCCAGTTGCCATCTTTGCTTATGTTTTTTTATATGATGATTATTCTTAAGAAGGGTATTGAGACGCCTTGAAAGTCTTTCTTTTCTATCCGGGTTATTGTTGAGATTTTCTTCACTGCACAGGTTGAGTGAAAGATCACAGTCTTGTCTGGACTTCATAAAGAAAATCGCAGGAAGAAGTTGAAAGGTCTTGAGTACATCGATGATTTCTCCCATGGGAGGCAGCTTTCCGGGCGGAGATAACAATTGTTTGTTTTTGCTACTAATGTGGGAAATAATTTTTTTATTCAAAGCGGTTTTCCCGGAGACCGGTTTTGAAGATATCAATGGTGATAACATCCCATTGGGGTAAAGGAAAAGCGGATAGAGTGGAACCGGTCGTGTTGTTTCTTCAACCACGATACACTTACGCTGACGAATATTCTCCAGCCATCCTGAGATCTGTGATGCATTGCCAATAGTCGCAGAAAGCATCAACAGCGGAATACGGGCAGGCAGGTAGATCATAATTTCTTCCCAGACAACGCCTCGTTCTTCGTCTCCCAGAAAATGTGCTTCATCAAGGATGACAAGGTCTGTGGAGAGGTCTTGTCCTTTGTGCATGGCATCATAGAGGTGATTTCTGAGAATTTCCGTTGTTCCGATAATGATCGGAGCGTCTGTGTTTTCCTTGCGATCTCCGGTCAGGATTCCAACATTTTTCGGGCCGAATTTTTCTGAAAAACCAGCGTGAATACTGTTGGACAGCGCTTTCAGCGGAGAAGCATACCAGGCTTGTCCACCGTTTTCGTATATGTTGCTGATTGCGGTTTCCGCTATCCAGGTTTTACCAGAACCGGTCGGCGCGGTGACAAGACAATCTGATTTTTGAATCGCATGAAGTGCCTCAATCTGAAAAGGATCCGGTCTGAAAGGGGTTTCGCTGGGCACACCGATTTTTGAGAATACCTTTTTCAAGGATTTATCTGCACCCGGCTTTATCTCAGGAATGTTGTTTTTCGGGGCTCGAGGCGCCTTTTTTTGATGATAGCGATTTTTCATGAACCCATTAGTGTGGAAATGATTTGAGTGATTTTGTCTTTGGCCTTGGATTCCACATCAAAAGAGGAAGCCCCTGTTAGATCTGCTTCAATCAATGTATCGTCATAGGGTAAAAAACCCAGAAACTGAAAGTCAGGCAGATTTGTTTTTAAAAACGCTTCATCCTGAGGGCTTCGAATTTTGTTGCCGACGATTACAATTTGATTAAGATGAATCTCTGCAGCCAGTTTCCGGATATGATTTGCCGTATCAATACTTCTGCGCCCTGGTTCAACAACAATGATCAGCTTGTCAACCGCCTGTGCCGTTCCCCGTCCAAGGTGCTCGATTCCAGCCTCCATATCCATGACAACAACTTCATTCCTTGCCAGCACGATATGGGTTACCAGCGCTTTGAGCAACGTACTCTCCGGACAGATACAGCCATGTCCTCCTTTCTTTACTCCACCCAGGCGCATCAGCTTGATGTTACCGAGTTTTTTTGAAAGGGAATCCGGAAGATCATCCACTTTTGGATTGAGCTTGAAAAAACCTCCGAGCGAGCCGGGTCTTGCTTCGGTTCTTTCAAAAATAAGTTCCTTCATCTCAGCGATGGGAACAATCTCTTCTGCATCGGGTATGCCAACGGCGGTTGCCAGATTTGCATCCGGGTCCGCATCGATGGCCAGCACATGTTTGCCCTGTTCATCCAG
>CAYTGW010000179.1:0-8642 GCA_964437395.1 uncultured Desulfocicer sp.
CATTCGAAAATTGCTTATGCAGCATGATTATACTATTTAATTGCCGGGTTAATATCATCCGAGTGAACAAAAGAGATAAGGTAGCGTCTGTGTGCTCGGGCTCCAGCCCCGCGAAAAGCATGCGGGGCTTCCGACACCTGCGCTCACAGCCGGTCTTATTTTATATGCCCGCCCGCCCACCCTGAGATAAGGAAGGGCTGCGGCAAGGATGGGATCAATTTAAATGCCCGCAGCCGTCTACATTCTAATCCCCGCCCGCCCGAGATCCAGTAAGGGCCGAGAGCGGGGCCGTCATGCTTTGTTGCTCTGCTACATATTGAGTCCTTATCCGACAGAATTTTTGTCAATTATAATAGCCTCCGGCAGGGTGGTAAAAATGCCGTCCGATAAGGCGGCAATATGTAGCCCGCACAAAGCCCGCCGGCCCCTTTCACTCCGTAGGTTCTGTTTTGCAGAGCCCTATGTGTTCACCCGTAAGGCCCCAATAAGGATCTTGTCATTTTTATTTTTAATAGCGGTTTGTCTCTGTGCTCGGGCTCCAGCCCGGCGGAAAGCATGCCGGTCTTCCGCTCCCTGCGCTCAGAGCCGATCTGATTTATATTTTATCAGCTTCGCTGTGCTGCACCGCAGCGGGCTCGGCACAAGGCACTCGAATGTATTCTGTCATTTTTTTTTGCGGTTAAAAAGAAAAAAAAAGGATATTATTTTTTTCTTTAATTGCAATATCTTCTTGTATTTTAAGGCTGATTGTCATAAGTTCTGAACGTTCGAATTGGTTCTTTTACATATGGGAAGCATCCAGGGGGGGCAAAAAAAGAAGCCTTTCGGGGGGAAGTTCGAATAGAGGATAAGACAACTGATCCGCTGTTTATGAAGGTTGGAACGGAGTACTACTTCTATCAAAATGACCACTTGGGGACTCCGCAGAAGTTGACTGCTGTTAACGGGGCTGTTGTTTGGAGTGCGAAGTATGAGAGCTTTGGGAAGTGTGCGGTTGAGGCTGGCTCTATTGTTGTCAATAATCTGAGGTTCCCTGGGCAGTATGAGGATGTGGAAACGGGGCTGCATTATAATTATAATCGTTATTATGATGCGAAGACAGGGAGATATTTGAGTAAAGATCCAATTGGGTTTGCAGGAGGGACTAATTTATTTGCCTACGTAATAAATAATCCAATCAGAAATATAGATCCTTTTGGTTTAATGGAGCTTGTTTTACCGCGTCCAATAACAATGCCGAAATTTCCTATCCCACCCAATACCCTTATTGATCCAGTCTTTATGCCAGCAGAGACAAATGATCCTGCTATAGATAAAATTGGAGAAGATGAAAGTACGGAAGATGGTAAGTGTAAAGATAAAGACCCTTGCCAAGGTCTATTGGATACTTTAAACGAACATCGTAGCAGGTTAGAAGAATATAGGAATGATCCATATGGCAATGACAACAAGGGCTTTTTAAGAGACAATCCGTTAGAAAGACATCCTCGGATAATAGATGGACGTATAAGAAATCTTGAAGGACAAATAAGAGCAAAAGAAAGGGACTATTATGACTGTCTTAGAAAGCATGGAATCCCCCACACTTAAAATTAAATTGATTGATCTAAAAAATGTTACAGAAAGATTATTTGATCATATTATGAAAATACGGGGTGAACAAGAAGTAGAGATTGATAAGAGTTTTTATTGGAATATACCCCTTGATGAGCTTTTTGATATGGATAAGAAACCTATAGATTTTGATATCGGGAGCTTGTCTGATGATTGGGATTTTTTGTCAGGGCTTTTAGAAGAAGATACAATTCCAGTAGCAAGACAACTCACGGAATTGTCAGCTTTATTCCGAATTATTGGTGAAAAACTTGGCGATAAGTTAGCATCTGAAGGCGGCTGAGTCAGCCGGGGAAATGTGGGGAAGGAAACAGTAAAAGGGTCAGTAAAGAAAAACAAGGGATATGGTGCTTGCTTCGGGCCTTGTGCCGCTGCTTGTCAGAAAACAAGGGGTCAGGTCTTGAATCTTGACAAATGATGTTTTGATGATTTCAAACAAACCCAAGGCAGTTGCGGTTTCACCGTTTCTGCCTTTTCTTTTTAACCGCTTTAAAATGATCCAATCCTTCTCCGGGGTGGCGGGCGGGCATAAAATCAGACCCCGCCGCTTTCCTTGTATTTGAGTTCCCGCATGGCGTGATGCATGCAGGGGACATAAGACCATTTTATCGGACGGCATTTTTACCGCCCCGCCGGAGGCTATCAAATTGATAAAAATTCTGTCGGATAAAATTCCTTATGTATGAAAGCATGGATCATGACAGGCGGGAACGGCTGAGATAGACAAGCGGCGGCTACCTCACGTGTTTTTAAATCAAGATCAGACCGGCTGCCCCCGCAGGGAGCGGAACCCGCCGTGCTTTTTGGCGGATGAAGCCCGAGGAGGCAGACGCTACTGCTGTATAGTTTCTTCCACTTTGCCCACGAATGTGGTTGCATCAATAATCTGGATGCGGTGATAGTGCTTGAGATTTCTTAAGTGCGGATCACGGGACACCACATAATCCGCTTTTCCTTCAAGAGCGCAGGCAAGGAATTTGTTGTCTGTGGGATCATCTGTGATTCTGTCTGTTGTGTATTCATCTTTTGTGATAAACGCCTTTCTGAATATCAAACGGAAAAACCGCTTTATATTTTCTTCATCCGGTTTAAACCGTTCCTGGATTCTCGGATAATGAAATACCCGGTTAACCTCTCTGATGATATCGATGGAGGTTACCAGTACAAAATCAAGATTGACCCAGTAGTCCTGAAGCCGTGAGGATATGGTGTCGCCTCCAAACAGGCCGCTTACAAAAAGATTGGTGTCAACAACAGCCTTGAGTTTATGCGTCAATGGTGTCTCCCGGTCTGTTTTCTTCCGCTCTGACGGCTTTTACCGCTTCATCGACAATGCTGTCGATCTCGTCTTCGGCATAGCCTTTTGCCTTCTTTCTGAACTTGGAGACAACGTTGCGCATCTCTCTTGTCCATGCGGCATCAGAATGACCGGGCATGACTTCTTCAAGCCTGTTTTTGATGATCATACTGTCGATGATGGTCATGATAACCTCTCTGTCACGGGATTTGAGTTTAGAAACCATCTCAAATTGTTCCAGAAGTTTTTTATCCATAATTCTATTTGCGGCAATGCCTTCCCCTTCATCAAAGAGCAGCTCATCCGCAGACACGCCAAGCGTTTTTGCAATATTTTTGATAATATCCAACGTGGGCGATGATTTGCCTTTTTCATAGCGTCTGATCTGAGCAATACCCACCCCGATCATGCCGGCCATCTGTTGCTGTGTAAGTCCCTGGGCTGTTCTCATTTTTGATAATTTTTCTGCAAACGGCATATTGTTATCCTCCGGTTTAAGGTTACTGGAGGTACTATAACACAGGGTTTTGGAAATGCCGTAAATATGGGATCGTTTCATCATTATACCTCTTGACAATTGCTATCATAAATGATAGCTGACAAATCATATAAGATACATAAGCTTTTAGTAGAAATTTTGCAACATTTATCTTGACAGGCTTCAGTCGGGAGTTTGCGAAGAAAAAAGCCACCAGCCCTTAACTTTGGCGAGTTCCGGCTGATGGCTCTTAAGAATCATCAAAGGGATAAGACCCTCTGAACGCTTTCTTTTTCTATCGTATCTCCCTGAAGAAATCAATCCAACAATGAGAGGAGGTGATTTTATTGTTTAAAACCAGCCTTGAGACCACGGATATTTTTAAAGGTGCGTTTTATTTATGCATGGGCGGTGATCTGGCAGACATCTGTTTTAAAGTGGACGGCAAACAGATCGCATCCTTTTTGTTCATCGGCCCGGATCTTTACAAACATGACAAAGCCTATATTGACGGTCATGCCCTGGTGAACCCTGTGCAGTTCCGGGAAGCGTTGAACCACCTGAGAGACATTCTATTTGAGAGATTGAGAAAAGGGAGATACGAGAATGATAGAACAGGAGAGAATCGAGCATATCAAAGCCGGTATTGATTTAAAAACCTATATTGAACAAACCACAGGAGCCAACTTTAAAAAGAACGGCAAAGGATATGTGTGCCGGTGTCCGTTCCCGGACCATGAAGACAAAACCCCGTCCTTTATTGTTACGCCGCAAGAAAACCTTTTCCATTGCTTTGGGTGCAACCGGGGCGGCGACGTGATCCGGTTTGTGGAGCTGTTCGACCAGGTGGATTTTAAAGAAGCGGTGGACCGGTTATCGGTTGGCGGTTCCCGGTTGCCGGTAAAGAAAAAACCATCCGATCCGCAAAAAACCACAATATTAACCGTAAAAGAGTTCAAACTGCTGGCCCGTGTGCATTCCTATTATCAGCACACCCTGACGGAAGATTCGGCAGGAATTGATTACCTGAAGAATCAGCGAGGCATACACGACAATCAGTCAGTAACGGATTTTTCTGTCGGCTATGCCAACGGAACCCTTTTGAACATCCTGCCCGAAGATGAAGAGATCAGAAAGTCTCTAAAAACCATCGGTATTCTGAACAATAAAGGAAAAGAAATATTCTATAACTGCGTGGTGTTCCCGCTATACGACATCAACGGCTCGATTGTGAACCTGTACGGCCGGAACATAGACGACAACTGCAACATCAAACATCTGTATCTGCCCGGCAAACGAACCGGCCTGGTGAACCGTCAGGCTGCCAGGCGATCCCAAACCCTGATCCTGACAGAATCCATCATTGATGCTCTGACCCTGTATGACCAGGGCTTTAAAAACGTGATGCCCCTTTACGGAGTCAACGGCCTTATCGATGATCATCTTTTTTTCTTTAACCGCAAAATCAAGGAAGCTTATCTGGTGTTTGACGCGGACGACGCCGGACGCAAAGCCGCAGAATCGGTCTCCATGCAGTTAAAAGAAAAAGAGATCCTCCCCTATATCGTGGAACTGCCGGTCAAGGACGTGAACGTCTACTTTAACCGCCATACCCCGGAACAATTTGAAACCCTTCTCAAACAGGTAAACCCCAAAGCCCTGGAACAGTCGGATAAAATCAATAATAGAAAACAGAGCCTTTACCAGGAAACGGATCAAGGATTTATCGTGGGCTACGGAGACCGCCAGTATCAGATCAAGGGCATCCAGCGGGGAGACACTCAGCTTAAAGTCACCATCAAGGCATCCACGGACGTTGAAAAAGGCAATATCCCCTTTGAGCTGACCACCATAGACCTTTACTCATCCCGTTCAAGAATCTGGTTTGCAAAACTGTGTGCGGATCTGTTTAAAGCATCCGAAGAGCTGATCCGGGAGGATATCGGCAAGGTGTTGACCCTTGTAGAGAATTTTAAACCCAATCAGAAAAAAACGGATAAAGCCCAGGCCACCCAGGAAGAAATCAAGCAAGCCATGGGTTTTTTGAAAAATCCGGACATGATCGAGGAGCTGTTGTCAGACCTGATGATCATGGGCGTGATCGGCGAACTGATCAATAAGGTTGTCTGTTATCTCGCCGCAACCTCCAGAAAACTGGTAAAGCCTATATCGGTTCTCATCCAATCCAGAAGCAGTGCCGGTAAATCCACCCTTCAAAATGCCATTCTGTCCCTGATGCCTTCCGAGGAGTATGAAAAATACACCCGCGTGACGGATCAGTCCCTGTTTTACAAGGAGGAAGACTCCCTGGTTCATAAGATTCTTGCCATTGAAGAAGATGTGGGCATGGGCGGAGCTGCTTACAGTATCCGGAACATCCAGTCATCCGGCGAGATCACCGTTGCCACCACGGGTAAAGATCCTGGAACCGGCAAAATGAAAACCGAAAATTATACGGTCAAAGGCCCTGTGGCCGTGATGCTCACCACCACAGCGGCCGAGATCGACCAGGAGACCGCCTCCCGGTTCGTCTTTTTGACTATCGACGAGTCGCCTGCGATGACCGCCAAGATCCATGAAAAACAGCGGGAGTCCCGAACCCTTGCGGGACTGGCCCAGAAGAAAAAAACAGACAAGATCATCAAGAAGCACCAGACCGCCCAACGGTTGTTAAAGCCCATCGCTATCGTCAACAACTTTACCCAATACCTGTCCTATCCCAGCCGGTCGCTTGTTACCCGAAGGGATCATGAAAAATACCTTGGCCTGATCGACGTCATCACGTTTTTGCACCAGTATCAACGCGAGGTGAAAAAAATGGATATTGACCCCGTTGATGGCGGGGTGGAATACATTGAAGTCACCCTTGCTGATATTGAAAAGGCAAACAAGCTTGCGAATGAAGTCCTGGGCCAAAGCCTGGACGAGCTGGCCAGGCCGTCCAGAACCCTTCTGGACGGTATTTTCAAGATGGTCAAGGAGATAGCAGAAAAAAACAGCATCCCCATCGATGATGTTTATTTTACCCGCCGCATGATCCGGGAACAGATGGACTGGAGTGACTGGCAGATAAAAGTCCATATCAAACAACTGGAAGAGTTGGAATATCTTCATATCCGCCTTGGCTCACGGGGCAAGGAGTACGCCTATGCCCTGAACTATAAAGGCCAGGGAGAGGACAGCAGCAGATTCTTTCTAAACCTCACACCGGTTACAGAAATCAAAAAGCTCATGAAAAAGGATAAACAGCCTGTTTTGTCCAACGAGTAGGGTAAAAAAGCCAACTAGTAGGGTACAAGTTGGGTTGCCAAATCCGGCTTATCTTTTTGCAATTAAAAGAAAAAGGCAACAAGTAGGAGTTGGCGGCCTGAGAACAAGGCAGGGGGAGGGGGGATAAATTGGACATCGTCGTAACCATAACCGAATTTAAAAACCAGTTGAAAGCCCTGGGGTATGCGGATGCAACCATCGAGAGTTACCGGGAGAATCTGAACTGGTTTGTAAGCTATCTGAATGAGCAGGACATCAAAGATTTACGGAATGTGAACTATCAGACTGTTTTGAACTATCAGCAAAGAGTCATGGAAAAACCCTTTGCCATGGAGAGCAAGGCCCTGCGGCTCAGACCGGTAAAACGGCTTTTTGAGCATCTTGTCAATACCCATAAACTTCTGATCAATCCTGCGGAAGGGATCATCGAGACCAGCCGGAAGAACAGAAAGATAGGTATTGTGCTGACCATGGACGAGGTCAGAAAGCTTATGGAGCAAGCCAATCTGTCACTGAGACCTCATGTCAGAAATCGTGCCATCATGGAGCTGCTGTATGCAACCGGAATCCGGATCAATGAATTGGTGAACCTGGAAGTATACCATGTAGATCTTCATGAAAAGGTTCTCTATATCCGTAAGGGCAAAGGCAGAAAGCAGCGGGTTGTCCCGATGGGAAACACTGCGGTCAAACATCTCAAGGAATATTTGACGCATATCCGGCCTTGGTGGGTACGGCACAACAGAAAAGAACGAAAGCTGTTCCTCAACCATCACGGCAAGGCTATTACCGGTAACAGTGTCAGAGGATTTTTAAGACAATACCGCATTGCAGCCAAGATTAAAAAAACCGTATCCCCACATACGTTAAGGAGAACCTGTGCAACCCATCTTCTGCAACAAGGGGCGGATATAGCCTATATCCAGAAGCTGTTGGGCCATAGCCAGTTAAGCACCACCCAGTTTTATACCAAGGTCATGCCGGTGGATATCAAGAAAACCCATGAAAAAACCCATCCGGGAGTAAAGGAAACAGACAATGAAGATTAACCAGGCCATGAATCAATACTTGAAACAGTTAAGAGCAACGGGAACCCCGTATTACACCATCAAAGGCACAAAATACGGGTTGAAATCGTTATCCAATTTTTTTGCACAAGAAGAAGTCCATCATATTGAGGAGATCACCCATGATGTACTTGCCGAATACCAGGAAGATATTGCTTTTCGTTTAACCGCACAAGGCCGCCTGTTAAGCCTTGCCACCCAGGAAAAGCTGATCATCGTTGTCCGGAGTTTTACCCGGTATCTGCACGAACAGGACTATCTGCTCCACAATCCAGCCAAGAACATCAAACCTCCCAGGAAATGGAAAAAACTACCCAAGGCCATCGTGAGCCCGGATGAGATGAAAAAACTTGTCCATACACCGGACAAACAGACCAACCAGGGGTATCGAGACCGTGTGATCTTAGAAATCCTGTATGATACCGGCATGCGGCGGTCGGAGCTTGCCAACCTGAAAATAGTGGATATGGAGTTACAAACCGGCTTTGTCTGTATTCGTAACGGCAAAGGGAGAAAGGATCGGGTTGTCCCCTTGAGTCAGCGTGTATGTGAAAAGGTAAGAAACTATATCGCCTTTGTCAGGCCTGAATATATCAAGACAAAGGACCCCGGATATCTGATCCTGAACCGTTCCGGCAACAAGATGGTGCCGAATGGAATCTATGTAGTGGTGAAACGGATCGGTATCCTCTCCGGGATCAAGAAGAATGTGACCACCCATATTTTGAGGCATGCCTGTGCAACCCATATGCTGAGAAACGGTGCACCGGTCCGGCATATCCAGGAAATGCTCGGTCATGAATCTTTGGAATCCACCCAGATTTACACCCGTGTGACCATCAATGATTTAAAAGAGATCCACGCCAGATATCATCCGAGTGAACAAAAGAGATAAGGTAGCGTCTGTGTGCTCGGG
>CAYTGW010000180.1:0-694 GCA_964437395.1 uncultured Desulfocicer sp.
GTACTGGATATATCGGGTGAGGATGTAAAGGAAGGAAAGGGGAACGAGATACTGAGTTTGATCCATTGTTTTGACAAGATGGTTGTAACTGTAACGAATCATATATCGGAGCGTCGAGAAGCAGAGGAAGCCCTGAAAAAACATAAAGCTGAGCTTGAGACTCAGGTTGAACAAAGGACTACCGAGTTAAAAACTTCGAATTTAAAGCTGATCTGTACAATCGATGAACTCGAGGAAAGGACAAAACAAACCCAAATCTTTAATCAGTTTGGTGATCTGATTCAGGCCTGTGATTCTGAAATCGAAACATATACGCTTGTAATCAAGTTTTGCAAAAAGTTATTTCCAAATGATTCAGGATATTTAAGCATATTTGAAAAAACAAGGAAGGCCATGAAGGTTGTGGCCTCCTGGGGAAGCTTACGCATTATCGGGGAAGATTTCAAACCCAATTCATGCTGGGCAATCCGAAGAGGGCATTTGCATTTTGTCCAGAATCCGGAAATAGACCCTATATGCCCTCATGTTAAGGGGACTTCGAAATCTCATTATATTTGCGCTCCGATGATTGCTCAAGGAGAAGTACTGGGTATGCTTCACCTTCAAATTCATCCAGAGAATGAAGGGTCTGGAGCCGAAGAAATAAAAAAAATATATTTTAGTAATCATTATTGAAAGGATTATAAAAAGCCAG
>CAYTGW010000180.1:704-8205 GCA_964437395.1 uncultured Desulfocicer sp.
ACACTCTTTCCCTACACGTGTGCTCTTCCGATCTGAAAAGGGCATTTATGTGAGGGACATTTTTGTACGACAACAAAACTTTCTTTAAATTCATTTCACTATTGTTGAATAACTTCTTTTCACATATATTTAAAAGTAATTTTTCGCAGCCATAAAAAATATATTTTTCAAAACAGATTATGGTTACAAGCCTGCTTGAACATTATGCGCCCCCTCTGACCAATCTGAGATTACGGGAAACCTTGAAGATGCAGTCCATACACGATCATCTGACCGGACTTTACAATAGACGATATATGATCGATACTTTGGAATTTGAAGCAAGACGTGCCAAGCGGCATAACACCACCTTGGGAATTATCATGGTGGATGTGGATCATTTCAAGACCTTCAATGATACGTTTGGTCATGAGGTCGGTGATATTGTTCTGCGTGAATTGGGGTCTTTTTTACGAAACAATATTCGTCAGGAGGATATTGCCTGCAGGTATGGTGGAGAAGAATTTATTCTTATTCTTCCAAGTACATCCCTTGAAAATTCGCGGCTGAGGGCTGAATCACTTCGGGAAAAAATTGAGAAGAGTCTTACCATTAATCATATGAAAAAAATACACAGTATAACGGTTTCACTGGGTGTAGCATTGTTCCCGCTCCATGGATCAACGATTGAAGAAACGCTGAATGTTGCAGATTCTGCTCTTTATCAAGCAAAAACAAATGGACGGAATCGTGTGGAAGTCGGAAATGGACATATCCAGAAGGTTAAAATAACTTCTGCATAGTCACTCTTGTCTGAATTCCTATGCCGACACCTTCTGAACAGTTTGATGCAATCCAGGTGGCTCTGTTATTTCTCTTCAAATCCGTATGAAAAAATATAATCAAAACCCAATGGTCAGTGTTATCATACCGACCTACAACCGTGGATGGATTGTAAAAGAATCAATTCTGTCGGTTCTTGCCCAGACATTTCAGGATTTTGAATTGATCGTTGTTGATGATGGTTCTACTGATCATACACAGGCGATACTGGATGAATTTCAAGACCGGATAGAGGTCATCCATCAGAAAAATTCCGGAGTAAGCGCTGCACGAAATCATGGTGTTGCAGCTGCAAAGGGAAAGCTGATCGCATTTCTGGACTCCGATGACTTATGGATGCCGGGGAAACTGGCTATTCAAACGGAATTTTTCGCATCCAATCCAGACATCCGGATTTGTCAGACAGATGAGATCTGGATTCGCAATGGATGTCGTATAAATCCGAAAAAGTATCATAAAAAACCATCCGGAGAAATTTTTCTGCCATCCCTGGCTTTATGTCTGGTGAGCCCTTCTGCGGTTATGATGGAGAAAGTTTTTTTTACTCTAATGGGAGGATTTGACGAAACTCTTCCTGCCTGTGAGGATTATGATTTCTGGCTCAGAATCGGATGTAAATACCATGTTTCTCTGATTCCGCAGCCCTTAGTCATCAAACGCGGCGGGCATGAAGATCAGCTTTCAGGAGTTCCTGGTCTGGATCGATACAGGATTCGTTCTTTATCTAAAATACTGGAAACGGAAAATTTAACACCGATTCAGTTTCAGAAAACAGTTGAGATGTTGAATGCTAAAATTGATATTTATGCAAACGGATGTATAAAAAGAGGTAACCTGGAAGAGGCCGCATATATAAAAAGCCTGGCAAAAGATTTCAAATTATCTCAAGACCCATTCAAAAATTGAAGATGCTCGGACTCATCGCATTCTTTCAATTTCGCTGCGTTTTGTATCTAATTTTTTAACAGAAACCGGAAAAGGGGTTTTCAACTCCTGAGCAAAAACAGAAACCTTGTATTCCTGAAGCAGCCAGAAAAAATTTTCAATTTCTTTTCTTTTTTCATCAGTATCTTCCGGACCAAGAGAATCAAGTAAGCCATGTAAATAGTCGACATATTTCTGAATGTCCCTTGCTTTTTTTTGATCTTTTTCAAAATCGATGAGCGCTCTCTGAACTCTAAGTCTGATGGCAGTCAAATATCTTGGCAGCTCATTCAGCTTTTCATCCTCATAGATGGTTACAAAATTTTCCGGAACAAGACTGATCAGATCTTTTCGTAGGGTTTGAACAAGAGGGTGTAGGTGTTTGTAGTTCTTTTTATTTTCAATTTCGTATAAATCCGATCTTGTATCATGATATGCCGATAAAACAGCAACCACATCTTGCAAGAGAGTACTTCCTTTAGTCAGCATGGTTTGTGATATGCTTTGGGCCTCGTTGTGAAATTCCTGTCGGGTTCTGATATTTTTACAGCATAGACGGGTTATCAAATTATCAAACATCTGTTCCTGTAATTGCTCCGGTCCGCCGAAATATGTGGATTGTTGCCGGACATCACCCGATAACCGTATATGTTTTTTCAGAAAGGCAAGATCCTTTTTTAAATGGATCATGAATAATGATTTGATGCCGGATTGATGAGATGTTACTGCTTTTTTTCCATCCTGAAACAGACGGAGACTGATACAACCTCCTTCATTTGCAAGACCCGGATAGATGACACTCAAGTTTCCTTGTTTATCCGGCAGGGAGATGCTTACCGGCAGATCTCCAAAATCCCAGGCAGCCAGATCTGTTTTTTCCCATTTTTGTTTTTCCTTGTTGAATTCATACGGAATAGACTCAGAAATCCTTTCTGCCTTTAAAACGGTTTTATCCCTGCTACAGGAGATGACTTTTCCATCCGCATCGGTAATCGCAATTCTCATTTTCAGATGAGTTGGAAGATCTTTTTCCGGCCATGCGGTTGAAGGTATATCAATCCCCAATTTTTGATAAATGAATTGACTGAGGCTCATTACAAGATTACCTTTTTTTCGGGGCATCTCCTTGAGGATCATTTCAACGGTAGCAGCCACGGGCACCAACTGTTTGCGGTATTCTTTCGGGAGCCCCCGGATCAGCGCATTAATCTTGTCATGTAAAAGTCCAGGCACCATCCAGTCAAGGGAGTCAATGGGTATTGAAGATGTTTTGGGGGAAGGGATCTTGACCGTTATTCCATCATTTTTTCTGCCTGGATTGAATGCGTATTGGCATTCATAGTCATTGTCGCCCAGGTCGATTGTTTCCGGGAAAAGATCCAGCTCCGATTTTTCCGGCAAATATCTGAATAGATATTCCCGGTTCATCCTCAGAAAATCGTCATTCCCCTTTTTTTTAATCAATGCTTCCAAAGCCCTTATGTCGAATATACCGGAAAGTTTTTTCTGATAGAATGAAAAAAGATCGGTTTCGTCAATCAGGATATCCCTTCGTCTGAGGCGCGCTTCAATCTTTCTGATCTCTTCAAGCTCACTCCTGTTATGAATCATGAATGGAAATGCTTTTTTAAGATCGTCTCCGATCAACGCATCTCGAATAAATATTTCCGATGACTCTTCCGGATTGATCCGGCCATAATATATTGTCCTTTGCGAGACAATAATCAAACCAAATAAACTGACCTGTTCGTTTGCAACGACTGCACCCCTTGTTCGTTCCCATCGAGGATGGGAATAGGTTCTCTTGCAATGTGATTTTCCGATTTCTTCCAGCCAATTGCTGTCAATTGCCGCAGCGGTTCTTGCAAACAGGCGTGAGGTTTCGACCAGTTCGGCAGCGACAATCCATGGTTTACCACGATTAAAAAGTGAAGAGCCGGGGAAGAGAAACACTTCCTTGTCTTTGGTGGCCTTATACATATTTTTTTCTTTTTTTGCTGCTATGTTGGAAAGAAATCCGCTTAGAATGGATTTGTGAATCGCCTCATATAAAGGAGAAAATTCATTCTCATTTTTCATCAGAGTGGAAGAAGATGAAACTTTTTCCCCGGCCATTTGCAGTTCTTCGAGAATGATAAAAATTTGTTGAAAAATATCCCTCCATTCTCTCATTCGCCGGAAAGATAAAAAATGATTTTTACAGAACTGCTTTATCCTGGCGTTTGATTTTTGTAAGGTAATAATTTTTTCATATTCATTCCAGATATTCAGGATTGAAATAAAATCGGATAATGGGTCCGTAAAGCATGCCTGGGCCTGATCTGCTTCAATGGATTTATCAGCCGGACGTTCTCTCGGATCTTGAATGCTCAGGGCGGAAACAATGACCGCTATTTCTTTCAGGCAGCCACGATGATGAGCCTCAATCAGCATACAGGAAAGACGAGGATCCAGCGGCATTCTTGCCATTATTTTCCCTTTTTTACTCAGGGTGTAGTTTGAGTATTTTTTGCTTTTTTTTGCGCTGACCGAAATGGCATCCAGTTCAAGAAGCAGGTTGTATCCATCTTTTATGCTGGATTCAGATGGCCGGTCAATCAGCGGGAATGTTGTGATGTCACCGAGGTTAAGGGAAATCATCCGAAGGATAACTTCTGCAAGGTTGTCTCTCCTGATTTCTGGTAATGTATAAAGCGGTCGGTTTTTATAGTCGTCCTCGGAATACAACCGGATACATACACCATTCTCCACGCGCCCGCATCTCCCTTTTCTTTGATCCGCACTGCTGCGGGAAATCGGAACAATGGGTAGTGATTTGGTTCTTGAACGAGGAGAGTAGTGAGATATTCGGGCGAGTCCGGTATCAACAACATATCGGATACCCGGTATAGTTAACGATGTCTCTGCCACATTGGTTGAAACAATAATTTTCCGTCCGGTTGATTTTTGAAATATTTTTTTCTGTTCTTTTGAGGAAAGCCTCGAGAAAAGGGGTAAAACGGTTACATTATGATAGTTTCTTCCTTGAATCATCTCGCATGTTTCCCGGATGTCCTGTTCTGTCGGCATAAAAACCAGTATGTCCCCAAAAGGGTTTTTCTGCTGAATGCGGTCAATGGTTTTTGCAGCCATTTCCGTATAAGGAACTTCTTCTTTCTGATTTTCAACTCCATTGGCCGGATATTGTATTTCGATCGGGAACATTTTCCCAGAAACTTCTATAACTGGAGCATCATCAAATGCTTTAGAGAATTTTTCCGTGTCAATGGTTGCAGAGGTGATGATCAGTTTTAAATCTTTTCGTTTTTTCAGGAGAGTTTTCAATAACCCCAGAATGAAATCGATATTCAGACTCCTTTCATGGGCTTCATCTACAATAAGTGTATCATATTCATTCAGAAAACGATCGTTTTGGGCTTCCGCCAACAGAATTCCGTCTGTCATGACCTTTATAAATCCGTCTGGAGAGGAGTGGTCATTAAATCGTATTCTGTATCCGACTCCATTTCCAATTGTTTCTCCAATCTCTTCCGCAATACGCTCTGCTACAGCAACCGCAGCAATTCGCCTTGGCTGGGTACATCCGATTTTACCATAAAGGCCTCTTCCGGCAGCAAGACAGTATCGTGGAATCTGAGTGGTCTTTCCTGAACCGGTTTCACCGGAAATGATCAATATCTGGTTTCCCTGAATTGCATGGATAATTTCATTCTTATGATTGGTAATGGGCAGGTCCGGATAATGGGAAAAATCCGGTACAGTTAATTTCCGATGACGCAAAATCTCCTCTGAATTTGCAATCCGGTACTGAATTTCAGATATCATAGGCGTCATCTGCTTTTCATTCACTTTGTTTTTCAGGGAACGGATGATCGCTATTTTTCGAATTACATAGGGTCTGTCCGTGCAGAGAATCTTTGGAATTTTTTCCTCAAGGGACTTTATGATATTATTTATATCCGAAAAAGTATGAACAGCCATATCTTCTATTTTTTTTACAATCGCTTCAATTAATATGTGAATCCGGTTGATAATATTCAATTCTAAAGGAAACTATATCGCAAATATTGTCGAAAGGAAAGATTTGCGCGTCATCAAACAATCATATTTTTTTTCAGGATTCAGAATGAAAATGAAAACAAGGCCGCTGCCTCCGGACTTGAAAATCATGTAATTTTTGTAAAATATCTTTTTGACAGGATATATTCTGTTTTTCCTTCCAAATCATTCGCTTTTATAGTAAGTTATTTTGGATTTTTAATACGATGTCATTCCGGGTTGACCCAAATACACTTCTACAGGAACAGAAAATGAAGAATCGAAAACTGTTACCCAAGAGCGTAATCCTATTAATTGTTTTTATCTTGAATTGTTACGGAACATATGCAACCGGGGGCGGAAAGAATCAAGAGGTATTTGAATCTGCAAGATCTGATCTGGTGATCATCGATTCCATGAAACAATTCGGACCCCTTGAACGTCCGGCCGTTACATTTCTTCATGATCTTCATACAGAAGCACTCCGAAAACAGGAAAAGGATTGTTCTTCATGTCATTTACAAGATAAAAACCGATTGTCGCTGGAATTTAAAAACTCAAAGGGGATGCAGAAAAAAAAATTGATGGATTTATACCATTCAGCATGCATCGGGTGTCATAAAGAAAATGCTACTGCAAGGTTATCCACAGGACCTGTTGAATGCGGTGGATGCCATCGGAAGATGAGAATTCCTTCCTCAAGGATGCCGATAGGATTTGATAAGTCTCTTCATTACAGACATTCACAGTCACAGAACAACAAGTGCGATACATGTCATCATGAGTACGATATAAATATGAAGAAGCGGATATATGTCAAAGGGAAAGAAGTATCCTGCCGGTATTGTCATAAGAAAAATGAAGAAAAAAAGATCCTTCCCATGTCTACCGCTTCTCATGTCGCATGCATTGATTGCCATCGTAGCAATTCTGAACAAAAGAAAAAAAACGGTCCTGTTACATGCTATGGATGTCATGATGCAGAAAATCAAAAAAAATATGAAAAACGATATGAGGTTCCGCGATTGGATCGCAATCAACCCGGCAAGGTTTTTATTAAAAAAGGTAATATGGGAAAAGCCGGACAAATGGACAGAGTAGCTTTTGATCATCAGGCACATGAAGGATATAATGACACTTGCATCCAGTGTCATCATAAGGATCTAAATGCATGCAGCTCTTGCCATACAGTGAAAGGTGAAAAAGAAGGGAATGGAGTGAAACTGGAACAGGCCATGCACAAGCTCACGAAACAATCCAGTTGTCTTGGATGTCATCAAAGCCGCAAACAGGCCACAGAGTGTGCAGGCTGTCATGTTTTAACCAACAATATCCGAACAACGGATACCATGTCCTGTAAATCCTGCCATATGTATCCGTTGTCCGGCGTCGATGAAAATGATCCATCGGTTTTCAATAATCCGGCAGCTACACAGGCTCTGAATAAAAGAGTTGCCATTACCAGAACATATGCAGATAAGGATATTCCGGACAAAGTAATCATAAGTCAACTCCAAAACCAATACAAACCAGTGGAAATGCCTCATCGAAAAATGGTTCAAAATCTTATGGACGGTGTGAAGGACAATAATCTGGCACGTTACTTCCATAAGAGCGAAGGGACAATTTGTCAGGGGTGTCACCACAACAGTCCAGTTTCCTTACACCCACCAAAGTGTGGGAGCTGTCACGGTAAAAAAACAGTTGAGAAAAAGCT
>CAYTGW010000181.1:0-8146 GCA_964437395.1 uncultured Desulfocicer sp.
GTTTTCAAAACAACCGGAGGAAACCATCCGGAAAAAGCTTGATCAAGTGGGAAGGCTTCTTATTTACACCCGCCAGATGGATATGCTGATGCATACGGAACAAAGCATTACAAGTCTTGCAGAGGCCTTTTTAAAAGAGGACTACCGGTTTAAACCATCCTGATTAACCGTGTAACCTTTCCCAATATTTCCATTTAAATCCTGCAACCTTTTTCCTCCTGACCCACTGAGCAATATTGAACCACATGACAATGAAAGTCATGTATCTGAAAACCTGTTTCGCATATGGATAAAAGAACACAGAATAAAAATAGCTGTCAGCTTTTTTTACAGACTGTAAAGAATCCTCATCTGAAAACATAAAAAACTGTTTGCAATATCTAAAAACACAGGTGGCGCGGATTTTACCATCCCTGTTCGGGGAAAAACGCCCCTGTGGGGCATTTCTACCCGAATACGGATGAAATATCTTTTTAAACACAAAAAGCGGGCATCACGTCTTAACTGACCGAATATAAATATGATTTCGGTATATATTCACCGGCTTCATCCACTTGAAGCAAAATGGCATAATCATTGCTCAACCCCATCATCATATGAATGCAAATGTTAAAAACTAACCCTGTTATTTGGAAATGAATTCAATGTCGGGAATCGCGGAATGAAAAACAACAAACTATTACAGAACCCCTTCTATCAATCATTGAAGCGAAATATCATGCTTACCGTTATCCTTGTATCGCTCACACCCACGATACTGGTGATCGTTTTGCTCCTGAATCAGTTCCAGACATCCTATCAGGAAAAAGTGGAAGCACACTTAAAAGAACTGGTATTGAAACACAAGCAAAACATCGACATCTTCCTGAAAGAACGGTTGTTCAATATCCGGCATTTTTCCAAAATATTTGATATCGATCAGTTAAGCGATGAAGCTTTTCTGAATGAACGACTTGCAATCCTTCAATCCGAATATGGACCGGTTTTTGTGGATATGGGAATTGTTAACGATGAGGGAAAACAGATCGCCTATGCCGGCCCTTTTAAACTGGGAAAGGCGGATTACCATGATGCGGACTGGTTTAAAAAAGCGATTACACAGCCCTATTTTATCAGTGATGTGTTTCTGGGATTACGTGGATTGCCTCATTTTATCCTGTCGGTCAAAAGGAATTATAAGGGTCATGTCTGGATTGTAAGAGCCACCATCGATTTTATGGCTTTTAACAATCTGGTGGAAAATATTCGTATCGGCGAAACCGGGTATGCATTTATTTTAAATCGAATCGGTGAATACCAGACCAACCCCCAAGCGGATTCTCTGCCTAGCCGGAAAGTACTGGATGAACTCTTATTGGAAGGAGGGATGCATCCGGAAAAAGTGCAGATATCCAGGAAAAAAGATTTATCCGGCAAGGACTGTATATATGTGACCTCATTTTTAAAAAATGGCGACTGGCTGTTAATTTATAAGCAAAATGTAGCCGATGCATATTTAATTGTCCGGCGGGCTTTTCAAACTGCCTTTTTGGTTTTTATCCTTGGAAGCATGGGAATTGTGGTTATGGCCTTCCTGCTGTCACGCAGAACAGTTACCCGAATCGCCAGGGCCAACACGGAAAAGGAAATGATGAATCAACAGGTCATTGAGAGCGGAAAGCTGGCATCAATCGGCGAACTGGCAGCAGGAATTGCTCATGAAATCAACAATCCGGTAGCGATCATGGTGGAAGAAGCCGGATGGATTAAAGATCTTCTGGAAGAAGAAGAGTTCAGAAACAGTGAAAATATGAGTGAATTTCAACGAGCTCTGTCGCAAATCAGCAACCAGGGTAGACGTTGCAAGGAGATCACGCACAAGCTGTTGAGTTTTGCACGAAAGACCGATTCCCGGACACAGGAAGTAAATATAAATCAACTCATACAGGAAATTATCGGTCTGACCGAGCAGCGTGCCAGATACAGCAGGATCGTCTTCAAGAGCAATTTTGATTCAAACCTCCCGAGTGTGAGAGCGTCCAACACGGAAATTCAGCAGATTCTCTTAAATATGATCAATAACGCGATTGATGCCATGGAAAAAACCGGCGGAACCATCACCATTTCAACACAGACATCCGAGGATATGGTTTTAACGGAGATCACAGACACCGGCCCAGGAATCCCAATGGCTTATGTGGGACGGATTTTCGATCCCTTTTTTACCACAAAACCGGTTGGGAAAGGAACGGGTCTTGGGCTTTCCATCTGCTATGGCATTGTCAATAAACTGGGAGGAAATATTCAAGTGAAAAGTGTCGTCGGCCTCGGAACCACATTTCTGGTGAAGCTGCCGACCTTTGAGAAGCGGATTGAAACCGTAATCAAAAACATAAACCCTGCATAGACGACAGTTTTTCTGTCAAAATGCATTCAATAAATGAACTGAAAAAAGGAGAAAACCATGACTCTTTGTAATGTACTTCTGGTGGATGATGAAACCGCTTTTGTGGAAACCATGTCCAAACGTTTAATAAAAAGGAATTTAGCGATCTCTGTGGCTTATAACGGCAATGAGGCGCTGCAGCAACTGGAAAAGAATCATAATGTAGAAGTTGTTATCCTGGATGTGAAGATGCCGGGTATGGATGGCATTGAAACACTCAAAGAAATTAAAAAGCGCTATCCGCTGGTCGAGGTGATCATGCTGACCGGACATGCCACTGTGGAATCCGCCATTGATGGAATGAAATGGGGTGCACACGACTATCTGATGAAACCCTGTGAGATTGATGTTTTAATGACCAAAGTAGATGAAGCAGCCTCCAAAAAAAGGCGTCAAGAAGAGCGTATTGCGGAAGCCCGTATAAAAGAAATTACCTCCCATCGGGCATATTAGGAGATAATCGAATGCAGGATATCCTTGAAACCCGAATGCCAATAAGGCTTTTACTGGTAGATGATGAGGTTGGCTTTTCAACAGTGATCAGCAAGCGCATGGGAAAAAGAGGAGTTCTTGTTGAAACCGCGAACGGTGGAGCAGAAGCGATCCAGATTCTTCGATCAAAGGATTTTGATGTCGCAATACTGGATCTGAAGATGGAAGATATGGATGGCATTGAAGTATTAAAAATATTCAAGAAAATGGTTCCAAAGATGCCGGTCATCATGCTGACAGGGCATGGTTCCGAATCTTCAGCCCAGGAAGGCATCCTTCTTGGAGCATTCGATTATCTGACCAAGCCATGTGAATTAAACGAGTTGCTTCAAAAAATATCAGAAGCCGTAGGTATGAAGCACAAGGAGAACATCAAATGAATCCGGATCGTTTTAATGTTTTGTTTGTGGATGATGAAATCGATTTTCTCAGCACGCTTCTCAAACGAATGTCCAAAAGGGGTATAAATGTTCGCGGAGCCGGAAACGGAGAAGAAGGCCTTGAGCTGTTGCGGCAATCATCCTCGGACATTGTTGTATTGGATGTGAGAATGCCGGGTATGGACGGCATCCAGATGCTGAGAGAAATCAAAAGACAGTGGCCTCTTACCGAAGTCATCATGCTCACAGGCCACGCATCGCTGGAAGTGGCCAGGGAAGGAATGGAATTAGGAGCGTTTGATTATCTCATGAAGCCGGTCGATATCGATGAACTCCTATACAAAATTGAAGATGCATTCGGAAAAATCGTGATCCAGAAAAAAAAAATAAAACAGCTTGAAGAAAAGGCTGAAAATGAAACAAAATGAATCAATTAATTAATTATTCGTGAAAGGAGTCAAGTGTTATGAATTTTTTTCGAGAATGGGGCAAGTTCATGATGATGGGGGCAAGGGCCCACGCCTTATGGGAGATCAATATCTCCAATACCATCCTTCGAGATCGAAAGCGTGTGCTGATGCTATGCTTGTTGCTTCTGCCTATACTGCTGGGTGGAATTGTATTTGCGGATCAGATCAGTGATTCACTGCCAAACCTGCTCGGAGGTAAAAAGGCATACTCTCCGGCCTTTTACTCCACCGGCATTTTTATCGCCTCTATCCTTATCGGGATTTGTGCAGGGCTGATCACCGGATGCATCGGCGCCGGAGGCGGATTTATTATTGCACCGGCATTGATGAGCGCCGGCATCAAAGGTATCCTGGCGGTTGGAACCGATTTATTTCACATTTTTGCAAAAGCCATTATGGGAAGTGTGATCCACCGGAAGCTCGGAAATGTTTCTGTTCCGCTTGCTTTGGTTTTTCTCATCGGTGCGATTATCGGTTCCACAGCAGGTGGACTGCTCAACAGGGTACTCTATGAAATCAATCCGGTATTAAGCGATGCTTTTATCACTACTGTCTACGCCTTCATGCTCACATTTCTGGGTGCATATGCCATGAATGATTTTCTTACTGCCCGGAAATCCGGAAGCGGCGAAGGCGCTCATGGCGGCAAAGACGAGGGCGCGGAAATGGGCAATCTTCCCAGAAAAATTCAATCCATAAAAATACCGCCGATGATTACCTTTGATCATGAACTGACGCCGGGCGGACGAAGCATTTCGTGGGTGTTCCTTGTTCTGAGCGGCGCGCTTGTGGGTCTTGCCGCCGGTATTATGGGTGTTGGCGGTGGCTTTCTGACCTTCCCGATTTTTGTTTATGTCCTGGGAGTCTCTTCCATGACAACTGTGGGAACCGATATTTTTCAGATCGTTTTTACCGCCGGGTATGCCGGGATCACTCAGTATGCTATTTATGGGTTCATCTTTTACACCCTCGCCATGGGCATGCTGCTTGGGTCTCTTGTAGGCATACAGATCGGCGCCATGGTAACCAAAGTAGTCAAAGGAGTCACCATTCGCGGATTTTATGCCATGGCCGTACTCGCTGGGGCTGTAAACCGTATCTTCGCACTGCCCGGCAAGCTGGGTGAAATGGATATAATCCCCATTTCCAAACAGACCGGTGCCTTGTTGGATACAATTGGAATATATGCATTTTTTGTTGTCATCGGCGGATTTGCTGTCTGGGTTATCGGAACATTTCTGATCAACATCCGCGTATTGAAAGGAGAGGAGGTGCAGTCATGAAGATTGCTGATAAAAAGGAATTTTTTCTTGGTTTCGGACTGCTGTTTGCCTTTTTTGTGGTTCTGGCTCTGATTTTTTCACCCATATTCAAAGGTCAAAACGGTCTGAACTATCTGGATGGTCTGTATAACTCCATCTCAAAAGGATCCGCCTATTATATCCCGAAACTGAAAGATGAGGTTGCCGGCTATTCCGGAAAATCCATCTCTCTGTCCCTGAAAATGGGAGATGAGAAGCAGGCTGCACAGACCGCCAAACTGTTACAGTCCGGCAGCGCCGTTGTAACCATCAATGGGAAAGAACTTAACGTAACAGGGGATCTGGGTGGAATTCTCCAAAACTGCCTGATCGACGCAGATTTGATGTATAATAATTCAGGATCTCAGGTTAGTGAAAAATATGGCTATGATGAACGTCAGGTCCTGTACAACTGGTGGATGGCCGCGAAAGAAATGGACAAGATGCTGTCCAAACAGGAACTATTCAAGGAAGCCAAAATCGTCACCACAGTCAATCAAAAAGCAGTTGAAACCGCTTATAATTATTATAAAATTAAATCCGAGAAAATCTCTGATAAATACGGCATCGTGATTTTCTCCCTGATCTTTTATGTGGTATATACACTCTGGTATGGTTTTGCCATCCTGTATATGTTTGAGGGATGGGGACTGAAATTAGAGCATTAAACAACACTTGAATCGGTGAAAGAAGAAGGTAACCGTGCCTTCTTCTTCACCGGTCTGATCCATATTGGATAACGATTCGATGGGACTTTTTACACGCATTCAGAAATATTTCTCCTTTCATAAGGAAGACCCTCTTTCTTCTGATGCGGAATCATTGCGTCTTGATTTCAAGGAGCGGTATAACAATTTCAAACTGCTTCTGGGCGCCAACAACAGGGCGCTTGAAATCATGGCCGATATCGAACAGACCCTCAAAGGCGACAAGACTTTCGGCATGGCCTATATCAAAGCGCGTTGCACGGCAGTCTCTGTCAATGTCTTTCGCATGATCCGAAAGATTGAAAAACTGGCGCCTGGTAAATATGAAGTGCTGCAGGAACGCTATGATGCCATTCAAAAGGATATCAGCCGTGTTTTATCCGAATCCAGAATCAGCCGGGATGACCGGTTGATCATTCCGATTGAAGATATCAACAGCGATCTGGCGGATCTTGTGGGTGGGAAAATGGCCAATCTTGGAGAGCTGAAAAACCGGATCGGCCTGAAAGTTCCTGATGGATTCAGCATTACGGTTGCTGCATATGACCTTTTCCTGAGATGTAACGATCTTCAGGCTGAAATAGACCGGCGTATCCAGGCTGCCTCACTGGAAAATATGGAGAATCTGGTGGCACTCAGTACGGAGATCCGCCAGTTAATTATTCAGGGAAAAGTGCCTCCGGAACTGATTAAAGCAATTGAAGATGCGGTACGGCATTTATCCGGAAATGGTGAGAAACCGATCTATCTGGCCCTTCGCAGCAGCGCATTGGGTGAAGATGCTTCCGGCGCTTCCTTTGCCGGACAATACCACAGTAAACTCAATGTGAGCACAGATAATATTTTCAGCGCCTATAAGGAAGTCCTTTCAAGCAAATATGGTGTACCGGCAATTACGTATCGCCTGAAACGCGGATTCCGGGACGAAGATATCGCTATGAGTGTTGCCTGTCTTTGTATGGTGGATGCCGCGGCCGGCGGTGTGGTTTATACCCGTAATCCGGTTGCCCCCATGGACCATTCCGTTTATATCAATGCTGCCTGGGGATTGCCCAAATCCGTGGTGGATGGCAGCATCACTTCCGACCTGTTTGTTGTATCACGGGCACCTGAACCCGAAATCATTCGTTCTGTTGTTGAAAAAAAGAAAAGAAAATTCGTATGCTATCCGGAAGAAGGTGTCTGCCGCATGGATCTGACCGGTGATGCCGCATCTATGCCCTCCCTGACATCCTCTCAAATAGTGGAATTAACAAAGTTATCCCTGAAGATAGAAGCCTATTACGGCTCGCCTCAGGATATTGAATGGGCGTTGTCCAATGAGCATCCGGAAGAGATTCTTATACTCCAGTGCCGCCCGTTGCAGCTGAAAGTATCCGAGGGCCGTCTTGATCCGAAAGTAACGCAGCCTGGAGAACTGCCTGAAACCGTTATCGCAAGCGGAGGAATCACCGCAAGTCCCGGAGCTGCATCCGGATTAGTCTATGTGGCAGAGAAAGCCGCGGACATTTTTGGATTTCCCGATGGTTCCATTCTTTTTGTGCGCCAGGCGCTTCCCCAATGGGCGCCTCTTCTCGGCCGTGCCGCCGCGGTTGTGACGGAACAGGGCGGGTTTGCAGGACATCTGGCCAATGTGGCGCGTGAGTTCGCTGTGCCGGCGATCTTCAGCCTGCCGGACATTTTTGACAAAATTGAAACAGGAATGATTGTCACCGTTGATGCAGACGGCCTGTGCCTGCATCGCGGACGTATTGAGTCCCTGCTGGCAACACAGGAAAAGCCACACTTTATGATGCAGGGCAGCCCGGTTCACAAACGATTGCAGCAGGTCAGCCGATATATTGTGCCATTGAACCTGTTAAATCCGGATTCACCGGATTTCAAGCCAAGCATGTGTACCACGCTTCACGACATCACCCGCTTTATCCATGAAGTATCGGTTCAGGAGATGTTCAGTTTCGGTATTACGCATCATTTTCCGGAGAAGACCAGCAAGCAGTTGTACTACAAGACCCCCATGCAGTGGTGGATCCTGGACCTGGATGATGGATTCAAATCAGAGGTCAAAGAAAAATATGTGACAATCGATAACATTGCCTCAATCCCCATGCTGGCCCTATGGGAAGGAATGCTCGCCATTCCCTGGGACGGGCCGCCACCCATTGACGGTAAAGGTTTGTTGTCAGTCATGTTTCAGGCAACAGCCAACCCTGCCCTTAACACCGGCAGACGTTCCAAATATGCAGAGCGTAATTACTTCATGATATCAAAGCAATATTGCAGCCTCAGCTCCCGTCTGGGGTTTCACTTTTCCATACTGGAGACCTTTGTCAGCGAGAGGCCTGCTGAAAATTATATCAGTTTCCGTTTC